>CAZCZH010000121.1:0-8032 GCA_964502985.1 uncultured Gemmatimonadales bacterium
CCCATGCCTTCGCCAGGTTGGGTCGGATCTCCCCGTCCTCGAACTGCACGAGGCCGTCGAACAGGTAGACCACCATCTGGCCCCGGTACAAATCGACCGCCTGGATCGGATCGAGGCTCGCCGGGTCGGAGGCCAGATACAGGTGCAGGACGTTACGCCCGGCGACAGCGCGGGCCGGTCCGCCACCGCCGCACGCGACGAGCGTGAGAAGGATCGGCATCGAGAGGGCGAGGATCAGCTCGCGAGGGCGCACGTGACTCCTTTCGGTCGAGAAACGTCGCGACTTTGAACTGCGGACCGTCCGCGACTCAGGTGACGGCCTCGTCGGCGGTCTCGACCGAAGGCTCCGGTCGCGCGTCGCGATGGCTCCGCCGATGCAGCCACCATACGAAGAGCGCCACGCCGGCGACGAACGCCGCCAGCCCGCCCCACCCCAGATAGCGATCGATCAGGTCCCAGGACTTGCCGAAGAAGTAGCCGAGCAACGTGTATCCGGCCCCCCACAAGGCGCACGACGCGGCGCTCATGGCGAAGAAGCGTGGGTACGACATGCGGCTGCTGCCGGCCACCAGCGGACCGAACGAGCGCAGGATCGAGAGGAAGCGCCCGAAGAACACAGTCTTCCCGCCGTGTCTCTCGTAGTAGCTCTCGGTGGCTCGCAGGCGACGTTCGTCGAAGAAGAAATAGCGGCCGAACCGCTCCAGCACCCCGCGCCCGAAGCGCCGCCCGATCAGGTACCCCACCTGGTCTCCGGCCAGACCTCCCAGCGCGGCGATCGCTCCGACGACCCACGGATCGAGCACCCCGCGAAAGGCGTAGAAGCCGCACAAGACGATGATCGTCTCTCCAGGAGCCACGAGGCCCAGGAACGCGCTCGTCTCGAGGAACGTGACGAGGAGCAGCGTCCAGTAGCCGTACTGGGCGAGCCAGGGCGTCAGGAACTGGAGGATGCGCTCTTCCATGGGGCTCCCTAGATTGGCCTGCGGTCGGCGGCGGAAGGTACGCCGGCCTTCCCCGTGCCGGTACCCGAAGTTCGCCAGGAGGTGCCATGCGATCCATGGCCGCTCGCGTCCTTGCCGTCCTGCTTCCGTGCCTCGGCGCGGGGAGCGCGCCGGCGGCAGGGCAGGAGGCTCCGGCGGACCTGATCGTGGCCCATGGCGTCATCCGCACGATGCGCCCCGGGACGTCGCCCGTCGAGGCGCTGGCCGCGCGTGGTGGGGCCATCGTCGGGCTCGGATCGAGCGCCGAGATCGAAGCCCGTTTCCTGGGGCCGGATACGCGTGTTCTCGATGTCCGCGGAAGGACCGTGCTCCCAGGGCTGATCGACGCCCATGCGCACGTCCTGGGGCTGGGGGAGGCCCTCCGCGAGCTCGATCTCGTGGGGACGACGAGCCCCGAGCAGATCGCGGCCAGGGTCCGCGAGGCGGTGGCGGGCCGGCCGGCCGGCGCGTGGATCGTCGGCCAGGGCTGGGACCAGAACGACTGGTCCGAGAAAGCGTTCCCGACGCACGCCGTGCTCGACTCGGCGGCGCCGCGCAATCCCCTGGTGCTGGGGCGCGTCGACGGGCACGCCGTGTGGGCCAGCGCGTCCGCCCTCGCGGCCGCCGGGATCGACGCCTCGACGCCCGATCCTCCCGGCGGGCGGATCTTGCGGGACGACACGGGAAATCCAACCGGGATCCTGATCGACAACGCGACGGACCTCGTCGAGCGCGCCATCCCCGCTGCCGACTCGACCGAAGTCCGGGCACGGCTCGAAGCCGCCCAGCGGGCCATGCTCGCAGTGGGGCTCACCGGCGCCCACGACATGGGGGTCTGGCCGGACACGCTGGAGATGTATCGCCGCTGGGCCGACGCCGGCGTCCTCGTGCCACGCTTCGCGGTCTACCTGCTCGCGAGGCGCGCCGGGGCGCTGGAGTGGTGGGAGGCGGGCGGCGGGGAGCGTGTGCGGGCCGGCGACGACTCCCACCTGCGCGTCGTGGGGGTCAAGTTCTACGCCGACGGAGCCCTCGGGAGCCGCGGGGCCGCGCTCCTCGAGCCGTACGCGGACGACCCTGGCAACCGCGGCCTGCTCGTCATGGACCCCGACACGCTGAAGGCCCGCGTCGCGCGGACGCTGGCGCTGGGGCTCCAGCCGGCGATCCACGCCATCGGCGACCGCGGCAACCGTATCGCTCTCGACGCGATCGAGTTCGGCCTCGACTCGCTGCGCGCTCGGCTCGGCCCCGGCGCGAGACCCGATGTCACTTCCTACGAGTTCCGGCCGCATCGGCGACCGCGTATCGAGCACGCCCAGGTCGTGGCGCTGGAGGACATCCCGCGCTTCGCACGGCTCGGCGTGGTCGCCTCGATGCAGCCGACCCACGCCACGAGCGACATGTACTGGGCCGAGGACCGCGTGGGCCCGAGGCGGATCGGGGGAGCCTACGCCTGGCGCAGGATGCGCGACGCGGGGGTTCCCCTGGTGTGCGGAAGCGACTTCCCGGTGGAGAGCCCGAATCCGTTCTTCGGCATCTATGCGGCCGTCACCCGGCAGGACCAGAAGAGCTGGCCGCCGGAGGGATGGCGCGTCGATCAGGCGATGACCCGCGAGCAGGCCGTGGCGTGCTTCACGCGGGATGCGGCGAGCGTGGTCGGGATGCAGGACGCGGTGGGCACTCTGGAGGTCGGCAAGCGGGCCGATCTCGTCGTGCTCGACCGCGACCCCATGCGGGCGCCGGCGGCCGACCTGTGGCGAACGCGGGTCCTGCAGACGGTGATCGACGGAGAAATCGTGTACGAGGCGCCGGAAGCCGCAGCCTCGACGAGGTGAAGCTATTCGCGCGGATTTCGGACGCGGTCTCGAGTGGCCGCGTCCCACAGCGTGCGGATGTGGGCGTTGATCCGCTGCTCGGCGCGGGCCTGGTAGAACGGGGCGACCGTCCCCTCCCAGACACCCTGGTCCAGCAGCTTGAGCGCGCGCCTCTGGCGCAGCCCGGCCTTCTGGAGATCCCGCTCCTGGAAGACGGCTTCGACGGCGCGATCGATTTCCTTGGGGTCCGGCATGCAGGAAGCGAAGGTACCGAATGGCCGTGAAGACCGTCAACTGGGCGGAGCTCGAGTGGGAGGAGTTCGCCGGTGGCCAGCGGTTCGCAGCCGCGTACGGCGACATCTCGCGCCGCATCGGGGCCACCAAGCTGGGGTACGCAGCGTGGGTCGTTCCGGCGGGCAAGGCCAGTGTGCCGTACCACTATCACCTGGTCAACGAGGAGCTGGCGCTGGTTCTCGGCGGCGCGGTGCGCATCCGCCTCGACGGGGCCGAGCACGAGCTGAGCGCGGGCGACCTCGCGGCCCTGCCCCCGGGGGCCGACTCGGCCCACCAGTTCCTCAATCGCGGCGACCGGCCGGCACACCTGCTCCTGGCGTCGACCATGATCCCGCGCGAAGTGGTCGAGTATCCGGACTCCGGCAAGCGGCTGGTGGCGGTCGGCGGGCTGGCCGCCGAGCAGCCCGCCCTGCGCCTGATGACCAGGGACGATCACATCCTGTCCTCCGATCCTCGGGACGAGGCGGCGTACTTCGTCGGCGAGCCGGTCGACGAACCGCTGGGCGAAGCGCCCGCGCCGGCCGGGGAGCGCGATCCGCGCATCGTATCGCTCGAGGGCGTGCCGTGGGAGACCTTCGGCGAAGCCCCGTTCGGCGGGGAGCGTCGCCGCCTGTCCCGGGTGGCGGGAGCCCGGCTCCTGGGGTACTCCCTGTACCGGATCCCCCCCGGTCGGCGCTCGTGGCCGTTTCACTTCCACCACGCCAACGAGGAGTTCTTCTACGTGCGCTTCGGATACGGCCAGCTGAGGACGATCGACGGGACCCGCGACCTGTCCCCCGGCGACGCGTTCGCCTGCCCGGCGGGAATCGAAGGCGCGCACTCGATCCTCAACACGGGTGACGGGCCGCTCGAGTACTTCGCCCTGTCGACCATGATCGAGCCCGACGTCTCCGAGTACCCGGATTCCGACAAGCTGTACGTCATGGTCGGGGCGCCGCCCGGCGGGGACCCTGCGAGACGCGTCGTCGACGCCGTGTTCCGGCGCGAGGACCGAGCGGATTACCTGGACGGCGAGCGCTGACCGCTCGCGAGCACGCCACTTTGGAAGGAGGAGCTTCGTGAGACGGATCCTGCGCGATCTGACCTTCGTGGTCCTGACCGGCTTGCTGTCGGTTGCCGGCGCTCGAGCCCAGGAGATGACGCCGGAGATGATGGCCAAGTGGCAGGAGGTCGCCTCGCCCGGCGAGCGACACGCCATGCTGAACGACCTGGTCGGCAACTGGACCCAGAAGGTGACCATGTGGATGGCTCCCGGCGCACCGCCTCTGGAGACGGCCTCGACGAGCTCCGCCGAGATGTCGCTGGACGGCCGCTGGCTGGTCGAGTACTACGACGGCGACATGATGGGGATGCCGTTCCATGGCGTGAACTGGCTGGGGTACGACAATTACCGTGGCGAGTACGTGGCGATCTGGATGGACAACATGTCGACGGCGCCGATGATCAGCCGCGGCTCGTACGACCCCGCCACGAAGGCGATCACGATGCGCGGCACGACGGACGATTTCATGAACGACAAGCGGGACGTTCCGTACCGTACGGTCACGCGACCGGGCGAGGGCGGAGCGATGGTGTACGAGATGTACATGCCCGGACCCGACGGTCAGGAGTTCCTGACGATGCGGGTCGAATCCTACAAGCAGCCGGAATAATCACCGACGGGAGAAGGCCCATGGGCGACGGCAAGAAGGGAAGAAAGAAGGATAAGAAAGGCAAGAAGGGCAAGAAGGGCAAGGACGCCAAGGTCCTGCGCCGTATCGAGAAGCTCGTCGCCGAGGAGCACGCGTTGTACGAGAAGGAAGCGGGCCTCGCCGACGACGAGCGTGCGCGGCTGGACGACCTCCAGGTGCAGCTCGATCGCTGCTGGGACCTGCTGCGCCAGCGGAGGGCGCGGCGCGAGTTCGGGAACGATCCGGACCGGGCTCGGGCGCGAGACGCGGAGACCGTCGAGAGCTACGAGCAGTAGCCCGGTTTGGGGGTCTTCGCGAGACCCCTGCCGATGCGGGAAGGCCCCGCCGCGAGATTCGCGGTGGGGCCTTCACTCGCGCGGTCGTCTGGGAATCAGCGCCGGTGCAGGGCCTGACCCATGCGGCCCGCCAGCGCTCCGCCGGTCAGCAGCGAGCCCGCACCGAGCGCGAGCATGCTCACCAGTACCAGGATCTGCGGCGTGAATCCGATCAAGGCCAGGATCCCGAGCGTCACTCCGCCGAGACCGACCAGCACCTCCGCCCCGGAGGCCGTCTGGACCGCGTAGCGCGCGACCTTGCGGGTCGTGTCGTGCGCGCCGACGCGGCTCAGTACGAGATCGTTGAGCCGCTCGTCCGCGCCGGCTCCCAGCGCCATGGCGCCGCCCAGCGTGATCGCGGCGGCCGCCAGAAGCGTCATCGGCGCGAGCCCGATGAGTGCCAGGATGCCGAGCGCCACCCCGCCCACTCCGCCGAGCATCTCGACGCTCATCCCGCCACCGAGCTCGACCTCCTCCAGCCTGCCTTCGCTCGTTCGGTCCAGGATGTCCGACCAGCGGGCGGCGATGGACGCGCCTTCGAACAGCAGCGCGGCTCCCACGCAAATGGCCGCGATGGCGGCCAGGGACGTGGGCAGGATGCCGCTCAGCCCGAGAATCGCGAGGACGACGGCCCCGGCTCCGGCCAGCGCCTCGACGGACGAGCCTCCGGCGACGAGCTCGATCGACGTCCGATCGACTCGAGCGGGCATCCCGTTCGCTCGCTCCTCGCCCTCGAAATGTCTGCGAACTCCTCGATCCTTCACTCCTTGCTCTAGCGCAGTCATGATGGCTACCTCCTCTCTCGCATGCGTCTTCGGGGCCGCGATCCGCGACTCCGGGCGACGCCAAGTACGATTTCAGGATACCAGACACGCCTCTCGAAGGCTGTCGGTTCTCTTACACCATGGCTATCGTAAGTGAATGGCACATAATTAGTTGAGACAACATTCCCGGTACTCCCGACTGTCAGCGCGGCAGCAGCGGGGGAAGCTCGTAGGCGACACGCAGCAGGGACATCGGGTGCAGGGCTCGGACCGTGGACCCGGCGGCCGCCAGTCCGGCCGAGATCTGAAGCAGACACCCCGGATTGCCCGTGAGCACGATCTCGGCCCCGGTGGCCGCGATGCGCTCGATCTTCCGCGATCGAAGGGCGTCCGCCGCAGCCGGATGGGTCAGATTGTAGATCCCCGCCGAGCCGCAGCACGTGGTCGACTCGGCGAGGGGCTCGAGTTGCAGGCCGGGGATGGCGCGCAGGACGAGCCGCGGCGCGCGGGCGACGCGCTGGCCGTGGATCAGGTGGCAGGGGTCGTCGTACGTCGCGCGCAGGCTGAAGGGGCGGGCCGGCCGACGCATTCCTTCTCGCGCGAGATGCTCACTGACGTCGACGACGGCGCCGGCGAAGCGCTCCGCGCGGGCCGCCCATTCCGGATCGTCGGCGAGCAGGTGGCCATAGTTCTTGAAGTGGGCTCCGCAGCCGGCGGCGTTCGACACGAGGGCCTCCACCTCGGCCTCCTCGAACGCGGCGATGTTGATCCGCGCCAGGTCGCGCGCCCGCTGGACGCGTCCGTGGTGTGCGTGGAGCGCCCCGCAGCAGCGGAACCCGCTCGGGACGACGACGAGCCACGCGTTGTGCGTCAGGACCCGTACCGTGTCCCCGTTGACCTCGGGTAGCAGGACGGCCTGCACGCATCCCGGATGCAGAGCCACCTTGCCGCGCTGTCGAGCGCGGGATCCTCGCGCTTCGAGCGGCCGCGGCTCCATCCGGGCGGGCAGCCGCCAGCGTCGACCCTGAGGCGGAACGTCGGGCGCCGATTCCAGCGCCCGCGCGAGCCCAGGTCGGTGCCGGGCCAGCCACCGGCGCCACGCCCCGAACCGACCCAAGGTCCGCTGGTAGAGCCGGAGCAGGCGCGCGGCGAGCCGCAGTCGGTGGGGGTGCGGCAGCACTCGCTCCAGGAGCCAGTCGCGCCACACGCCCGTGGGGCGCCCGGGCGCCCGTGCTTCCTCGACGCGCTCCCGCGCGCCTTCCAGCAGCCGGCCGAACTCGACCCCCGCCGGGCACGCCGTCTCGCAAGCCCGGCACCCGACGCAATAGTACATCGCTTCGGCGAACCCCGCGTCGTCGTCGGCCATCTCGCCGGCGGCCACGGCGCGCATCAGGGCGATCCGGCCACGCGGGTTGGCGCGCTCGCGGGGCGTCAGCCGATACGTCGGACAGCTAGGCAGGCACAGTCCGCACCGGATGCAGGGCGCCAGGAGGTCCTCCCAGCCCGCACCGTTCCTCACGCCCGCGCCTCCTCGAATCGCGGGTGGCCGAGCGGGGCGTGCTCGCAGCGCGGGGCGGGCTCGAACACCTTGCCTGGATTGAGCACGTGGTTGGGATCGAGGACGGCCTTGATCTGGCGCATGAAGCGCATCGCCGGATCGCCGATCTGGCGCGGCAGGAAGCGGCGCTTGGCGAGCCCCACGCCGTGCTCGCCGGTGATCGTCCCGCCGAGGGCCAGGGCCGCGGCGAAGATCTCCTCGAAAGCCGCTTCGGCGCGGGCGATTGCGGCCGGGTCGCGCGCGTCCGTGACGCACGTCGGGTGCAGGTTTCCGTCGCCGGCGTGGCCGAACACGCCGATCGTCACGTCGTGCCGGCGAGCGATCCCGCGGATCCGTTCGAGCATGGCGGGCACCGCGCCGCGCGGCACGGTGGCGTCCTCGAGGATCGTCGTCGGGCCGAGCCGGGCCAGCGCGCTGAACGCCGCCCGGCGGGCCGTGCGCAGATCCTCGGCATGGTCCGCGGAGCGCGCCGCGTCGACGCGCCGCGCCCCGTTGGTTCGACACATGCGCTCGACGGCCTTGGCGTCTTCGGCGACGACCGGGGAGCGGCCGTCGAGTTCGATCAACAGGAGTGCCGCGACGTACGGCGGCAGGCCGAGGCGGGTGAAGGACTCCACCGC
>CAZCZH010000122.1:0-7934 GCA_964502985.1 uncultured Gemmatimonadales bacterium
GGCCATCGGCTTCGAGCGCGACGAGGTGTTCATCACCAACGTCCTCAAGTGTCGGCCCCCCGGCAACGCGGACCCGCAGCCCCACCAGGTGGCGCAGTGCGAGCCGTACCTCGAGCGCCAGATCGAGCTCATCCGGCCGGCCGTCATCCTGACTCTCGGACGGCACGCGGCGCGGACTTTGCTCCGGATCGACGAGCCGATGGGCAGGATGCGTGGCCGGGTGTTCGAGTACCGCGGCGTCCCGCTGATCGCGACGTACCATCCGGCGGCGCTGCTGCGCAACGCGAGTCTGAAGCGTCCGACCTGGGAGGACGTCCAGCTGGCTCGCCGGATCTACGACGAGGGAAAGCGGACGTGAGGCCGTGAACCGATCCGAAGCCAGCGTGGCGAGCCTGGCCGAGCGCGCGTCCGAGCGAGTGCCACCGCATTCCGACGAGGCCGAGGTCTCGGTCCTGGGCGGGATGCTGCTCGAGGAGACGGCGGCCGACCGGGCCATGGAGACCCTCGCCGAGGACGACTTCTACCATCCCGCGCACCGACGCATCTTCGGCGCCATCAGCCACCTGCGCGACCAGGGCCACAGCCCGGACGCGCTCGCCGTGCGCGAGGAGCTGCGCCGGCGCGGGGAGCTGGAGGAGGCCGGCGGCGCGGAGTACCTGGCGCGGATCGTCGACATCGTGCCGACGGCGGCCAACCTGCCGTATCACGCGCGGATCGTCCTCGACGCGGCCGTCAAGCGGCGTCTGATCACGGCCGGGACGGAGATCGTCGGCGAGGCGTTCGAGTCGCCGGAGGACTCCGATCACCTGTTGAACCGCGCCGAAGAGCGGATCTTCCGGCTCTCCGAACGGCGCTTCAAGAAGTCGTTCACTCCGATCAACCAGCTCCTGCAGGGCGCCGTCATGCAGCTCGAGTCACTGTCGGCGCGCAAGGAGGCGATCACCGGAGCCCCCAGCGGATTCACCGACCTGGACGACCTGACGGCCGGGTTCCAGCTGTCGGACCTGATCATCATCGCCGGACGACCCTCGATGGGGAAGACGAGCTTCGCGCTCAACATCGCGGCCCACGTGGCGATCGTGGAGGAGCTCCCGGTGGCCATCTTCAGCCTCGAGATGTCGACCGAGCAGCTCGTCCAGCGCCTGATCTCGACCGAGGCGCTGGTGTCGCTCAAGTCGCTGCGCACGGGTCAGGCCACGAGCGAGCAGTGGAAGAGCGTGGCCGACGCCTGCGACCGGCTGCGGCGGGCGGCCATCTACATCGACGATTCGGGTGTCCTGAGCGCACTCGAGATGCGAGCCAAGTCGCGCCGGCTGAAGCAGCAGCGCGACATCGGCCTGGTCGTCGTGGACTACCTGCAGCTGATGGAGAGCGGGACGCGGACCGAGAGCCGGCAGCAGGAGATCACCGAGATCAGCCGCTCGCTGAAGGCCCTGTCGAAGGAGCTCAACATCCCCGTCCTGGCCCTGTCTCAGCTCTCGCGCGGGCCCGAGCACCGCGGCGACGCGCGGCCCAAGCTGGCCGACCTGCGCGAGAGCGGCTCGCTCGAGCAGGACGCCGACCTCGTCGTCTTCCTGTACCGCGACGAGTACTACAACCCGGAGACGGACCGCAAGGGGATCGCCGACGTGATCGTCGGCAAGAATCGCAACGGCCCGACGAGTACGATCGAGCTGGCATTCCTGCCGCAGTACATGCGCTTCGAGAACCTCGACCGGTTCCACAGCGCGCCGTGAGCGCGCGAACGAGGACCCGCTTCTCGTGCACGTCGTGCGGCGCGCACGCCCCCAAGTGGGGCGGCCGGTGTCCGGAGTGCGGTGAGTGGAACTCGCTCGTCGAGGAGCTCGTCGAGCCCCGGACGGAGCCCGTCTCGTCGGCCGCGGCCGCGATCCGGCCGCTGCCCGAGGTCGAGACGGCCGAGACGGGGCGCCTGGCAAGCGGCTTCGACGAGCTCGATCGGCTCCTGGGCGGCGGGATCGTGCCCGGAGCCTTGACGCTCGTCGGGGGCGAGCCGGGGATCGGCAAGTCGACCCTGCTCCTCCAGGTGGCCGGTCGACTGGCGGACGGTGGGCGGCGGGTCCTGATCCTGGCCGGCGAGGAGTCGCCGGCCCAGGTGAGGCTCCGGGCCGAGCGACTGGGAGTCGACTCGCCCGACGTCCTCGTCGCCGCGGGGACGGCGCTCGACGCGCTCCTCGCCGCGTGCCGCGCGGCGCGGCCCCACGTCGTCGTGTGCGACTCGATCCAGACCGTGTACGACGCCGGACTGTCGAGCGCGCCGGGCTCCGTATCCCAGGTGCGCGCGGCCGCGTCCGGCTTCCAGCGCTTCGCCAAGAGCAGCGGAACGGCCGTGTTCCTCGTGGGGCACGTGACCAAGGGTGGCGGCATCGCAGGGCCCAAGACGCTCGAGCACGTCGTCGACGTCGTGCTCCAGTTCGAGGGCGACGCGCACCACGACTACCGCGTCCTGCGCTCGCGAAAGAACCGCTTCGGCGCGACCCACGAGATCGCCGTCTTCTCGATGGGCGAGCGCGGGCTGGAGGGCGTCTCCAACCCGTCGGCGTTCTTCCTCGACCCGGAGCGCACCGCGGCGCCCGGCCCGGGCTCGATCCACGTGGCGAGCCTGGAGGGATCGCGGCCGCTGGTGATCGAGATCCAGGCGCTCGTGGCAGCGAGCCCGTACGGCACGCCGCAGCGCGTCGCCGGGGGATTCGACGGCCGGCGGTTGGCGCTGCTCCTGGCCGTTCTCGAGCGGCGCGCCGGGATCGCGCTCGGTTCGCGGGACGTGTTCCTGAACGTGGTCGGCGGGCTCACGCTCGGCGAGCCGGCGGCCGACCTGGCGGTCCTCGTGGCGCTGGCTTCGAGCCAGCGCGATCGGTCGGTGCGGCCGGGCACGGTCGTGTTCGGCGAGGTCGGATTGACCGGCGAGGTGCGGCCGGTGCGGCTCGCCGAGGCGCGATTGCGCGAGGCCGAGCGACTGGGGTTCCGGCACGCGGTCGTGGCCGCGGGTCGGGAGATGGAAGGCGTGAACGGTCGTGTGGGGAGTCTCACGGTGCGCCGCGCGGCCACCGTCTCCGAGGCGATCGACCATGCCCTGGGGGGCGGATGAGTCATGGTTCCTGCAGCGAGCCGCCGCACATCATACCATACGAGCGGTGCGATAGGATGAAGGAGGCATATGAGCTACCTGCGTGTGATCCTCGGTCTGTTGATCCTGGCGATCGGCGCCGAGGCGGTGGTCGACGAGCCGCACTGGGTGACCTACACGGTGGTCGGGACGGGCGTCGTCACGCTCGTGCTGGCGCTCCTGGTCGAAGCCCGGGTACGGCAGGGCGACCCGCGGCAGGTCCTGACGGGGGCCGTCGGGCTCCTGGGGGGACTGTTCGCAGCGGGCCTCATCGTGGAGGCGGTGACCGTCGGGTCGCCGATCGCCGCGGCGTACCTGGCCGGCGGCTCGCGTCTGGCGATGTTCGGCGTGACGCTCGTGTACGCCCTGCTGGGGTACCTGGGCGCGGCGATCGGCCGCGCCGCCACCTATGAGCTGACCGTCTTCCGCCAGCCCGAGGCGGACAGCGGCGCCAGGGCGCGCTACCTCGTGGGCGAGAAGTCTCTCATCGACGGGCGCATCGTCAAGCTCGCCGAGACCCCGATCCTGTCGGGCGAGATCATCGTTCCGCGCTTCGTCGTCGACCAGCTCAACCAGCTTGCCGCATCCACCGTGCCGATGGACCGATTCCGCGGCGAGCGCGGGCTGGACAGCCTGCGTCGGCTGCAGCAGAATCGCCTGCGGGCCGTCTACATCCGCGAGATCGACCTGCTCCACGGCGAGATCGAGGGTGTGCTGGACTACGCCGTGCAGCACGACGCCCGCATCGTGACCCACAATCCGGACATGATCAAAGAGGCCGGCCGGCGCGGCATTCCGATCGTCAACCTGAACGACATCGCGACGCTGCTCGAGCCGGAGGTCCTGTCGGGCGACGAGCTGGTCGTGCGTCTCGTCAAGCAAGGCAAGGAGAAGGATCAGGCCGTGGGCTATCTCGACAATGGAAACATGGTGGTCGTGGAGGACGCCCGGGCGGACATCGGCCGGACGGTCCACGTGGCCGTGACCGGGATGCACCAGACGCGCGCCGGCACGCTGATCTTCGCCCGCAAGCGCGACGACGACGAGGACGATCTCGACGAGGGGGCGCGCCCGCCGGCGGCCGAAGGCGCGGGTCGCGGTTGACCCGCCGCGCGTGATCCCGGGCGCCGGCGTGGTCGTCGCCGCGGGCCGCGGCACGCGGCTCGGCGGCCGGACCAAGCAATTGCGGCTCCTGGACGGGCGGCCGGTCGCGGCGTGGGCCGCGCGCGCCCTGCTCGAGGCGCTGGCGGGACCCGTCGTCGTCGTCCTGCCGGTCGACGAGCTCGAGCGAGCGGGGTCCGACCTGCGCGCGGCCCTCGACCCGTGGTGGGAGCGGATCCGCCTGGCGCCCGGCGGGGACCGGCGGCGGGACTCCGTGGTGGCCGGGCTGGACGCGCTGGACGTGCGTGAGGCGGCCATGGTCCTGGTGCACGACGCCGCGCGGCCGTTCGCCGAGCGCGGACTCGTCGAGCGCGTGGCGCGGCACGCCGCCGCCGGGCGAGTCGTCGTGCCGGCCCTGCCGATCAGCGACACGCTGAAGGAGATCGATGGCGAACGGATCGTCACGACCCACGACCGGCGGCGCTTCGTCGCCGCCCAGACCCCGCAGGGCTTTCCGCTCGACGTCCTGCGCGAAGCGCACGCCGCCGACGCGGGAGACGCCACCGACGACGCCGTTCTGTGCGAACGGCTGGGAGTCCCCGTGACGTGGATCGCGGGAGACCGGCTGAATCGCAAGATCACCGAGCCAGACGACTGGGAATGGGCGCGCCGCCAGGTGGCCGAGGGACGGGTGCGCTGGAGATGAGGACCGGGATCGGGTTCGACGTCCATCCGTTCGCCGACGATCGGCCGCTGGTTCTGGGTGGCGTGCCGATCGATCACCCCCGCGGCCTCGCCGGCCACTCCGACGCCGACGTCGTGCTGCATGCCATCGCCGACGCCGTCCTGGGGGCCGCGGTCCTGGGCGACATCGGGACGCACTTCCCTTCTGATGATCCACGCTGGAAGGACGCCGACAGCCGGGCCCTCCTGGCCGAGGTGGCGCGCCTCGCTTCGGGTGCCGGATGGCGGGTCGAGAACGTCGACGCGACGGTTCTCGCCGAGACGCCGCGGATCGCGCCCCACGTGACGGCCATGCGCGCGGCGATCGCCGACGCCTTGGGCGTGGGCGAGGAGTGCGTGAGCGTCAAGGCGACCACCGCCGAGCGCCTGGGAAGCGTGGGGCGCGAGGAGGGGATCGCGGCGCTCGCCGTGGCGACGCTCGCGCGCGGGGCGAATGGTCCGTAGCCTCGAGTGCGCCCGCTGCGGCGCGGAGCTGGGGGCCGACCAGCTCCAGACGTTGTGCGCGTGCGGCGGCCCGCTCCTGGCGCGCTACGAGCTGGAGGCGATCGGCGCGCGCTGGACGCCGGCGGACGTCGTCGGACGGCGGCGCGACGTGTGGCGCTGGCGCGAGGTGCTGCCGCTGGCCGCGGGCGAGGAGCCGCTGAGCCTGGGGGAGGGCGGGACCCCGCTCGTCGCCTCGCGGCGCCTCGGCCCGCGCCTCGGCTTCGAGCGGCTGGCGTTCAAGGACGAGAGCGGGAACCCGTCACTGTCGTTCAAGGCCCGCGGCCTGGCGGTCGCCGTCCACCGCGCGCGAGCGCTCGGCGCGCGCCACCTGGCGCTGCCGAGCGCGGGCAACGCGGGAAGCGCGACGGCGGCGTACTGCGCCGCGGCGGGGCTCGCCTGCACGGTCGCCATGCCCGAGGGCACGCCGGCACCCATCGTCGCCGAGTGCCGGAGCTACGGGGCGAGCGTGCACCTCGTGCCGGGCTCGATCGGCGACGCCGGGCGGTGGGTCGCCGAGCGCGCCGACGACGAGGCGTGGTTCGTCGTGTCGACCCTGTGCGAGCCGTATCGGCTGGAGGGGAAGAAGACGCTGGGCTACGAGCTCGCCGAGGCGTACGGCTGGACGCCGCCAGACGCGATCGTCTATCCGACGGGGGGCGGCACGGGGCTGATCGGCATGTGGAAGGCGTTCGACGAGCTCGAGCGGCTGGGGTGGATCGGCCCCCGGCGGCCCCGGATGTTCGCCGTCCAGGCGGCGGGTTGCGCGCCGATCGTGCGCGCGTGGGAGGCGGGCGCCGAGGTCGCCGAGCCCGTCGCCGAGCCGCGCACCGTCGCCAGCGGCCTCCGCGTGCCGTCCGCGCTGGGCGACTTCCTGATCCTGGACGCCGTGCGCCGCTCGGGCGGGGCGGCGGTCGCCGTCCAGGACGATGCGCTCCTGGACGGGGCCCGGGCCCTGGCCCGTGAGGAGGGGATCCTGGGAAGCCCCGAAGCGGGGGCCGTCGTGGCGGCCCTGCCCGGGCTCCTCGAGGCCGGGCGGATCGGCCCCGGCGAGCGCGTCGTGGCGGTCGTCACCGGGCACGGGATCAAGTACCCGGTCCTCCTGGGCGCGGCCTATACTGGGGCGCCATGAGGGTCGGCTGGCTGGACATGTTCAGCGGCGTGAGCGGCGACATGCTGCTCGGGGCGTGTCTCGACGCGGGTGTCGAGCTGGCGGAGCTCGAGGCGGCCCTCGCGCCGCTCGGGCTGGAGGGCGTGCGCCTGGCGCGCGAGACCGTCGAGCGTCACGGGATCGCCGCCACGCGCTGCGTCGTCGGCGTACCCGACCGGGCCCGTCATCGGGGCCTCGCCGAGATCCTCGAGACGATCGCCGGGGCCGGTCTCGACCGGCGCGTGGCAGAGCGCGCGACGGCCGTCTTTCGCCGTCTGGCTGAGGCCGAGGCCCGGGTCCACGCCACGACGCCCGAGGAGGTCCAGTTCCACGAGGTCGGGGCGCTCGACGCCCTGGTCGACGTGGTGGGCGGAGTGTGGTGCCTGGAGCGGCTCGGGATCGAACGCCTCCACGCCTCGCGCTTCACTCTGGGATCGGGCTGGACGCGCTCGGCGCACGGGCGGCTTCCCGTCCCCCCGCCGGCCGTCCTCGAGCTGGTCGCCGGCTGGCCCGTGACGGCGGGCGAAGTCGAGGTCGAGCTGACGACGCCGACCGGAGCGGCGCTGGTGACGACGCTCGCCGAGGGACGCGGCTTGCCCGCCGACTTCGTCCCCGAGAGGACGGCCTACGGGGCCGCCACCCGCGACCTCGCGGAGCAGCCGAACCTGCTGCGCCTGGTCGTCGGCCGGTCCGGCGCCACGGCCGAACCGCTGACCGTCGTCGAGTGCGACCTCGACGACCTCCCGCCGCAGCTCTTCGAGCCGCTGGCCGACGCGCTCCACGAGGCTGGCGCGCGGGACGTCGTGTGGCAGGCCGTCCAGATGAAGAAGCGCCGGCCGGGCGTCACGGTGCGGGCGCTCGTGCCGGCGCCGCGCGTGCCGGCTGTCGGGGCGGCGCTCTTTCGGGAGACCACCACGCTGGGGTATCGTTACTGGGCGGTCGAGCGCGAGACCCTGGCCCGCGAGGAGATCCAGCTCGACACCGCGTGGGGTCCGGTGGCCGTCAAGCGGATCCGCCGCGCGGACGGCGGCGTGGAACTCCGGCCGGAGTACGACGCGTGCCGCGAAATCGCGCGGGCGCGCGGCCTTCCGGTGCGTGAGGTCCTGGCCGCGCTCTCCGCCGAGCTCGCCCGGCGGGCGGAACACGCGCCCGACTGACTGGTATTAGCGTACGTCGAATTTCCGCTCACCTTATTCGGAGGACATTGGATGAAACGGCTGTTCCCCGTACTGGCGCTGGCGCTCCTGTGCTTCGGCGTGCCGTCGGCCCGCGGCCAGTCCGCGACCATCTATCTGAACGGCGCCAAGGTACGCATGCAGCACAACAAGTGGAACG
>CAZCZH010000123.1:0-7851 GCA_964502985.1 uncultured Gemmatimonadales bacterium
TACAAACCGTGACATATATCGGATGCTGAGCGAAGGTCCGATGCGAAGTGACCTTTACTACCGGCGCGCCGGGTTTGGCATACATCTGCCTCCGCTAAGAGAACGAAAGGAAGACCTGCTTGCACTGGTAAAACATAGGCTTGATGAGCTCAATACCATCCACGAGACTAACAAGCGATTGAAGATCAATGCATGGGAGGCCATAGCGAGATATGACTGGCCAGGCAACGTAAGGGAGTTGTTTAGTGTCCTTGAGAGGGGTTTCCACTTGGCACGTGGGAGACGGATCGGCGTAGGATCGCTTGGACTGGAAGAACAATTAGAAGCAGAGGCTGCCGATCTACAATGGTCTACAGTACAAAAGAAACATCTCCTCAAGGTTCTACGGCTTTCCCAAGGTAATGTGAGTCTCGCGGCAAAATTGATGGATCTAAACAGGACGACCCTCATCTACAAACTTGAGGTGCTGAACATACACCGGAGAGATTTTGACCCCCGATATAGGGAGAGGTTGAATCGCTCAAGGAAAAAGAGAACAAAAGGTAAGGAACTGAGAGTGGCGGAGGAGGAAAAGACGGGAGATCAGCCGGTCGACAACGAGAAGGAGGAATCTTGAAATCGTATGGTCGGCAGGTTTCGCGGAAGGTTTGACTTCTGTGGCCGTCTTCGGAGCGGCGGCGCTAGGCCTCGTCATCGGTTCCTTCCTCAATGTCGCGATCCTGAGACTTCCCGAGGGCGGATCGCTCCTGGGACCGCCGTCACATTGCCCGCGCTGCGGTAAGAAACTTAGCTGGTATCACAATATTCCCCTCGTCTCCTGGCTCGCCCTGCGGGGCCGCTGCGCCTACTGCGGCGAGCGGATCTCGATCCAGTACCCGCTCGTCGAGCTGGCGGCGGCGATTATCTGGGGTGGCAATGTCGCGGTGTTCGGCCTGTCGCTGGAGGCCGTGGTCGCGATCTGCCTGATGACGCTCCTCCTGGCGATCGCCGTCACCGACGCCCGGTTCTACGTCATTCCCGACCTCCTGTCGCTGGGGGGCGTCGTCCTGGGGATCGCCCTGGCCATCGTCACGGAGATCCTTCGGCCGGATGCTCCGATCGGACTGCGGGAGGCCGTCATCGGCTCGATCGTCGGCGGGGGCATCCTGTGGATCGTGGCCATCGTCGGAACTTGGGCCTTCAAGAAGGATGCGATGGGCGGGGGGGACATCAAGATGATGGCCATGATCGGGGCGTTCCTCGGGTGGAAGGGGGCGATCCTGACGATCTTCCTGGGTGCCCTGGCGGGGACGATCGTGTTCGTCCCGCTGACGTGGAAGAGCGACCGGCTGGTGCCGCTCGGCCTCTTCCTGGCGCTGGGGGCGGCGCTGACCTTCTATCTGGGAGGGCCGCTCCTCCAATGGTATCTCGGTCTCTTCGTGTGACGAACGGTGTCGAGCGCTAGCTTGCCGGCATGTCCTCCGCCCGAACCACCGCCGACCGCGACGATTCTCCCGCGCGCTGCCTGATCCCGTGCGCCGGGCTCGGCGCGCGCATGCGTCCGGTCACCTCCACGATCCCGAAGGAGCTTTTGCCGATCGGCACGCGGCCGATCCTCCAGTGGTGTCTGACCGAGGCGCTGGAAGGTGGGTTCGACGAGATCGGGATCGTGACCCGGGAGGACAAGCCCTCGATCTCCGAGTACGTCGAGAGCGGCCGATGGCGGGAGGGGCTCCTCAAGTCCGTCACCGAGCGTGCCGAGCGGGTGACCGTCGAGCTCTTCGGGCAGGATCTCCCGCTCGGCGTCGTCGACGCCGTGCTGTCGGCCGGGTCGTGGATCGAGGACGGGGTGCCGTTCGCCGTCTACCTGCCCGACAACGTGCGGATCGCGGGCGGAGTCACGCTGACGGAGAGCCATGCGCGGGAATCGTCCGTCACTTCGCTGGTCGTCGCGCACCGGGTGGGCCCCGAGGCCCGGCACTTCTTCGCCAACGTGGGCCGCGCCGAGCTCGATTCCCTCGTACCGGCTGGAGCCCGGCCGCGCGTGGAGTGGCTGCAGGAGCGCGACGACGGCACGTTCGAGGCGACCCCCGAGGGCGCCTGGCGGCTGGCGCCGCGCTATACCGTCGGGAAGGCGTGGATCGAAGCCGCCCGGGAAGTCCTCTCACAAGCCGGCGTGACGGGCGTCGAGGCGGATGACGTCGACGTCCACCGGTTGCTCGTCGAAGACGGCGCGCTGCACGCCATTCCGTGGCGCGGAACGCTCGTCGATGCCGGAAGCCCGACCGGATACCTCTACGCCCAGCACCTGCTTCATGAGGCGGGTGCGACCGCTCGGGATGCCGTCGATCAGGGTTCGGAGAACGACGAACTTATCCAGATGGAGCGGTAAGTAATACATTAACTGAAATTTCCAACCACCTATAGCGAAGACACTTAAACGAACGGACATGTCATACCGATGGAACCCGTCGTCTACACCCTGATCGGCAGCGGGACGGTGATCCCGAGCGCCGAGCGCGGCCCCGCGGGGCATCACTTCCTGTGCGGGGACCTGTCTCTCTTGTGCGATCTTGGATCGGGCACGCTGCGCCGGATGGACGGGCTGGGGATCCGCTACACGGAGCTCGACCTGGTCTCTGTCACGCACCGTCATCAGGACCACATCGCCGACCTCCTTCCGCTCCTGTTCGCCCTCAGGAACACGCCTGGGCTGAACCGGATGCGTCCCCTGGCGCTCCTCGGCTACGACGGCCTCCGCGCGGACCTGGCGAAGCTGGCCGAGGTCTACGGATCGTGGGTCACCGATCCCGGCTTTCCGCTGGAGGTCTACGAGGCGGACGAAACGCCGATCGAGCTCGAGCGCGAGGACGTCCTGGTCGGGATCGAGGCGTATCCGGTCGTCCACACACCCGAGGCCGTGGGGTATCGCCTGACGTTGTCGGCCGACGGCCGCGAGGTAGTCGCCGCCTACACGGGCGATACCGAGGAGTGCCCCGAAGCCGTCGAGCTGGCCCGCGAGGCCGACCTCCTGATCGCCGAATGCTCGGTCGCCGACGAGGACCGGGTCGCGGGGCATCTGACGCCCCGCGGCCTGGGGCGGATCGCCCGCCAGGCGGCCGTGCGCCAGCTCGTGGCGTGCCACTTCTATCCCTCCGTCCTGGCGCTCGGGTGGGCCGAGATCGAGCGTCGGATCCGGGAGGAGTTCGCCGAGAAGCCGATCGAGCTCGGCGCGGACGGGCTCGAGATCCAGCTGTGACGCACGCGCGGCAGGCGCTCGGCGCGGCAGCCGAGGACCTCGCCGCGGAGTGGCTCGCGGCCGAGGGCTACCGGATCCTCGCCCGGAGATGGCGCGGCGCGGGACGCGAGATCGACCTGGTGGCCGAGAAGGACGGGATCGTGGCGTTCGTCGAGGTCAAGGCGCGGCGCGGGCGCCCGCTGGCCTCTCCCCTGACCGCCGTCGACTGGCGCAAGCGGCGCCAGATCGCGGCCGCGGCGCGGGTCGCGATCCAGACCCTCGCGCCCGGGGCGCGGGCCTATCGGTTCGATGTGTGCAGCGTGACGTGGGAGGGGGCGGAGGCGCGCGTCGAGCACGTCGTCGACGCCTTCCGCCTCGAGCCGTGAGCGAGGCACCCGCGGGCCGGGGACGGCGCGCGCTCGGTGCGCTCGCCCGGACTCTGGCCTGGCTCGCCGCGCTGATCGTCGCGTTTCTCCTCCTCGGACCGCTGATCGGTCGGATCTCGAGCCGGGTCGCGGCGACCGCCGTGACGGCGGGGATCGCCGTGGCGATCTCCGTGGCGGCATGGTGCGTTCTCGACCGCCGCTCGCCGGCGGGCACGCCGCTCTCGCTCGGTCGCCGCGGGGCGAGGTCCTTCGGTCGCGGCCTGGCGGCCGGAGCGGCCGCGGCGGCGATCGTGGTCCTCGTCCTCGCCGCCTCGGGCGCCTTCTCCTGGGCCGGGCGAAGCTGTGGCCCCGGCGACGAGGTCGCGTTCGCCGGCTCGATCCTGCCCCTGTTCCTCCTCGCCGCTCTGTTCGAGGAGATCGTTTTCCACGGATACCCGCTGTTCACCTTGCGCCAGGGGATGGGCGCCATCGTGGCCGTCGCGACCACGTCCGTCCTGTTCAGCGTGGGTCACGCCTCGAACCCGGGCTACGGACCATCGGCCGCTCTGACCCTCGTCCTCGTCGGCGCCGCGCTCGCGCTGTGGGCGCTGCGCACAGACAGCCTGTGGACCGTGACCGGACTGCATGCGGGATGGAACCTCGCCCTGGCCCTGGGCGCCGCCATCCCCGTCAGCGGGCTCGCCTTCCCAGCGCCGTGCCACGTCGGGATGATCGCCGGGCCGCGCTGGCTGACGGGAGGGGCGTTCGGTGTCGAGGCGGGGATCCCGACGGCTCTCGTGTGGGCCGCGATAGGACTGCTTGCTCTGCGGAAGCCGGGCCGGACGGCGTGAGCCGTCAGGCCGTCTCGGTCGTCGCCGGGGCCGGCTCCTCCTCGACGTCCCCGATGTCCTTCGCCACGAGCGTCGACAGGATGTCCCGATCGGCGTCGATGACGAACAGGAAGCGCTCCGCCAGGTCCGGATCGAACTGGGTGCCGGCGTTGCGCCGGATCTCCTCGATGGCGTAGCGCAGCCCGCGCTGGCGGTTGGCGTAGGGGCGGCGCCGGATCATCGCGTAGAACGCGTCGATCAGCCCCACGACGCGCGCGCCGTACGGGATCTCGTCGCCCTCGAGGCCGTCAGGATACCCCTTACCGTCCCAGCGTTCGTGATGGTGCAGGATGATCGGCACGATGTCCTCGAAGTCGCGTAACGGTTCCACGATCTGGGCGCCGAGGGACGGGTGCTGGCGCACGGTCTCGTACTCGTCGCGTGTCAGGAAGTCGCGCTTCTGGAGGACCTCCTCGCCTACCGCCAGCTTACCGATGTCGCGCAGCAGCGCGGCCACGTGGATCGACCATCGATGGCGGTCCGTGATGGGGAGGTGGGCCACGAACAGGTCGGTGATCGTCGAGACGTCCCGCAGGTGATCGACCGCGGTGGGGTCTTTTGCCCGCATCACGGCGGCCAGGCTGGCGATCACGTCGAGATGCCGCATGAGATCGCGCTCGCCACCGACGCTGCGCAGCGACTCCCGGATAGCGTCGACGATCTCGGGATCGGGCTTCTCGTCCAATGCGGGAGCCTCGGACTCGGGCACCTCCTCGGCGGCCTGGGCCGCGTCGAACGCGGTGACCTGGTTGCGGCCGCGATTCTTCGAGGCGTACAGCGCGAGGTCGGCCTTGTGGAGCAGGTCGCTCGCCGAGACGGCGTCGTCGGGACACGTCGCCGTCCCGATCGAGACGGTCACCAGCTCGGGAACCCCTTCGTGCCGGACGGCCTCGATCCGCCGCCGCAGACGATCGCCGACGGCCACGGCTCGCTCGGCGTCGGTTTCCGGCAGGAGCACGGCGAACTCCTCTCCGCCGTACCGCGCCACGGTGTCGATCGTCCTCAGCTCGCCGACCAGCATCGCCGCCATGTCGTGCAGCACACGGTCGCCGGCCATGTGGCCGTAGCGGTCGTTGACGTTCTTCAGGTAGTCGACGTCGATCATCAGCAGGCTGAACGGAGCGCCACTGCGTATCGAGCGGTCGACCTCCTCCGCCAGCCGACGATGGAACGTGCGCACGTTGAACAGCCCGGTCAGACTGTCCCGGCGGGCGGCCTCGACGACCTCGGCGTAGCGCTCGGCCTGCTCGAGCGTGCGTCCGGCGACGTCGGCCATCAGGCGACAGAAGCGGAGCTCGACCTCGTTGAACGTGGAGCGGCCGTCCTCGAGCCGTACGAAGAGGACCCCCAGCGGTTCCTCGCTGCGCAGGATGGGCGTCACGAGGACCGCCGAGTTCACGACTCGCTCGGGCAGGGCCTGCGCGCGCGCGGTGCCGATCTCCCCCCCGGAGGCGGGCCCCAGGATGACGGGCGCCTTCCTTTCGAGGGCCGCCTCGATCTCGGGATAGCGCGAGAGCTCGATCTTGAGGTCGTGGACGCGCTGCCCCTGATCGACGGCCGATACGACGCTCGCCGTGCCGCCCTGGGGATCGCTCAGGATGACCGACACCCGTCCGGCGCGGAACAGCCGGGCGACGACGTCCGTCAGCCGGTCGTAGACCGTGTCGGCGTCCAGCGCCCCGGCCATCAGGGTCGAGATCTCGAGCGCGTTGTCGAGCAGCAGGGCCGAGGCCTCCTCGTGATCCAGGGCCTCCGTCAGGTACCCGATCAGTCCGGAGATCGTCAGGATGGCGGCGGTCTGGAGAATCAGGATGCCCGGGTCGACCGAGCCGTCTCCGACGTTCACGATGACCATCAGGAGGGCCACGGCCCCTGCCATGATCAGCGCCCAGGAGAGCCGCCGGGCGAGCGCCGCCAGCAGGATCGCCAGCAGGAACAGCGGGACGAACAGCCAGCCCCCCGAATCGCGATACACGGCGAACACGGTGCCGAGCAGCGTCAGCTCGATCAGCACGAAGGCGATGTCGAAACCGCGGAGGGCGAACCAGCGTACGGGGAGGAGCAGGTAGACGATCGTCGTGGCCAGGTACAGGACCCACGCCCCGACGAGCACGGGCCCCAGGCCATGGACCGGCGGATAGGTCCATAGCAGGACGCCCGTCGCCGCGGTGGCGCACACGCGGAGCGCGACCAGCGTGGATTTCTTGTTCCAGCCTTTTCTGTTGGCCATCGGCGCTGTTATTCTGGACGAGGGTCGACGCTGCACGATGCGAACGTCGTCGCGCGGAACTCGCCTTGCCAGTCGAGGGTAGAGGTCACAGAATTATTGTGATTCGAACCAATCGTGTCCAGTCGCGGTCCCGGCGCCTTCCCCCTGCCGGCTGCGGTTCATGAGCACAACATCCAGGAGGAGACGCGTGAAGACGATCCTGAGCACCGTTTGCGCCGTGGCCGGGCTGGCCGCGCTGGCCCCCGCGGTCGGCGCGCAGACCCTGCGGTACGGCGACCTCGGCCAGACGCATGTCTACAGCCGGACTCAGCAGGATCACGTTTCGCAGACGGTCAACGGCAACGAGCAGACGAACGACATCACCGGCTTCCTCCGGTTCCGTTCGACGATCGACCAGAAGAGCGACTCGACGTTGACCGTGGCCATCGTCAGCGACTCGGTCGACGTCAAGGCGGGCAATGCCGGCGGGCCCGACCTGGCGGGGCTGACGGGCAAGACCGTGACCGTCGAGATGACGCCTCAGGGCGAGGTCCTGGACGTCGCCTTGCCCGACTCGCTGCCGACGGGCGCCGACCAGATCGACCTGCGCGGGACCTTCCGCGGGTTCTACCCGCACCTGCCCGAGGGGGAGGTGTCGACCGGCGACACGTGGGCCGACACGACCAACCTGAAGACCGAGAACAACGGCCTCGACATCTCGATCCAACGGATCGACACCTACACCGCCAAGGGCCAGGAGTCGTACGCCGGGCACGACGGGATGCGCTTCGACTACACCAGCGAGATCAAGCTCGACGGCACGGGCAACCAGGGCGGCGCCGATATCTCGCTGAGCGGGACGGGGACGGGGAACGGCACGGTGTACTTCCAGCCCGATCCGGGGGTCTACCTGGGTGGCACGGAGGACAGCGAGGTCAAGATGGACGCGTATGTGTCGGCCGGCGAGCAGAACCTGCTGATACCGATCGTCCAGAAGCGCACGGAATCGACCGAGATCGTCGAGTAGGAAAGGAACCGCCCCGGGCGGCTGAATGGCCACGGTGCTCGACTCCGGACGGTTCCTCGGAATCCCGAGGGTGTCGCTTCGCGTCGAGCGGCTGTATCTCGAGGAATCGCTGTACGATGAGGGCACCGTTCTCCCGGCCCACT
>CAZCZH010000124.1:0-5458 GCA_964502985.1 uncultured Gemmatimonadales bacterium
ACCCCCGACGGATCATCCCCGACAGGAGGACGCATCCCATGGACGCCCTGTTCCACGCCCACTCCGGACTGCGCTATCTGGTGCTGCTGGCGGCGGTCGTCGCGCTGGCGTACTTCGCCTGGGGGACGATCGCCCGTCGCGAGCTGGACAGGACGGGCCGCCGGCTGCAGCTCGCCTTCACGGCGCTCCTCGACCTGCAGGTCCTGCTGGGACTGATCCTGTTCTTCGGAGGTCGCCGTCCCGACGGGGTGCTGAACCACGTGGGCCACATGCTGCTGGCCGTCGTCGCCGTCCACGGCACGGCGCTCGCCAATCGCCGCCGGGCCCGGCCGGCCGGTTTCGGCCTTCCGCTGCTGGGCGTCGCCCTTGCCCTGGCGCTCATCGCGTTCGGGATCCACGCGCTGGGACGGCCGATCTTGTGAGCCCGGGCTCGCCTGTCCCCGGCGGGAAGCCGGTGGCGGTGAACGTCACCGAGGCGCCGCCCTCGACCGTCGCTCGTGCCACGTTCTCGCCTGGCTCCGGCCCCAGCGTGAACTGACCGCAGGCCAGCCCGGCCGGGTCGGAGGCGTGACGCTTGCCGCCGATCTTGCCGCCCCCGGACACGACGGACCATTCGACCGGCACGCCCTCGACCGGCCGGCCCCCCGCATCCACGACACGAACCAACAGGCAATCCATCAGCAGCCGCCCCTGCGGGCCCGCCTGAGCGTCGCCGTCCACGATTTCCAACCGCAGCGGCGACTCCTCGCCCGTGGCAGCGGGACTGCGGGCGTCATCGCACGCGCCGAGGCCGAAGCCCAGGACCAGGGCCCACGTGACCAGCGACCTCGGGCACGGTTCACGCATCAGACATTATCTTTTCCTCATGAGCGAGCCGATCGATCCGGGCGCGGACATCGGACACGTGCACCTCAAGGTCGCCGACATCGAGCGCGCGCTCGCCTTCTATCGCGAGGTCCTCGGGTTCGAGCTGCAGGCGCGCTGGGGCAGCGACGCGGCGTTCGTCTCTGCCGGCGGATACCACCACCACATCGGCCTGAACGCGTGGCACAGCCGGCATGCGGGACCACCGCCTCTGCGTTCCACCGGACTGTACCATTTCGCCATCCGATATCCCAGCCGTCCGGCGCTGGCCCGGGCCGTGCGGCGCGTGCTGGAGCACGGGATCCGGCTCGAAGGCGCGTCCGACCACGGTGTCAGCGAGGCAGTCTACCTGCGCGATCCGGACGGCAACGGGATCGAGCTATACCACGACCGGTCGCGCGACGAGTGGCCGCGGCCGAGCGACGGCAAGGGGGTCGACATGACGACCCTGCCCCTCGACCTCGACGACCTGCTGTCCGACGCGCAGGAGTCCCCCACCTGACCTCCCTCAACGCGATCTCCCTCCTCGGCTGGGTTTCGTTCTGCCTCCTGGCCTGGACGATCGGCGGTTTCAAGCGGATCCCATGGCGCACCGTCGGCGGCTCGACCCTTCTGGCGTTCGGGCTGGCGGCGGCGGTGTTTCTGCTGCCCGGCTCCCGCGAAGCCCTCGTGCTCGTCAACCACGTCATCATCGCCGCGCTGGACAGCAGCATGAAGGGCGCTCTCTTCCTGTTCGGGCCGCTGGCCCTCTCCCCCGGGCAGTCCACGCCGGCCGGCGAGCCCTCGGTCGGATTCATCCTGGCCGCACAGGTGCTGCCCGCGGTGATCTTCTTCGCATCTCTGATGGCCGTGTTCCATCACTGGCGGCTCATCGACCCCGTAGTCCGCTTCTTCGGGCGGGTCTTCCACCGCGCGCTCGGACTGTCGGGAGCCGAAGCCCTCGCCGGATCGATCCACATCTTCTTCGGCGTCGAAACGGCGGCGGCCGTCCGCCCGTATCTCTCGCGGATGACGCAGTCCGAGCTGCTCGTCGTCCTGTCGACGAACCTGGCGACCGTGGCGTCGACGACGCTGGCGATCTACGTCGTCTTCCTCCGCGAGTCCTTCCCGCAGATCGCCGGCCACCTGGTGTCGGCATCGGTTCTTTCGATTCCGTGCGCGGTACTGGCGGCCAAGCTCGTCCTGCCGGAGACCGGGGTGCCCGAGACCGCCGGGGCGGTTCCGCCCATGGCGCACGGCGAGGGACACGGCAGCGTCATGGCCGCTCTCGCGGCCGGGGCCTGGGACGGTCTCAAGATCGCCGCCGGGATCGCGACCATCCTGATCGCCGTGCTCGGGATAGTGGGAATCCTGGACGCCCTGCTGACGTGGCTCGCGGGGTCGGTTCTGTCGAGCGGCGAGCCCGTATCGATCGCGAGGATCCTGGGGTGGGCGTTCACGCCGTTGGCATGGCTGCTGGGGATCGAGCCCGCCAACGTCGGCGACGCCGGTCGGCTCCTCGGCCAGCGTGTCATCCTGACCGAGGTCGTGAGCTATCAGGAGTTCGGCGTGCTGGCCGAGGCGGGCCGGCTGTCGCCGCGCACGATACTCGTTCTATCGTACGCGCTGTGCGGGTTCGCTCACGTGGGAGGGATGGGAATCGCGGTCGCCGGGTTCGGCGCGCTGGCTCCCGATCGACGCGAGGACCTGGCGGCGCTGGCGTTCCGCGCGCTCGCCGTCGCGACCCTGGCGACGCTCCTGACCGGCGCGCTGGCCGGCGTGTTCTATCACGGACAGAGAGGGATTCTCGGGTTGTGATCGATCTGGCCGGTCGCGTCGTCGTCATCACCGGGGCCGGTCGCGGGATCGGTCGTGGGACGGCGATCGC
Source organism: uncultured Gemmatimonadales bacterium (assembly GCA_964502985.1). Taxonomy (GTDB): domain Bacteria; phylum Gemmatimonadota; class Gemmatimonadetes; order JACCXV01; family JAHWKZ01; genus CAZCZH01. The sequence goes on from CAZCZH010000124.1 coordinate 2,732, forward strand.
CGTCGCGGAGGCCGGGGCCGGGGTCGTCACCCTCGACCGGGACGAGGCCCTGGCCCAGGAAGCGGCCGCGGAGATCCAGGAGAACGGGCATCGGGCGATCGCGGTCGCGGCCGACGTCAGCGAGGAGAAAGCCGTCGCCCGTGCGTTCGACCGGGCCGAGGCAGAGCTCGGCCCGGTCGACGGCCTCGTCAACAATGCCGGTCTGCTGTCGATGAGCCCGGCCCTCACGACGACGGCTGAGGACTGGGAGACTCAGGTGGCGGTAAACCTGACCGCCGTCTTCTCGTGCTCCCGCCTGGCGGCGCGGCGGATGATCGAGCGGCGATCCGGGGGCGCCATCGTCAACGTCGCCTCCAACGCGGGCAAGGTCGGCTACCCGGACATGGCCGCCTACAACGCGACCAAGGCGGGGGTCATCAGCCTGACACGCTCGCTGGCCGCTGAGTGGGCCGAGCATGGCATCAACGTCAACGCGGTCTGTCCCGGCGGGGTGGAGACCGCGATCCTGTCCGATGTCGCCGCCTGGCTCGCCGATAAGAAGGGCGAGAGTCGGGAAACGCTGCTCGAGGCGATGGAACCGCGTCAGCTGGGGCGTCTGATCCAGCCGATCGAGGTCGGCCGGGTGATCGCCTTTCTCCTCTCGGAGCAGGCGGCGATCATTCGTGGGCAGTCGATCAATGTCGATGGAGGGGACACGCCGTACTGATGGGGACGGATGCGGGTCTCCTCGTCCTGGGCGGCATCGTCGTCACGATGGACGAGTCGCATACCGTCCTCGATCGCGGGGGCGTGGCGATCGATGGGCCGCGCATCATGGCTGTTGGTCCCGCGAGCGAGATCGAGGCCGCCTGGCGGAGCGAGGACACGGAGATCATCGACGCCGAAGGTCGGCTCGTCGTGCCGGGTCTCGTCAACACTCACACGCACGCCGCGGACATCCTGTTCCGCGGGTTCGTAGAAGACCTTCCGCTCGAGCCGTGGCTGGAGCGCCTGTGGCGGATCGAGCGCAAGCTCGTCCGTCCGGAGAGCGTGGCCGCCGGCGCTCGTCTGGCCCAGGCCGAGATGATCCGTGGCGGGACGACCACGGCGCTCGACATGTTCTTCTTCCCGGAGAAGGCGGTCGCCGTCGCGCGCCAGGCAGGCTTTCGACTGGCCACGGGGCCGGTCTTCTTCGACTCTCCGGACATCGACGGGATCGAGCCCCACGAGCGGGTCCCACGCGCGCGTGAGCTCCTCGAGGAGCTGGACGGCGACGCGCTGATCCTCCCGTGCGTCCTGGCCCACAGCACGTACACGGTCGCTCCCGCTCTGCTGGAGGCGGTGCGGGACCTTGCAGCCGAGTTCGACGTCCTCGTCACGACGCACGTGGCAGAGACCCGCGCCGAGGTCGAGTCGGTGCGACGAATGCACGGGCGGAGTCCGCCGCGCCATCTCGACCGGCTCGGCGTGCTCGACGGGCCGACCGTTCTCGCGCACTGCATCCATCTCTCCCGGGACGAGGTCGAACTCCTGGCCGAGCGCCGGTCGGCGGTGGCCCACTGCCCGATGTCCAACCTCAAGCTGGGATCAGGAGTGGCGCCGATACCCGCGCTTCGGGCGGCCGGGGTCCGGACGTCGCTCGGAACCGACGGACCCGTGAGCAGCAACGACCTGGATCTCTGGCCAGCTCTCAGGCTGGGAGCCGTCCTCCACAAGGGTGTCGCCGAGGACCCGCGTCTCATGCCCTCGCCGGAGGTCTTCGCCCAGGCCACGATCGAGGGGGCCCGGGCCCTCGGGCTGGGGGACCGAATCGGCTCGATCGAGCCGGGCAAGGAGGCCGACCTCGTCATCGTCGACCTCGACCGCCCGCACCTCGTCCCCCTGCACGACGTCTATGCCCATCTCGTCTACGCCGTCGGGCGGGACGACGTGCGCACGGTTCTGATCCAGGGGCGTGTCGTCATGCGGGATCGCCATCTGACGACGATCGACGAGCCTGCGGCTATGGAGGAGGTTGCCGCGCTTGCCTCCCGGCTTCACCGATGAGCCATGCTCAGGTCACCGCCTTTTTCACCAGCGCGGCGATCCTTTCCTCTTCGACGGCGGTCAGTTCCTTCAGGGCGAAAGCGGTCGGCCACATCGCGCCTTCGTCGAGGTTGGCCTTGTCGCTGAAGCCCAGCGTCGCGTACCGTGATTTGAACTTCTGCGCGCTCTGGAAGAAGCACACGACCTTGCCGTCCCTGGCATACGCCGGCATCCCGTACCAGGTCCTCGGCGAGAGGTCTGGCGCCGTGGCTTTGACGAGGGCATGGAGCCGCTCGGCCATGGCGCGATCCGGTTCCGGCATCTCGGCGATCTTCGCGAGCACGTCGCCCTCCCCCTCTGCCTCGTCCGCGCGCGGACCACGGCGCGCTTCCGCCTTCAGCTCCTCGGCGCGCTCCTTCATCGCGGCTCGCTCCTCGTCCGTGAATCCCTTCGACTTCTTGGACGGCTTCTTCTTCGGGCTCATGGATACCTCGTCATCCTGACTGGTTAGGGAAGCCTCGCTGCTAGCCGGCGACGGCGACGTGCAGGACGTCGGTCGACAGCCACCACAGCCCCGCGCCCAGGATCGACGCCGGGATCGCGTAGCGCAACCACGGCACGAGCCAGGCCGGAGGCCGCTGGTCCGGCTCGATCAGTCGATCGAGAGCCGAGGCCCGCCCGATCGACCAGCAGCACCTCTGCCGGTGCGGTCTGGCCGGCCGC
>CAZCZH010000124.1:5468-5776 GCA_964502985.1 uncultured Gemmatimonadales bacterium
ACCGTCACGACCGCCAGGAGGGCGCCCAGGGTCTGCATCCCCGACCCGAACGTCAGGTCCCACGGCACGAACACGTCGAGATCGATCATCGGGACGAGGGCCAGCAGGAACACGAGCGTCGCGGCCGCCGCGACGGCCGCGCGCCGCCCGAGCCGGGTATTGTCGACAAGCCCCGCGACGAGAACCTCGAACGCCGCCACGTCCGACAGATAGGCGGCGCCGAACAGTCCGCCGAAGAACAACAGCCCGAACAGCCAGCCGGCCGGGAGGCGGGCGTGCGCCAGCGGGATGACGACCGGGGCGGGCCG
>CAZCZH010000124.1:5786-7822 GCA_964502985.1 uncultured Gemmatimonadales bacterium
CACCTCCGGCAGGGTGGTGAACACGAGGCCCGGGCCGGCGGCCGGCTCGAGCCCCAGGGCGAAGACGGCGGGCAGGATCGCCAGGCCCGCCAGCAGCCCGGCCGACGTGTCTCCCAGCGCCGTCCACACCGCGCTGCGCGCCAGATCCTCGTCCGTTGCCAGGTACGAGCCGTACACGACCATGAACGTTCCGCCGAGGGACAGCGAGAACACGGCCTGGCCCAGGGCGGCCATCAGGACGCCGCCCGTCAGCGCGCCCGGATCGAACTTCAGCAGGTACCAGCGCAGCCCCGCGCCGGCGCCGGGGAGCGTCACCGAGCGCGCGATCAGGATCAGGAGGATGACGAGGAGCGCCGGCATGGCGATCTCGCTGACGACCTCGATCCCGCGCCTGAGGCCGCGCACGAGGACCGCCGCGCAGGTCGCCACCACGGCCGCCGTGCAACCCGCCTGGAGCGCGTAGCTGCGGACGTCGAATCCGTGCGCGGGGGGCAGGATCGCCGACGCGTCCCAGCCGATCCCCGACGCGCCCGCGACCTGGCCGAGGGCGTGATACAGCACCCAGCCGAGGACGTTCGTGTAGTAGGCCGTCGCCGCGGCGACGACGAGGAAGAACCCCCACCCGATCGCGCGCCCCAGGGGGACGCCGGCGCGGGCGTACGCCCCGACCGGTCCGCGCCGCGTCGCGCGGCCCAGGGTCCACTCGGCCATCAGCCCGGGGACACCGATCACCGCAGCGACGATCACGTAGAACGCGACGAACGCCGCGCCGCCGTAGCGACCCGTCATGTACGGGAAGCGCCACACGTTCCCCAGCCCGACGGCGACCCCGATCATCGTCATGAGCAGGCCGAACCGCGTGGCGAACGTCTCGCGGGCCGTCACCCTCCGTCGGTCGGGCGCTCGTACGGCACGATGTTCCGCCACTCCTCCGAGTCGGAGCGGGCGACGACGGCGACGACCGGATCGGAGTCGCTCAGGTTGAACACCTCGTGGGGCACGCCGGGCTCGATGAAGATGAAGTCCCCGGCCTCGTTGTCGACGGCCGTGCGCAGGCCTTCGCCGTACTCGTGGCGGACGCGACCCTCGAGGATGTAGAGCATGACCTCGAAGTCGACGTGGACGTGCGCGTACGCCACGCCGCCGGGCGGGATCGTGGCCACGTTCATCGACAGCTTCCGCGCCGGGACGTTCTTCGCCGAGAGCCCGAGCTTGTAGCGGATCCCGTTCCAGTCTCGGCACTCGCCGCTGCCGCGCACGACGTGGATCCCCTCGCCGTGCTCGACCGCGCTCGCGAGCTCCTCGTCCGTCACGCTCACAGGTTCGCTCCTTTCGCCGGTGTCACGATGGCCTTGACGACGCGCCCGAGCTCGACGTCGTCGAGGGCGCGGTCCATCTCGTGGAGACCGTACGCCCCGCTGATCATGCGCTCCCAGCCGACCGCGTCGCCGTGGCGCGCGACGAGCTCCACGGCGCGGTGGAAGTGGGAGTAGTCCGAGCCCCAGCAGCCGCAAATCTCGAGGTGCCGGCGGTTGACGTCGGCGTGCGGGTTGAACGTGGCGTCGCCGGCGTCCGTATACTGGCCGACGACGACCAGCCGGCCGCCGTCGCGTGTCATTCGCATCCCCTCCACGACGGCCGACGGGACGCCCGTCGCCTCGATCGTCACGTCGGCGCCGCGGCCACCGGTCCGCTCGCGGACGAGCTCGATCCGCTCCTCGGGGCTCGTCGTGCCGACGGCGATGGTGCCGTCGGCGCCGAAGCCGCGCGCCGCCTCCAGGCGGCCCGCCGGATCGCCGAGCACGACGACCTGCCCCGCGCCTGACAGCCGGGCCAGGATGGCGGCGTTCAGCCCGACCGGGCCAGCGCCCTGGATGGCGACCGCGTCGCCGAGCCGGATCGCGGCCCGGTCGATCGCGTGGAGCGCGGTCGGGAGCCCGCAACCGGCGGCGATCCAGCGCGCGGGCGTGACTCCCTCAGGAAGCCGGATCGCCCGGACGCCGGGCTTCAGCCAGATCGCCTCGCTCCAGCCACCG
>CAZCZH010000125.1:0-7692 GCA_964502985.1 uncultured Gemmatimonadales bacterium
TCGGACATCAGGACCGGCGTCCCGAAGGAGACCGTGATCGGGTGCCGGCGGGGAAGCGACTTGCCGGCCGGCAGGGCGGCGTGCGAGCCGTGCACGTGGACCGGCACGATCGGGATGTCGAGCTCCCACGCGATCAGCCCGAGGCCGGGCTTGAACGGCTGGATCTCGCCGGTCCGGCTGCGCGTCCCCTCGGGGAAGATGAGCGCCGACTCGCCTTCGGCGAGGATCGCCTTCACCGTCCGCCGGCCGGCCAGGGAGGTTTCCTCGCGCTCGATCGGCACGACGTTGAGGACCGTCGAGAAAAACCATCGCTTGAGCGGCGTGTCGAAGAAGTAGTCCCGTGCGCCGAGGACGTGGATGCGGCGCGCCGTCCCCGCCCCGCGTGCCTCGCCGACGGCGGCCAGGATGGCCGGCGCGTCGAGGTGGCTGGCGTGGTTCGACGCGATGACGTACGGCTCGTCAGGCAGCCGCTCGGGGTGCCGGAGGTCGAGGTCGAACAGCCCCCGGTAGACCGTCCCCAGCCCGCGCCCGAAGGCGCCCAGGAGCACGCGGTCGACGGGCGAGCGCTCGTCGTAGCGGACCGCCGAGCGCAGGCGGCGCTCGGGAGCGCGCTGGGGGCGCGGGCGAGGCGCGGTGCGGACGCGGAACTCCTGCAGCAGGTCGCCGACCGTCTCGATCCGGGCCGCGACCTCGTCGTCCACGCGCAGGTCGAAGCGATGCTCGAGGAACAGCAGCAGCTCGATGGCCTGCAGCGAGTCGAGGCCCAGATCGTCGAACAGGTTGCTCTCGGCGCCGATCTCCTCGGCGGGAAGCCGCGACAGCCGCGCCAGCTCGGCGAGCAGCGTTCCCTCGCGGTCGGAGACGGGCGGGGCTTCGGCCTCCGGGGCCCGGCCCTCGTCGCGCAGCCGAAGGCGGACGACGCGCGCCACCTCGGCCCGGTCGACGGCGCCGTCGGCGGTCCGCGGCAGCGACCCCGACCAGACGTGGACCTGCTGCAGGCGGTGATAGCTCGGCAGCTCGCGCGCGACGATCTGGACCTCCTTGAGGATCGCCTTGCGCGCCTCCTCCGGCGGGACGTCGCCCAGCTCCCGAGCGGGCTCGACGGCCGCGTGAACGTCCTCGGTCAGTCCCGACCGGACGCCGAACACGCACACCTCGCGGATCGACGGCAACTCGCGGTAGATCGCCTCGAGGTCGATCGGGTAGACGTTCTTGCCGGCACCCGTCACGATCACGTCCTTGACCCGCCCGGTGATGTACAGGTAGCCGTCCGCGTCGACCCATCCCAGGTCGCCTGTGTGGAACCAGCCGTCGACGACGACCCGCGACGTGGCCGACGGGTTCTCGTAGTAGGCGCGCATCAGGCTCGGGGTCTGGACGATGATCTCGCCGATCCCGTCGCTGTTCGTGTGGTACAGCCGCAGCTCGACCCCGGGAAGCGGCTTGCCGGCCGAGCCGCGCCGGCTCTGATACATCGGGTTGACGGTCAAGACGGGGGCCGTCTCGGTCAGGCCGTACCCCTCGTAGATCGTGATCCCCAGGGCGCGGAAGTCCTCGTACAGCTCCGTGCCCAGCGCCGAGCCCCCGCTGACGAAGAACCGCAGCCGGCCGCCCAGCTCCTCGTGGACCCGGGCGAAGAGCTGGCGCGCGATGCTGCGGTTGAAGGTCCGCTCCCACGAGCGGGCGATCTGCTTGGACGTCTGCATCAGGTTGCTCCGCAGGGGCGACTTGGCGCTCTTCAGCACGCGCCGCTCGATGTCGTCGCGCAACAGGGCGTACAGGGTCGGCACGCCCTGCATGATCGTGGTGCCCGTCTCGCGCATCGTCTCGAGGATGACCCGCGGCTTGAGCGAGCGCGCGTAGGTCACTCCGGCCCCGCGGTAGATCGGCATCAAGAACCCGCACGTGAACTCCAGCGCGTGATACAGGGGCAGGACCGACAGGAACTCGTCGCGCTCGCTGGCCGACAGGTAGCGGCTCACGCCGAACAGGTTGTTGAGGAAGTTGCTGTGCGTGTGCATCGCGCCGCGCGGGTCGACGGCCGTCCCGGTGGTGAAGATGATCGACGCCAGGTCGTCGGGCTGGACGGGGGGCGGCTCGCCGGCGGGGACCGGACGCTCCTCGGGGGCCGTGGAGCGCGGGAAGGCCTCGAGTCCCAGGGGCCGGCAGCGGCGGCCCACGTCGAGCAGCAGGACCGGCTCTGCGCGCGCCTCGTTCCGCGTCAGCGTCTCCTCGGGGAAGCGCTCGACGACACGCTCCGAGACGACGATCGCGCGCGCCCCGGTGAACGCCGCCGTCGACCACACCTCGCGGTGCCACGTCTGGGAGTCGAGCGGCACGACGACGACGCCCAGCGCGGAGGCCCCGAGGTACGCCATGCCCCACTCGGGACGATTCTCGCTGACCAGCACGATGCGATCCCCCTTGGCCAGCCCGAGGGCACGGTACCGGTCGCGGATCTCTCTCGCGGCGCCGGCCAGCTCGGCGTAGCTCACCGTCTGCCAGCCGTCCTCGCGCTGGAGGCGCAGGGCCACCTTGTCGGGGTGGCGGGCCGCCGTCCGCTCCAGCAGGTCGTTGATCGTCGAGACGGACGCCTCGTGGGCGGCGACCTCGTCATCGACCTCGAGGGTGCCCGTGCGCTCGACCTTCAGGATGTACTTCTTCACGCCGGCGATGTGGACGTGCATGTAGTGGCGCCAGTTGATCCGCGTGACGTCGAAGTTGTAGCGCCGCCGTTCCTCCTCGTCGAGCCAGCCGAACAGCTCCATCGTGCGGTCGACCTCGAAGCGGCAGTCGAGGTTCAGGTACGGCAGGTACAGCTCGCCGTAGTAGTACAGCTTGTCGAGCGCGGCCTTGGTCGCGGCGAGCTTGCGGCGCAGCTTCTGCGAGCGCGCGCGGAGCACGCCCCAGTCGCCCAGCCGCTCGAGGGCGTGGGTCAGCTTCTCGAGCGGCACCGCCTTCAGCCGGTAGCTCCGGCGGAACGTCTCGAAGCTCGGAAAGCGCAGCGGCTTGACGCGGATCGGCTCGCCGTCCTTGTCGAGCATCGGGTTGGCCTCGAAGTAGCGCACGATCAGGTCGTGCAGCACGCTCATGCGGGCCGGGTTGCGCGATCCCGTGGCGACCTGGAAGATCGACACGCCGCCGCGCTCGGCGACCCGCGGGATGGCGGCCAGCATGGCGTTGACGACCATGTCGGCGGGCACCAGGTCGAGGGTCACCTCGGGATCCAGCGGCAGCGCGCGCAGCCGACCCTTGCCGATGGCCGCGATCAGCGGATCGGCCATCCTGAGGCCGTCGAGCCACCCCGGGCTGGGCTCGGCCAGGCTGCTCTCGATGATCGCCGGACGGATGATGGCCAGCGGCACGTCTCCGCGCCGGCCCAGGACGATCTGCTCGCCGAGCGCCTTGGTGTAGGTGTAGGTGTCGTTCCAGCCCCGCTGCCGGGCCCAGCGCATCCCCTCCTCGACCATCCGGTTCTGGATCCAGCGCTGGCGCAGGTTCTCGATCGTCTCGCGGCGCGGCTCGCGGTCGCCGCCGCGCCGCCGCCGCCTCTGGACCAGCGCCTGGACCAGCTCGCGCCGGACCTCCGGGCCCCGGCCCTGCTCGTGGACCTCGGCGACGATGCGCCGGATCTCGTCGATGTCGCGCGCGGGGTCGGTGAAGCGCCGGGGAGGGAAGGGGTCGTCCGCCGAGGCGGGCTCGACCCGATGGTAGGCCGTCTCGGTGACGCGCTCGTCGGTCGCGCCGCAGACGTACGCCGTCGAGACGTGGATCAGCACCGCGTCGTCGCACTCCGCGGCCAGATCGGCGATGCGGCCGGCGCCGAGCGTGTTGAGCGTCAGGGCGTCGTCGATCGGCGCGTCGAACGAGACGACGGCCGCGCTGTTGACGATGACGTTCAGCTCGCGGGCGAGCCGGGCCCGGACGTCCGGGGCGAGGCCCAGCCCGTCCTCCGAGATGTCGCCCGAGACGGCCACCAGCTTGGACTCGAGGAACGCCTCGAACTCCTCGCCGTGACGGAACCGCATGCGCTCGAAGACGCTCGACTCGAACAGCTCCCGGCGCAGCCGCTCGTCGGCGCCGAGGACATCGCCGCCGAACTGTCGCTTGGGCCGGATCAGGACGTAGATCCGCTCCACCTCGGGAGCCGACCACAGGATCTTCTCGAGCAGCGGCTGGCCGAGGAAGCCCGTCGCGCCGGTGACCAGCAGCGTCTTCCCGCGGAGCGTATCGGCGACGCGGTCCACGGCCTCAGGCGGCGGGCGCGACGATGCGCACCCCGCCCGGCACGACGCACGCCTCGACGGGCGTCCGGCCGCACAGGTCGCCATCGAACATCTTGGGCATCGAGGTCGGGGAGTGGATCGTCACCCGACTGGAGCGCCGGAGCGAGAAGCTGCGATGCTCGAAGTGCCGTCCGCTGTATGTCTTGGGGAAGTGCACCATGAGGTCGAGCTTGCCGATCTCCTCGACGATCACGACGTCGAACTGGCCATCGTCCACCTCCGCGCCGGGGGCCATGTGGAGGCCGCCGCCCGTGTACGGCGTGTTCTGCACCAGGACCGCCACGCAGTTGACCGACAGGGCGCGATCGTCGAGCTCGATCCGGAGCGGGACCGGTCGCAGCCGCCCGAGCGCCTTGTAGACGGCGACGAAGAACGCCGGTGAGCCGTGCAGCCAGCCGATCCGGTTGGCCTGGTCGGCGACGTCGGTCGGAAAGCCCAGTCCGAGGACGGAGACGAAGTGGCGGTCCCGCTCGCGCCCGACGTCGATCGGCCGTGCCGTGCCGCGCTCGGCCAGGTCCAGGGCCCGGGCCAGGTCGTCGCGCGGGATGTCGAGGCTCCGCGCCACGTCGTTGCCGGTTCCGGTGGGAAGGATCGCCAGCTCGGTCTCCGATCCGACGAGGCCGTCGACCGATTCGCCGATCGTGCCGTCCCCGCCGAAGACGGCGATCCGCGGCTCGCCCGCGTCGGCGAGCCGGCGCGCCAGCTCCGTGGCGTGGCCGGGGTGCTCGGTGGCCACCACGGAGCAGTCGTACCCGCCCCGGCGGATCGCCTCCTGCAGCGCGGACAGGTTCCGCGCTCCCCTCCCGTGTCCCGCCCGGGGGTTGGCGATGATCTTCATGCCGCGGCGCAGTATAAATCGAACGGGAGGAATGGTCTACCGCGGCGCGTCCGGGCGGGGCCGTCGGGCGTCCGTTAGCTTCCCGCCGATGGGTGCAGGGGCGGTCGCCGGACCCGCGCCTCGAGCGTGAGCGCGAGGGTCGACGTCGCCGTCGTAGGCGGCGGACTGGTGGGCTGCGCCTGCGCGCTCGAGCTGGCCCGCGCCGGTCTCGGCGTGGCGCTCCTCGAGCGTGGTCCCGGGCTGGGACGCGAGGCCTCCTCGGCCGCGGCCGGGATGCTGGCCCCGCAGATGGAGGGCGCCGAAGGGCTCCTGGCGCCGCCGGGCGCGCCGCGCGACGCGCTCCTCGGGCTGTGCCTCGCCGGGCGCGCCCTGTACCCGGAGTGGGTGCGTCGGGTGGAGGCCGAGTCCGGCGCGGCGGTCCACTACCGGTCCGAGGGCACGCTGGTCGTCGCGCTGGACGTCGACGAAGCCGTGCGCCTGCAGGGGGTGGCCGACCGCCAGACGCGGGACGGGCTCCGGGCGGCCTGGCTCGACGCGCCCCGCGCGCGGCGGCTCGAGCCGGCCCTCGCCACGGAGCTGGTCGGCGCCCTGCACCTGCCCGACGACCACCAGGTGGACAACGCGGCGCTGACGGCGGCCGTCGCGTGGCTCGTCTCGACACACCCGCGGGTCGAAGTCCGGCTCGACGCCCCCGTCGAAGAGGTCGAGGCGCGGGGCGGCGCGGTGTCCGGGGTGCGCGGACCGGCCGGGCGCGTGGCCGCCGCGAGGGTGGTCGTCGCCGCCGGGGCCTGGAGCGGCCGGATGGCGGGGCTCCCGAGGGCGCTTCCCGTGCGTCCGGTCAAGGGCCAGATGGCGGCCCTCGCGCCGGACCGCGACGTCCTGGCGCGCACGGTGGCCGGTCCCGGCGCGTACCTCGTCCCGCGGGTCGACGGGCGGATCCTCGTCGGGGCGACGGTCGAGGAGGCGGGCTTCGACGTGACCGTCGAGCCGTCTCGCGTGGCGCTCCTTGCGGCGGCCGCCCGGCGCCTCGTGCCGGCTCTCGCCGGGAGCCGGCTGGTCCGGCGCTGGGCCGGGCTCCGGCCGGGAACGCCGGACGGGTTGCCGTTCCTCGGCTGGGATCCGGATCTGCCGGGCCTGGCGTACGCCACCGGGCACTACCGTAACGGGATCCTGCTGGCCCCGGTGACCGCGGCGCTCGTCGCGGCACTCCTCTCGGGGGGCTCGCCGCCCGTCGACCCGGCTCCGTTCCGCCCCGACCGTCCGGCGCCCCGGGAGCCCGGTCCGGAGACATAGTACGAAGTCGTACGATCTTCCGGGAACCGGTTGCGTCCCCCGCGGGGGCTGGATACCTTGACCGCCCGTTTCGATCCGGCCACGCGGACGCGTGGCCCCCGAGCGAGAGGACCCCGCATGGCGAACCCGGCCCCGGCCCAGACCCGTCCCCGCCCGCCCGGCGAACGCGCCGAAGACCCCCACGTGCGCTCGCTGGGCCGGGTGGGGTACGAGGCGGCGTGGGCCATCCAGCGCCGGCTCGTCGCCCGCCGCAAGGCCGGCTCCGTCGGCGACACCCTGCTCCTCTTGTCCCATCCGCCGGTCGTGACCCTCGGCCGGGGCGGTGACCGGGCGCACCTCCTCGCCGGACCCGACGAGCTCGCCGCGCGCGGTGTGCGCTTCGTCGAGACGGACCGCGGGGGGGACGTCACGTTCCACGGCCCGGGACAGGTCGTGGGCTACGCCGTCGTCGACCAGACCCCCCGCGGTCGCGACCTGCACCGCTTCCTGCGGGACCTCGAAGGGGTCGTGATCCGGGCCCTCGCCGAGTTCGGCCTCGACGCCGGGCGCGAGCCGGGCCTGACCGGGGTGTGGGTCGAGGGCGCCAAGGTGGCGGCGATCGGGATCCGCGTCTCGCGCTGGGTCACGCACCACGGCTTCGCCCTCAACGTCGACACCGACCTGTCGTTCTTCGACCTGATCGTCCCGTGCGGGATCGCCGACCGGGAGGTCACGTCGATGACCGCGCTCCTCGGCCGACCGGTCGAGAGGCGGGCAGTCGAGGACGCCCTGGCGCGCGCGTTCCGGGCGACGTTCGGCGCCCGGCCGGCGGTGGCGGCGTGAGCCCGCCGACGACCACGGCCCGCGCCCGTCGCCCGGAGTGGCTCAAGGTCCGCGCCGGTGGCGGCCCCGAGTACGTGCACGTCAAGAGCGTCGTCCGCGAGGCCGGCCTGCACACGGTGTGCGAGGAGGCGCGCTGCCCGAACATCGGCGAATGCTGGGGCCACGGGACGGCGACGTTCATGATTCTCGGCGACACGTGCACCCGCGGCTGCCGCTACTGCGCGGTCAACAAGGGCATGCCCACCGAGCTCGACCTGGACGAGCCGGGACGCCTGGCGGACGCCGTAGTTCGCATGGGCCTGTCGTACGTCGTCGTCACGTCGGTCGACCGCGACGACCTGAAGGACGGCGGGGCGTCGATCTTCGCCGCTTCCATCGAGGCCGTTCGGGAGCGCTCGCCGGGGACGTCTATCGAGGTCCTGGTGCCCGACTTCCAGGGCCGTCGCGCGGCGC
>CAZCZH010000126.1:0-7569 GCA_964502985.1 uncultured Gemmatimonadales bacterium
GTCGAATCCGTCGACAACCTCCCGAGCGGGACAATGATCTGGACCGCTGGCGGCTCCGACGGCCGCCCGGGCGCAGTCCGCGATCGACACGACGCGCCAGGTGTCGCCGTTCCGTCCGCTCGACCTGCCGGCTCCCAATCGATACCGCACGGGCTCCGGCCGTCCGGGCCCCGACTACTGGCAGCAGCGCGTCGATTACCGGATCCGGGCGGAGCTCGATCCGGCGACCGGGACGCTGACCGGACGGGAGACGATCCACTACGTCAACCACAGCCCGTCGTCGCTGGAATACCTGTGGATGCATCTCGAGCAGAACATCTGCGCGCCGACGTCGATCACGAACACGCTGGACCAGCCGCCGCTCGTGTTCGGCGAGGTATCGTTCGACTTCTCGTGCCAGGGGTTCGAGGGAGGCGTCGAACTGACGCGGCTGGCGAGCGGGGGGCGCGATCTGGAGCACGAGGTGTACGGCACGACGATGCGCGTCGAGCTGCCGGGCCCGCTCGCGCCCGGAGCGTCCGTCGACCTCGACCTCGAGTGGTCCTTCCCCGTGCCGCCGTATGGCGCCGGGCGCATGGGTCGGGACGGCGAACTGTACGAGATCGCCTGGTGGTATCCGCGGCTCGCGGTCTACGACGATGTCCGCGGATGGAACCACGAGCCGTACATCGGCGGCGGCGAGTTCTACCTGGAATACGGATCGTTCGACGTCCAGCTCACCGTGCCCGCGCGATTCCTCGTGTTCGCCACGGGGACCCTCGAGAACCCGCAGGACGTCCTCACGGCGGAGCAGCGCGACCGGCTGGCGCGGGCGATGTCGTCGAACCAGCCCGTCGCCGTCGTGACGGCCGACGAGGCCGGGACCGCCGTTACGCGACCCGCCGGTGAAGGCACGCTGACGTGGCACTTCCGGGCCGACTCGGTGCGGGACTTCGCCTTCGCCATGGCGCCGGACGTGCGTTGGGACGCCACCTCGTGGGACGGAATCCGGATCGATGCCGTGTACCGCCCCGACGCCCCGCTGTGGGACGAGGCGATCCGCATGGCCGCGCACACGATCCGCTTCTTCAGCCAGCAGTGGTTCCGCTACCCGTACAGCCATGCGACGACGATCGAGGGCCCGATCGCCGGGATGGAGTACCCGATGCTGACGTTCGTCGCGGGGACCGACCGCGAGAACCTCCAGTTCACCCTGATGCACGAGTTCGGGCACGAGTGGTTCCCGATGGTCGTCGGCTCGAACGAGCGGCTCCATCCATGGATGGACGAGGGATTCAACACGTTCATCGACACCTACGGCCAGGCCGACTACTTCCGCGGGACGGCGTTCGGCGACACGGTCGGCCAGACCCCGCTCCACGAGTACCCGGCTCACGCCCGACCCGGGATCGAGCAGCCGATCACGCTCCGTCCCGTCGAGCAGCACGACCTGTACTGGACGGCGTACCGCAAGCCGGCGCTCGTCTTCCGCCTGCTGCGGGACGAGGTGCTCGGACCGGAACGCTTCGACCGCGCGTTCCGGGCCTATATCGAGGCGTGGGCCTTCAAGCACCCCACCCCGGCCGACTTCTTCCGCGCCATGCGCGACGCCAGCGGGATGGACCTGGACTGGTTCTGGCGCGAATGGCTGTACGGGACCGACCAGCTCGACGTCGCCGTGTCCGCCGTGCGCCGCACCGCGGACGGGACCGAGATCGTGCTGGAGAACCGCGGCTCGGCGGTGATGCCCGTCGAGCTCGAGCTGTCGTTCGCCGACGGGTCGAGCCGGACCGTCGAGCTTCCGGTCGAAGCGTGGAATCTGGGGGACCGCTTCGTCTACCGGGTGCCCGCCGGCGAGGATGTGACCGAAGCGCGCGTCGACCCACGCCGCGTCCTGCCCGATGTCGACCGGTCGAACGACACGTGGGCCCCGAAGGGCGGCTGAGAGGACCGGCCTCAGTACAGCAGCATACCGGAGAAGTGGGCTCGGCCGTCGGGAACGTCGATCGATCCCACGTACCAGGCCCGATCGAACTCGCGACTCGGCAGCCAGCCCCAGCAGCGTGGGCCGCGTATCCGCAGGGCGGGACCCTCCCGCACGGCCTCCTCGACGAGGGTCCCGCCGCTCCATCGCGACAGGGTCACCGTCATCCGAAGCCGCTGGACGGCCCGGGCCTCGCGCAGCGGCTCGACCTCGACCGCGATCTCCTGCCAGCGGCAGACGCCCAGAGCGACGTCGCGCGCCGTGACCCGTACCCGGCACCCGGCGATCATCTCGTGGACGCGGATCGCCACGGGCCTAGGAACGCCTCGAGAGGCTCATGACTTGAGCAGGAAGACGAATCCGTCCTCGATCAGCTCCGGCCCGTCCTCCACGCACCGCGGCACGCGGTTGCGATCGAACCGGGTCGGCGGAAGCACCACGCATTCCTCCTCTCCCTGATGGACGTGAACGGCGACACGTCCCCGCTCGACCCGCGGATCGCCGGCGCACAGGTGCAGGGCGAACGACAAACTGTGGCCGTCAAGCGTCTCGGGAGGGATGCCGAGCCGCTTCTCGACGTCGCCCGAGACCCCGGGGCTCAGCTCCCAGCGCATCAGCGGCCGATGGTCGGGGGCGACCATCCAGAACCGAGCCGCCGCGCGGAGGCCCTCGCTGACCGTCAGGCGGACGGTGAGTAATGCCCCCTGGGGTACGACGAGGCACACGCGCGGGGCCTCGACGGGAAGCTCGGGCAGCCCGCTGGCGAGACCCTGCCTGGAACCGTTCGTGGTCAAGCGCGGGTCAGCACGGATCCATGTCCGGCCCGCCGCACTCCTCGGCCGTCTGGACGGTCCGCGACCGGTCGACCTGCGGAGCGAATGGCGAGCCTTGCGAGCAAGCGGCGCCGGCCGCCAAGACGGCGACGACGGCGATCATCAGTACGTGGCGCATGTCGGGACTCCTGTTCTCGGGCTCCGGTTGGCGGTTCGACGATCGTCTCCGCTCGGAGCATACGGGAGACCCGTTATCTGAAACGGAGGCTTGCCGTTATCTGGCCGTTATCTGGCCGTTAATCCCCTACGGCGTCTCGCTTTAGGAGATCGGTTGATTTGCCGGACCCGACCGCGCTAGGTTGACGGCGATGACGCGCGCGAACGGGCCCATCCGCTTCCGGACACTGGGGACGATCGATCTGCGAGGCGGAGTACCGGGCGACATGGCCCGCCTCCTCGGCCAGGACAAGCGGATCGCCCTCTTGACCTATCTGGCCCTCCAGCCGGCGCCTCTCCGACGCGAGGTGCTGCTGGCGATGTTCTGGCCGGACTCGACCGAGCGGAACGGCCGGGCGGCCCTTCGCCAGGCCCTGCACTACTTGCGCAAGTCATTGCGCGAGGACGTTCTGGACTCGCGCGGAACGCACGAGCTGCGGGTCGACCCGCGGCACCTGCGGTGCGACGCGCGGGATCTGAGCGAGGCGTATGAAGCGCGCGACTGGGCGCGCGCCGCGCGGCTGTACCGCGGCGAGTTCCTGCGCGGGTTCCATGTCGAGCGGGTTTCGCCGGACTTCGAGTTCTGGGTCGAGAAGACGCGCAACCGACTGTGGGGTCAGGCCCGGGCGGCGACGGGGCGTCTCGTCGAGGAGGCCGAAGGCGCCGGAGACCTGGAGCGCGCCGTCCGCTGGGCGCGCAAGGCGCACGACCTGGATCCGCTCGATGAACCAATGCTCGAGCTCTACCTGCGTCTGCTGGTCGAGTCCGACGAGCCCACGCGGGCGCGGCAGGTCTACGAGCTCTATCGGCGGCGGCTGACGGAGGAGCTCGGATCGGTCCCGGGGCAAGCCGTCGAGCGGGTGATCGAACCGGCGCGCCGGGAAGCCGACTCCGCCACGCTCGATCGAACCTCACGTGGCCTGCCGAGCCGTATCTCGAGCTTCGTCGGGCGCGAGTCGGAGGTGCGGAACGTGCGCGCCATCCTGGCTGCGCCGCGAACCCGGCTGCTGACCCTCACGGGTCCCGGGGGGGTCGGCAAGACGCGTCTCGCCATCGAGGTCGCCCGGCGCACCGCCGACCGCTTCCCGGGGGGCGTCCACTTCGTGCCACTCGCGGCCCTGCAGGAGGCGGCCCACGTTCCCGACGCCCTGGCCCGCGAGATGGGCTTCGCGCGCGGGAGCTCCGAGGAGGTGACCGCGGAAGTGGCGCGCCACGACGCCGACGGGGAGCGACGCCTCCTGCTGATGGACAACCTCGAACACCTGCTCGAGGCGGCGCCCTTCGTCGGCACGCTGCTCGCGCATACCCGCGGGTTGACGATCCTGGCGACGAGCCGTGAGCCGCTGCGCCTGGAGCAGGAGCGTGAGTACGTCGTGCCGCCGCTCTCCCTTCCGGCTCGCGGCCGCCCGCTGAGCGCCGGCGACCTGCCGCTCGACAGCGAGGCCGTGGCCCTGTTCCTCGCACGCGCGCGGCGAGTCGACTCTGGCTTCCAGATCACCACGGCGAACGTCGTCGCCATCGGCGCCCTGTGCCGACGCCTCGACGGCCTTCCCCTGGCGATCGAGCTGGCCGCTGCGCGCATGCGCTCGTTGACCCCCGAGGCTCTCGCCGCCCGCCTGCCGGACGACGTCGGCGTCCTGGGTCCCGGGCCGCGCGATCGCTCAGACCGGCAGCGCACGCTGGAGAAGACGATCCAATGGAGCGTGGATCTTCTCGACCCGGCGGAGAAGCGGCTGTTGGCGCTGTTGTCCGTGTTCGCCGGCGATATCCCGCTCGAGGCCGCCGAGGCGCTGTGGGAGGACGAGGGGCGATCGCTGGTCCCGTTACTCGCTTCGCTGGTCGAGAAGAGCCTTCTCCAGCGCGCCACGGACGTCGCGGGAGAGCCGCGCTACGAGATGTTGCGCACCGTCCGCTCGTTCGCCGCCCGGATGGACATCGATCCCGAGGAGCGCACGCGGTGGCTGCGTCAGCACGCCGAGCACTTCGCCGACTGGCTGACCGAAGGGCATCGCTTGTTCTGCACCGACTCCGAAGCCGGCTGGCACCGACAGATCGAGCTCGAGCACGAGAACGTGCGGGCCGCCCTGCGATGGGCCGAGACGGCGGGGGAGACCGTCGTCGCCGGCCGCATCCTGAACGGAGTCGGCTACTTCTGGTTCGTCCGCGGCCATTTCCACGAGGGTCTGGAGTGGACGCGGCGCGTGTTGTCGCGTGACGACGAGCTGCCGTCCGACCTGCACGTCCGGCTGTTGGCCAACGCGGCCGGCTTGGCGATGGGATGCGGCGAGGTGGACGAGGCGGTCGACTATCTGCGACGAGGCGTCGATCTGTGCCGCGCCAACGGCGACCGGCCGGGCCTCGCTCGAAGCCTGATCAACCTGGGATTCGCCTTCGAGGAGCGCCACGAGATCGAGCGCGGCATCGCCGCGCTGGAGGAGGCCCTGTCGATCGCCCGCGAGGACGGCGACCAGCGTCGTGTCGCGGTCGCGCTGTGCGGCCTCGGCGATCTGTTGCGCATCCGCGGCGACTTCCAGGCGGCGCGCGAGAGCCTCGAGGAGAGCCGGCTGCTGGCGGAGATGGTCGGCGATCACGGGCGCGCGGCTCAGGCCCTGACCCACCTCGGCGAAACGTTCGAGGCCCAGGACCGGCTCGCCGAAGCGGAGGACGCGTTCCGCCGGGCCCTCGACGGGTTCGAGGACCTGGGGCATCGCGTCGACGTGGCGTTCGTCCTGCTGTGGCTCGGCGAGATCGAGCGCCGAAAGGGCCGGCCGGGGCCGTTCCGCGCGGCCACGATGGACGCCCTCCACGTGCTGTCCGAGGTCGACTACCGCCCGGGCATCGGCCACGCCCTGGCGCAGGCCGCGCGCATCGCCGCCGAGCAGGGCGATCCAACCGAAGGGGTGCGCATCCTGGCCGGGGTCGAGACGGCCCTCGGAAGCGAGGCCCTGCTCTCCAACCCGTTCCACTCGCGCGCCCTGGCGGCGCTCCGACCGACCCTCGACCCCACGGAGTTCGAGCGCGCGTGGCGGATCGGAACCCAGTTGACCCTCGACCACCTCGTGTCACGGACCTCCGAGCTGACTCCCGCGGTCGAGTTGCGAGTCGTGCCGTAGCACGCACCCTCCATCGTCCGATCCTGAACGCGAAAAGCCCCCGCCGGCGAACCGACGGGGGCTCTCGTCACGCGGTCGTTCGACGACCGCCTCGAGCGCGGATCAGACCCGCGTCACCTCGGCGGCCTGCGGGCCCTTGGGACCCTGCGTGACCTCGAACTCGACTTGATCGTTCTCGGCCAGGGACTTGAAGCCCTCGCCGGCGATCGCGGAGAAGTGCACGAACACGTCCGGACCGTTCTCCTGTTGGATGAAACCGAAGCCCTTGGCGTCGTTGAACCACTTCACCGTTCCCTTGACTTTCGACATTCTCTTTCCTTCTTCTCGCGTGCAGTTTTCACCCGGCTTTCCGCCGGGGTCTCTCAGGCCTCGGGTCGCGCACAAAAAAAGCGCCTGATCTCTCGGATTCTTCGTCGAGAGTCCGGCGCGTCGATTTCCGAGCGTTCGTTCCCTTGGACGGTGTATCTCCCTGAAAGCGAGACCAAGATACGCATCGGAACGCCCGCTGTCCAGTGAGAGGACGAGCCCGACCGCCAGGCCGGTCCGACGACGGCGTTGCGCCGCGAAGACGGCCCGCCCATCGTAGCAAGGTGCGCTCCCGGGTCCCGATCCCCCTGATCGTCAACCTCGCCGCCAAGGCGCTCCTGCTGGGGCTCCTCGCCTGGTCGGTGGCGCACGTCGATCTGCCGCGCTTCGCCGGCAAGGGCATGCTCCCCCGCGCCGCGACGTACCCGCTGGCCACCCTACTCGTCCCCGTCGGCTGGATCCTCCGCGGGCGGCCGCGACCCTATCCGCACGTCGCCGACGCGCTCCTCGCGTGTCCGTTCCTCGTCGATGTGGCGGGCAACGTGGCCGACCTGTACAACACGGTGGAGTGGTTCGACGACGCGGCCCACGCCGTCACCTGGATGCTCCTCGTCCTGGCCGTCGGGTCGCTGCTCCTCCGGCTCGGCCTTCCAGCATGGGTCACGGCCGGCCTGTGCATCGGGTTCGGTTCGGTGACCCATGTCCTGTGGGAGATCGTCGAGTACGCGCTGATGGTGAGCGGCTCGTCGGGCCTCCAGCTGACCTATGGCGATACGATCGGAGACCTCGCGATGTCTCTGTCGGGAAGCATCGTGGCGGGACTCGTCGTCGGCTGGCGGGCGCGTCGCCGGCCGGCGCGAGCCGGCCCCGACGCGGGCTAGGCGGGGCCTGGTCGGTCAGCTCTTCAACCCCAGCAGGCGCGCCGCGTTGCCCCCGGCGATCGCGCGCTCCTCCTCCATCGACAGGCCGATCGCGGCGAGGGCGTCCTTCATCGCGCCGATGTCCCCGATCATGTGCGGATAGTCGCTCCCCGCGAGGATCCGGTCCGCCCCGGCGAAGTCCACGGCCAGGCGCAGCGCGCGGGGATCGAAGTTGACGCTGTCATAGTGGAACTCGCGGAGGACTTCGCTCGGCGGACGGTCGAGGCGCGTTCGGCACGCGTCGAACGCGCGCCAGCCGCGATCGAGGCGCTCGGCGA
>CAZCZH010000127.1:0-7517 GCA_964502985.1 uncultured Gemmatimonadales bacterium
GGGGCCGCAGCTCATCCTGAGCCGCAGCCATCCGGACTTCGTCAAAGCCCTGTTCGCGCTCGAAGTGCCCGAGGTGTACCAGAGCATCGTCGAGATCCGAGCCATCGCGCGCGAGGCCGGGAGCCGCTCGAAGATCGCCGTCTGGTCACGCGACCAGCACGTCGATCCGGTAGGGGCCTGCGTGGGGTTGAAGGGCAGTCGCGTGCAGGCCGTCGTCTCCGAGCTGGGCGGCGAGCGGATCGACATCGTGCCGTGGACCGACGACACGCGGCAGTTCATCGCGCAGGCGCTGTCCCCGGCCGAGGTGTACAAGATCATCCTCCACGAGCCCGAGGACGGCGACGACGGGGGACTGTTCGGAGACAAGTTCCGGGCTTCGCCGTTCGCCTCGAAGACGCGCTTCCGCGGTCCGACCGCGGCCCCCGCCCCGTTCCAGCCTGCGAGCCCCGAGGAGACGGCTGCCGCGCTCGAGGCGTCCAAGGCCGCGCGTGAGGCGGCGGCCCGCCGCGAGCGGGTCGAGGAGGAAGAGGGCGCCGCGGAAACGGAGAAAGGCGAGGTCGAGGCGGGGCCGGGAGGGCCCGCCGCGCAGGCCGAGGTCGGGGAGGAGGCCACCGCCAGGGCGCCCGTCCCCGGGACGGTTTCGTCGCCCTCGCCCGAGCCGCCGCGGGACGACGAGAAGCGTGCCACCGTGGTGTGCGCCGAGGACCAGTTGTCGCTGGCCATCGGGCGTTCCGGCCAGAACGTCCGGCTGGCGTCGAAGCTGACCGGCTACAAGATCGACCTGGTCAGCAAGACGGAGTACCTGGCGAAGGAGGAGGAGATCCTTTTCGGCCGCAAGGCCGAGACGCCGGAGACGGTCGAGGCCGCCGAGGAGGAGGAGTTCGCCCTCGCGGACCTGCCGGGCATCGGCAACGAGACGGCGGCCGCTCTCGAGAAAGCGGGGTACGGAACGTTCGACGACATCATCAATCTCGAGCGCGGGGAGTTGCTGGCCATTCCCGGGATCGACGAGGCGGAAGCGGACAAGCTGATCTCACTGATCGACGAGCTGACCGTCGAGATCGACGAGGAGTGGGACGAGGAGGCCGGCGAATACGTCGAGGCCTCGCCGGAACGTGCCGTAGCCCCGGAGACCGAGTCGTCCGAAGAGGCGCCCGACGACGCCGAGGAGCCGGACGAGATCGCGGCCGAGCCGAGCGACGCCGAGCCAGTCGAGCAGGAAGAGGAAGAGGAAGACGATGCCGAGCCAGGGGTCGAGGAGAAAGTCGACGCCGGGGGAGACGGGGACGACCCGGAACGCTCCGCGGGATGACGCGGGCCCGAGCGGCCGACGGGCGAGGATCGCCGGCCTCGTACGGCTGGCACGACGAGCGGGTCGCGTGATCGTCGGGGTGCGCATGACGCGCGAGGCGGTCCGTGAGCGCCGAGCGGCCCTCGTCCTCATGGCCGACGACCTGTCGTCGAAACGCGCCGACACGCTCGTCGCGCGATGGGAGGCCGCCGGCGTGCCGATCGTACGCGGCTGGACGAAGGACGAATTGGGAGAGCTGATGGGCCGGGCCGCGGTGTCGGTGCTCGCGGTCACGGATGCGAACATGGCGCACGGAATCGCCGCCATCCTGGACGTGGACGAGGGTCGTGGCGGCGTGGATCGAGAACGAGAGGAGTAGGATGGCGAAGATTCGAGTCTACGAGGTGGCCCGGCAGTTCGACGTCTCGAGCGAGGCCATGGTCAACCTGCTGAAGGAGATGGACGTCCCGGTCAAGAACCATATGTCGTCCGTGGACGAGGAGACCGTGGCTCGCGTGGGAGCCAAGTTCGAGGCCGAGAAAGAGGCCGTGAAGCAGGCCGAGGAGGACAAGAAGAAGCGCATCGAGGAGGCTCGTCGCAAGCGGCGCGAGGCGGCGCGTCGGGCCGAAGCCAAGGCCGAGGAGGGGACGGCGGAAGCCGAGGACGGGCAGAAGCCGAAGGCCAAGGCCGCCCCGAAGGCGGCCGAGGACTCGGACGGCGATCGCGCTCCCGAGCGCGGCCGTCGTCGTCGTCGTCGCCGCCGACGGCGTGTCGATCAGAAGGCCGTCGAGGAGAACATTCGCAAGACGATGGCCAAGATCGAGGGGCGCACGAGGCGCCGGAAACGGGTCAAGAAGGAGGACGAGGCCGTCGAGGTCGAAGCCCCAGAGCCCGAGAATCTGATCCGGGTCACTGAGTTCGTCTCCGTGGGGGAGTTGGCCGATCTGATCGACGTGGCGGCGGCGAAGATCATCCAGACGTGCATGGAACTGGGCCTGATGGTGACCGTCAACCAGCGCCTGGACTTCGACACGATCAGCCTGATCTGTGAGGAGTTCGGCTACACGGCCCAGCGCCAGGAGGCGTTCGTCCTGGAAGAGCCGGACGACGAGGACGAGGACGAGGAGAACCTCCAGCCCAGGGCGCCGGTGATCACCGTGATGGGACACGTCGACCACGGCAAGACGTCGCTTTTGGATCACATTCGCAAGGCGAACGTGATCGCCGGCGAGTCGGGGGGCATCACGCAGCACATCGGCGCCTACGAGGTCGAGCTCCCGGGCGGACGTCGCGTGACGTTTCTCGACACCCCGGGTCACGAGGCATTCACCGCCATGCGCGCCCGCGGCGCCCAGGTGACGGACATCGTGATCCTCGTAGTCGCCGCGGACGACGCGGTGATGCCGCAGACGGTCGAGGCGATCGACCACGCGCGCGCGGCCGGCGTGCCGATCGTCGTGGCCATCAACAAGGTCGATCTGCCCGAGGCGCGGCCGGACCGGGTGAAGCAGGAGCTGAGCCAGCACAACGTCGTCGTCGAGGAGTACGGCGGGGACGTGCTGGCTACCGAGGTCAGCGCCAAGACCGGGCAGGGCGTCGACGACCTCATGGAGAAAGTCCTCCTGCAGGCAGATCTCCTCGATCTGCAGGCCAATCCGGACCGCGACGGGCGCGGCGTGGTCATCGAGGCCGAGCTCGACAAGGGCATGGGGGCGGTCGCCACCGTGCTCGTCACGACGGGCACCATGCGGGTCGGCGACGCGTTCATCTGCGGCTTGTTCGACGGCCGCGTCCGGGCCATGCTCGACGAGCGCGGCAACAACGTCGACGTCGCGGGACCGGCCACGCCGGTGCGCGTGCTCGGATTCAGCGGCGTGCCGCAGGCCGGCGACAACCTGGCCGTGTTGCAGGACGACAAGGAGGTCCGCGACATCGCCCAGCGACGCCAGCGGCTGCAGCGCGAGCAGGGCTTCCGTCGCACCAAGGAGCCGACCACGCTGGAAGAGCTGTACGAACAGGTCCAGGCGGGGAAGATCGAGCGCCTGGGAGTCATCCTGAAGGGCGACGTCGGGGGCTCGGTGGAAGCCCTGGCCGACGAGTTGACGAAACTGTCGAGCGACGAGGTCGAGGTCGACGTGATTCACCGCGGCGTCGGGGCGATCACCGAGAGCGACGTCCTGCTGGCGGCGGCCTCCGACGGCATCATCATCGGCTTTCACGTGCGGCCCGATTCGCGGGCTCGCGCCGCTGCCGAGCGTGAGGGCGTGGACATCCGCGTGTATCGCGTGATCTACGAGGTCGTCGAGGACATTCGCAAGGCGATGGAGGGCCTCCTGGCGCCGGAGGAGCGCGAGGTCGTACTCGGCGCGGCCGAGGTGCGCGAGACGTTCAAGATCCCGCGTGTCGGAACCGTGGCCGGCTGCTTCGTCGCCGACGGGACGATCCCGCGCACGGCCCGGGTGCGTGTCGTGCGCGACGGCGTCGAGGTGTTCGAGGGCGTCATCGGATCGCTCAAGCGGTTCAAGGACGACGTGCGCGAGGTGCGCGAGGGCTTCGAGTGCGGGATCAACGTCGAGGGGTTCAACGACGTCAAGGTCGGCGACGTGATCGAGGCGTACAAGATCGAGGAGGTCCAGCGGACGCTGGCCTAGCGGGGGTTGGGAGCGTTCGTCGGCGTACGAGTGTTCGACCTCCACATCCAGGGGGTCGCCTCGCTGAAGGAGAAGCGCTTCGTCCTGCGCAGCCTCAAGGACCGCATCGCGCACGGCTTCAACGTTTCCATCGCCGAGACGGGCTACCAGGACAAGTGGCAACGATGCGAGCTGGCCGTCTCCGTCGTCGCCGGCCAGAGGGCGGGAGTCGAGCGCACGTTGGACGCCGTTCGAGCCCTGCTCGACGGCGAGCCCGAGCTGCGCGTGATCGGCGACGACACCGACATCCTGTGACCGCCCCGGAGAGAAGAAGATGTCCCACCGCTACCGCCGACTCGATCGCGTCGACGAGCTCATCAAGCGGGAGATCGCACGGCTGATCGGCGAGGCGAAGGATCCCCGCGTGGGATTCGCCACCGTGATGGACGTCGAGACCACGCCCGATCTGCGCCACGCGCGAATCTTCGTCAGCGTTCTCGGGGACGAGGCCGAGAAGCAGGCCACCCTGGCCGCGCTGGACGGAGCCCGAGGCTGGTTCCGCACGCGCCTGGGCCGGGTACTGACCCTCAAGTACCTGCCCGACATCCGCTTCGAGCTCGATCGGACGCTGGAGCGGGCGGCGCGCATCTCGGCCATCCTCCACGAGATCCACGAGGACGACGAGCCGGACGCAGGGCTCGAGGACGCGGAGTGAACGACCCCGCGGGAATCCTGCTCCTGGACAAGCCGGCCGGTCCCACGAGCCACGACGCGGTGAACGTCGTTCGGCGCGCCCTCGGGACGCGGCGCGTGGGTCATTTCGGCACGCTCGATCCGTTCGCCACGGGGCTGCTGGTATGCGCCGTGGGCCCGGCCACGCGCCTCGGCCCGTTCGTCCAGGGGCACGACAAGGGCTACCGGGCGGTCGTGCGACTCGGGTGGCGCAGCACGACGGGGGATCCCGAGGGCGATCTCGCGCCGACGGGCTCCGAGCCGGCGCCGCGCTCGGCGGTCGAAGCGGCCTGCGGGGCGTGGACCGGCGAGGTGGAGCAGATTCCGCCGGCCTATTCGGCCAAGCACGTCGCCGGCGAGCGGGCGTACCGGCGGGCGCGGGCCGGCGAGGCGATCACGCTGGAGGCCGTCGTCGTGCGGATCGACCGCCTCGAGATCATGGAGTACGTCTGGCCCGACCTCACAGTGGAGATCGACTGCGGGCCCGGGACGTACGTCCGGGCCCTGGCGCGCGACATCGGCGAGGATCTCGGTACGGGCGGCTATTGCGCGCGCCTCCGTCGCACGCGGTCGGGGCCGTTCGCCGCGGCCGACACGCTGTCGTGGGAAGAGCTTAGGGACGCGCGGCGCGCGCGTGCCGCTCTGTTGCCGAGCTGGAGCGCGGTCGCCGACCTACCCGCCGTCGAGCTCGACGCTCAAGCGGCCCGGGCCGTGGTCCACGGGCAGGCCGTTCTCTCCCCGCCCGACCTCGCGGACGGGCCGGGCTGGATTCGGCTGCACGGTCCGCGGGGCTTCATCGGGCTCGCCGAGCGCGAGCCCGCCAGCGATCGTCTGCGACCGCGCAAGGTGCTGTTCCCGGAAGGCGAGGGTCGATGAGCGTTCGACCGTCCGGATTGCCGGACCGCTCCGACCTCCCCGGAGAGCGTCGGACGACGGTCACGGTCGGCACCTTCGACGGCATGCACCGCGGCCATCAGGCCGTCCTCGCGGAGATCGTACGCCGCGCGCGGGCGGCGGAGCGGGCCAGCGTGCTGGTGACGTTCGAGCCCCACCCGCTGAAGGTCGTGGCCCCCGGGCGGGCCCCCGCCATCCTGACCACCCTCGACGAGCGGCGCCTGTTGTGGCCCTTGTTCGAGCTGGACTACGTCGTCGTCCTGCCGTTCACCGACGCCCTGCGTCGCACCGCGCCCGTCGAGTTCGTGCGCCGCATCCTGGTCGAGCGGCTACGGGTCGGGGAGCTGGTGATCGGCTACGATCACGGGTTCGGGCGCGACCGCTCGGGAAACGTGGACCTGCTGCGAGAGCTCGGGGCGGAGCTCGGGTTCGACGTCGACGTGATCGGGCCGGTGGCGGGATCCGGCGCCGAGGGGGCTACGGTGTCCAGCTCCCGCGTGCGGGACGCCGTGGAGGCGGCCGACTTCGACGCCGCGGCGCGTGATCTGGGACGCCGCTACGGGGCCCTCGGGGAGGTCGTCCCCGGAGCCGGGCGCGGTCGCGGAATCGGGTTCCCCACGGCGAACCTCCATCTTCCCGATCCCGACAAGTGCCTGCCGCCGGACGGGGTCTACGCGGTCGGCTTCGAGCTGGGCGGGCGGCTGCACGCCGGCATGGCCAATCTGGGGGGACGGCCGACGTTCGACGAGCCCGAACGGCGCCTGGAAGTGCACGTCCTGAGGTGGGACGGAGCGTCATTGCTCGGCGCCCGTCCGAACGTCGAATTCGTGTCGCGCCTGCGAGCGGTGCGCCGATTCGAAGGTCCGCGCGCCTTGGCGCGCCAGCTGGAGCTCGACCGCCGGGCCGCCGCTCGCGCCCTGACCGGGGTGGTTTCCCCCGATGAATCACCTTATCTTGAATAGCTGTACATTTCCAGCGGACGATTCTCGGCATTCCAGACAAGCGAGTCTCGATCGATGACGCTCAGCACAGAGCAGAAGAAGGACATCATCCAGCGGTTCGGCGGAGACGACGCGGACACCGGCTCGACGCGGGTCCAGATCGCCCTCCTCACGCACCGCATCAACGATCTCACAGAGCACTTCCGGACCCACGCCAAGGATCATCACGGTCGCCGCGGCCTGCTCAAGATGGTCGGTCGCCGGCGTCGGCTGCTTGAGTACCTGCGGCGGACCGACGTCGAGGCGTACCGCGCGATCCTGGAGGAGCTGGGGCTCCGCAAGTAGTTCGGCAGACGCGCGCCCGGTCGGAATCGGGCGCGACGACAACCGCCGGGACGGTTCTCCGGCCGGAGCGACGGACGACGGTCCGCGGCCTTTCGGCGTAAGATGTACGCGGCGCGAGGATTCGATCGCGCCTCGCATATCTTGCGCAAAAAGCCTGCCGCGCACCTCACCCCGCCAGCACCCGGTCGGCCCCGATCCCGAACCTGCGAGGATCGGCGAGGCGCGTCCGCGCCACGCCACGACGACGGAAGAGGCACGAAGGCGATGACCACGACACGCAAGACCCTGCGCCTGGGCGATCGGGACCTGATCATCGAGCACGGCAGGATGGCCAAGCTGGCCAACGGCTCGGTGACCGTGCAGTACGGCGAGACCATCGTGTTGTGCACGGCGACGGCGAGCCCCAAGGCGGATCACTCCAAGGGATGGTTCCCGCTGTTCGTCGAGTACCGCGAGCAGATGTACTCGGCGGGCAAGATCCCCGGCGGGTTCTTCAAGCGCGAGGGCCGCCCGGGGGAGAAGGAAGTCCTCTCGGCGCGGCTCATCGATCGACCCTGCCGGCCGATGTTCCCCGACGGCTCGGCCGGCGCGGAGATGCCCGACGGTGAGGTCGGCGAGATATGCTTTGCGGGGCCGCAGGTTTTCATCGCGTACGTCAACAACGAGGAGGCCTATCGCCAGACC
>CAZCZH010000128.1:0-7455 GCA_964502985.1 uncultured Gemmatimonadales bacterium
TTCCTCGAGTACCGGTCGAGCGACCTGGTCAAGCTCGACATCCTGGTCAACGGAGACCCGCTGGACGCGCTGTCTGTCGTGCTCCACCGCGACCGGTCCTACGACTGGGGCCGCTCCCTGTCGCAGAAGCTCAAGGAGCTCATCCCGCGGCAGATGTTCGAGGTCGTCATCCAGGCCGCCATCGGCTCCCGCGTCATCGGCCGCGAGGTCGTCCGACCGCTCCGCAAGAACGTCACCGCCAAGTGCTATGGCGGCGACATCACGCGCAAGCGCAAGCTCCTCGAGCGCCAGAAGGAGGGGAAGAAGCGCATGAAGCAGGTCGGGACGGTGGAGATCCCCCAGGAGGCGTTTCTGGCCGCGCTCAAGCTCGAGAGTTGACGCTGCGCGTAGAGCCGCCGGAGGGCTTCACCCCGGCCGACCCGCCGGTCGACGCCGACGTCGTCGTGCGGGCCCCGAACTGGATCGGGGACGCGATCCTGTGCCTGCCCGCGCTGGCGGCCGTCGTCGAGCGCTTCGAGCGCCAGAGCGTGATCGTCGCCGCGCGGCCCGTCGTGGCGCCGCTGTTCGTCGGGCAACCGGGCGTCAGCGAGGTCGTGCGCATCGTCGGCCGCGGCCCGACGCGACTGGCCGCGCTGCGCGGCCCGGCCCGCGCCCCCGCCGTGGGAATCGCCTTCCCGCACTCGCTGGGCTCGGCGGCCGAGCTGGCCGCGGCCGGCGTGGGGCAGGTATGGGGCTACGGTGGCGGCCTGCGCCGGCTGGCCGTCGACATGCGCTTGCCGCGGCGCTGGCTGCGCGGGCGTCACCGCTGGGAGGCGTACGCGCTGCTGGCCGCGGCGGCCACCGGCCGGCCCGTCGAGGAGCGCTACCCGCTGGCCACGGCGCCCGGCGACGTGGCGGCGGCGGACGCCCTGTTTCGCGAAGCCGGACTTGGGCAGGGTGACGGTCCGCGAATCGGCCTCGTGCCGGGCGCCCACGCGCCCTCCCGGCGCTGGCCGGCCGAGCGCTTCGCCGACCTCGCCTCGCGGCTGGGAGCGCGCGGCGCGCGGACGATCGTGTTCGGCTCGCAGGCCGAGCGCACGCTGGCCGCCGCCGTCACGGCGGCCGCCCACCCCCGACCCGTCGACTGGTCCGGCCGCACGCCGCTGCCCGTCCTGGCGGAGTGCTTCCGGCGCCTCGACTTCCTGGTCACCAACGATACCGGCCCGATGCACCTGGCGGCGGCCGTCGGGACTCCGCTTCTCGACCTGTGTGGAGCGGCCGACGAGCGCGTGACGGGCCCGCGCGGCGCGGACAGCGAGGTCGTCGTCCATCCCATCCACTGCCGGCCGTGCGTCAAGAACGAGTGCGCCTACAACCTGGGCTGCATGCGCGGGATCCCCGTCGAGCCCGTGCTGGACGTCGTGGCCTCGCGGACCGGCGTGTAGATTCGACCGCATGGCGCGAGACCCGGCTGCCGAAGCCCTGGCCTGGGGTGTGGACCTGGGCGGAACCGACTGCAAGGTCGCCGTCGTCGACGCCGCGGGGCGCGTCCTGGCCCGCGACAGCTTCGCCACCCCGGACGAGCCGGAACGGGCCGCGCGGACGATCGGCGAGACGTGCCGCCGGTTGGCCGGCGTCGTGGGACGCGACGTGTCGCGCCTGGGAATGGGCGCTCCCGGCCCGCTCAGGCTGGAGGACGGCGTCGTCGTCCACGCTCCCAACCTGGGCTGGCGCGAGGTCCCGCTGAGGGCCCTCGTGGCGGAGGAGACGGGTGGCTCGGTCGTCCTCGACAACGACGCCAACGCGGCCGCCTTCGGCGAGGCGTGGGTCGGAGCCGGCCAGACGGCGCGCGTGCTCCTCGTCGTGACGCTCGGGACGGGGGTCGGGGGCGGGGTCGTCGTGGACGGCCGCGTGTTCCACGGCGCGCGCGGCCTGGCCGGCGAGCTGGGGCACCAGATCGTCGTCCCCGGAGGCCGGCGCTGCGCGTGTGGCAGCCGGGGCTGCGTCGAAGCGTACTTCAGCGCGCGGAGCCTGGTCGCCCAGGCGCGCGAGCGCGCCGCGCGCACGGTGCCCGCCGGAGTCGCGGAGGCCGACCCGGCCGGTGAGCGCGGCCAGCGAATCCTGTTCGAGCGCTACGCCGCGGGGGATCCCGAGACGACGGAGTGGATGGAGGGGGCGATCGACGCCCTGGCGCGCGGTGTGGCCAACGCGGCTCTGGTCCTCGATCCGGATCGCATCGTCTTCGCCGGCGGACTGATCGGCTCGTGGGACGTGTTCGGATCGCGGCTGACCGGGAAGATCGTCGACTTCGCCGGGCCGGCGACGCCACCGCGCGAGGCGATCGGCCCATCCACGCTGGGCGCCGACGCGGGGGTGATCGGGGCCGCCGGGCTGGCCTTCGGCGACGGGTGAGCGGACGCCGCTTCGGCTACAGTGCCACGGTCGTCGAGGACACGATCGTCACGGCGGACGGGACGCGGACCGAGGACATGGGCGGGGCGTACTACGGGCTCGTGACCCTGCGCGCGCTGCTGCCGCCGGTCGACGAAGTCGTGCCAGTCCTGGTCGTGGGCGAGGACGTCGCCGCGCGAGTCGAGCGCGACCTGGCGCGGATCCAGGGCCTGTCGCCGGCGGGCCTCACGAGGTGCGCCGCGCCGAACAACAAGGTGAAGATCGAGTACCATACGGACGGGTCGCGCGACGAGACGCTGACGGGCGGCGTGCCGCCGCTCGACGAGGCGATCCTCGAGCCGTGGATCGATCGACTCGACGCGTGGCTCTGGAACTTCGTCGCCGGAAGGGAGGTCCGACTGGCGGCGTTCGAGCGGCTGAAGGCGCGCTTCGCGGGACCGATCCACGTCGACGTCCACAGCCTGTGTCTCGAGCACCCTCACGGGCATGGGCCACGCCGCTTCCGCCCTCCGGCCGAGTGGGAGCGCTGGGTAGCGGGCGCGCGGTGGGTCCAGATGAACGCCGTCGAGGCGGGCCTGCTGTCGCTCGGCCGGCCGGAGCCGCCCGGCTCCCGCGTGGAGGCGGCCCTGGCCGAACGAATCGCCGGGCTCGGCGTCGAGACGGTCCTGGTGACGCGTGGCGCCGAAGGCGCGAGCCTGTACGCGAGCGGGGCCGAGCGCCGCGACGTACCTGGCTGGTCGACGACCTCGGCCCTCGACCCGACGGGATGCGGCGACGTGTTCGGCGCGGCGTGGGTCGCGCTCCGGGAGGGGCGCGGTTGGCGCCCGGAGCGCGCCCTGGCCGGGGCGGCCCGCGCGGCCGGCGTGGCCGCCGGGCTGCGCGGCACGGCCGGGCTGTACGACGCCCTCGCGCGCGCGGCGGGAGCGCTCGAGGCGCGGGACACCGATCTCGCCCCCGAAAGGAGCCCACCATGAGCGACCGCGAGCCGCGGCTCGATACGCTCGCCGTGCATGCCGGCGGCCGGCCGGATCCGGCCACCGGCGCGATGGTCACGCCGATCTACCAGTCGTCGACCTTCCTGTTCCCGCGGGGCGACCGTCCCCTGGTCTACACGCGCTACGGCAACAACCCGACCCAGCTCGCGCTCCACGAGCGGCTGGCCGCCCTGGAGGGAGCCGAGGCCGCGCTCGCCCTGGCGAGCGGCATGGGCGCCCTGGCGACCGCCGTTCTGTCGGTGTGCCGGGCCGGGGACCACGTGGTCGCCGCGCCGACCCTGTACGGCGGGACCCACCGGCTGCTCGACGAGGAGCTGCCGCGGCTGGGGATCGAGACGACGTACGCCGCGGACCTCGACCCGGCGGCGTGGGAGGCGGCGGCGCGCCCCGCGACCCGGCTGTTCCTGTGGGAGGCGATCTCCAACCCGCTGTTGCGGGTGGCCGACGGCCCGGCGCTGGTCGGCGTGGCCCGCGAGCGCGGCGTGACGACGCTCGTCGACGCGACGTTCGCCACGCCCGTCCACCAGCGTCCACTGGCGTTCGGCGTCGATCTCGTCATGCACAGCGCGACCAAGTACCTGGGGGGACACACCGACCTCATCGGCGGCACGCTGGCCGGCTCGGCGGAGAAGATCGGGACGGCGGCCGAGCGGATGCACAGCTTCGGCGCCTCGATCGATCCCCACGCGGCGTTCCTGCTGGAGCGCGGGATCAAGACGCTGCCCGCGCGGATGGCGCGGCACGACGCCAACGGGCGGGCGGTGGCCGCGTTCCTCGAATCGCACCCCCGGATCGAGACGGTCCACTACCCGGCGCTCGCCTCGCACCCCGACCACGCCGTCGCCGGACGTGTGCTGACGGGAGCGGGTGGCGTCGTCTCGTTCGTCCCGCGGGCCACGATGGCCGAGGCCGAGACCCTGGCGGGGAGCTTCCGCTGGATCGGCCTCGCCCCGAGCCTGGGGGGCGTCGAGTCGCTGGTGTCGATGCCCGCCAGAACCAGCCACCGCGGCCTGTCGTCCGAGGAGCGCGCCCGGCGCGGCATGCCCGACGCCATGATCCGGCTGGCCCTCGGGATCGAGGCCGCAGAGGACCTGATCGAGGACGTCGACCGGGCCCTGGCCGCGCTCTGAGGCGCCGGCGTGCGAGTCGTCCTCGCCCCCAACGCGTTCAAGGGCACGTACGACGCGGTCCAGGTGGCCGAGGCATGGCGCCGTTCGCTGGCCTCGACGGGGGAGTCGGATCTGGCGCTCGATCCGCGCCCCCTGTCGGACGGCGGGGACGGGCTCGTGGTCGTCGTGCGCCACTACCGCCCCACCGTGCTCTCCGTCCAGGCGCGGGTCCCGGACCCGCTCGGGCGGCCCGTGGATGCCGCGTGGGGGTGGGAGCCGGAGGCCGACGAGGCGTGGATCGAGAGCGCCGCGGCGATCGGGCTCGGGCTCCTGACCGACGGCGAGCGCGATCCGCGGGTCGCGACGAGCGCCGGGCTGGGGCGCCTGGTGACCGTGGCCGCGTCCCTCGGCGCGCGGCGTCTGTGGATCGGGCTCGGGGGCAGCGCGACCGTCGACGGCGGGATGGGGGCCGCCGGTGCGTGGGGCTTTCGCTTCGAGGACCAGACGGGGCGCGCGATCGAGCGCCCGATCGAGCTCGAGCGCCTGGCGCGGATCGTGCCCCCGGCCGAGCCCCCGCTCACCGCGGGCACCCGATCCGTGGCGCTGGTCGACGTCGACGCCCCGCTCCTCGGCCCGGCCGGCGCGGCGCCCACGTTCGGGCCCCAGAAGGGGGGCGACCCCGAAGCCGTCGAGCGCCTGGCGGCGGGCCTGGCGCGGCTCGCCGAGCGGTGGACGGCGGACCTCGGGGCGCCGGGCGATCTGGCCGCGCGCCCGGGCGCGGGGGCGGCGGGCGGGCTGGGAGCGGGCCTGGCTGCGTTCCTCGGCGCGCGGCTCGAGCCCGGCGCGGCGTGGTGCGTGGAGCTGGCCGGGCTGGAGGAGGCCCTGGCCGACGCCGACCTGCTGCTGACCGGCGAGGGGCACTACGACGCGCAGAGCGCGGGCGGGAAGGCGACGGGCGTGGCGCTCGAGCGCGCCCGGGCGATGGGCGTGGCCGCCGCGGTCGTGTGCGCGAAGGCGGAAGCCCCACCGGCCCCCGGGGCGCCGGACGCCGGGCCGCTCATCGTCGATGCCGCCGCGATCGGCGTTGCGGGGCGGCGGCTCGACCTGGAGGACCTGGGTCGGCTGGCGCGGATCGCGGTCGAGCGCGCGGCGGGCGCCGGCTGATTTCCGGCCGTCGACGGACCCCGGAGCGCGGCTTTGCCGGGCTTTCCGGCGGCGGGGTATATTCGCCGACCATGGAGGGATGGGGGAACGGGATCGCCCGCCGGACCGCGCGAGCGGCGCTGGCCGTCGCGGCGCTGGCCGCCGCGGCGTGCTCGAGCGGCGGGACGTCCGGCCCCGCCGCGGGCTCGCCGGTCCTCGTCCTGGGGGTCGCGCGCCACGACCTCTCCCCGCGGCAACCGCTGGAGGGGCTTCTGGCCCTGTTCTTCGACCGCGACGGGAAGCGCCTCCTGACCGCCCAGGCGAGCGTCAACGACGTTCCGCTCGACGACCCGGTGGCCGTGGGCCTCGTCCCGGGCGAGCTCTACGTGCACGGCACGGCCGTGCACCCCGGGGAGTCCTACACGCTCGAGGCGACGGTCGACGCCGCGGACGGGCCGCTGACGGTCCACTCGAGCGCCGTCCAGGCGCCCGCCGCCCTCGACGTCGAGCTGCCCGCCGAGCACGCCGCGGCGGATCCGCTGACCGTGAACTGGGATCCGCCGGCCGACGCGGATCGCGTGTTCGTCTCGGCGGGTAGCGGCTTCAGCGTCGACGTACCGGCCGGGACGGGGACCGTCGAGATCCCCGCCGTCGCGTTCGCCGGTGTCACGCCGGGCGACGCCATCGAGGTCGAGGTCACGGCGTACAACGGGTTCTTCGCCACCATCTCGAGCGCCGCTGCGGCGCTGTCCGACCCCGATGCGGTCGAGGAGAGCCTCGGAGCCGCGGCCAACGTCGAGGGCGCCAGCGGGGCGTTCGGCGCCGCGACGACGGTCGGGGCTCTGGTCACGATCCGCTGAACTTCACCGGCGGCGCCGCCGCCCCGATCCCACGCACCTCCCAACCGACAGGAGCGCACCGATGCGTCGACTCGCTGGACCCGCCCTGGCCCTCGCCGCCGCGTGCCTCGTGACCTGCGGTCGGAACTCGAACGACACCGGGGCCCCCGACGACGCCGGCGGCGCGGTCGACACGGCGGCCACGGCGTCCCTCGAAGGCGCGGAGGGCGGCGCGGCCGTGCCCGTCTCCGGGGAAGCCGTCTACGCGGCGAACTGCGCCACGTGCCACGGCGCGGACGGCGCCGGAGACGGCCCGGCCGCCATCGGCCTGGAGCCCCCGCCGGCCGACCTGACCGACCACCAGTGGGTCACCGGGGACGGGTCCCTGGGCGCGATCGAGAACACGATCCAGAACGGCAGCCCGGGTACGGCCATGATCGGCTGGCGGGGCACGCTGAGCGACGCCCAGATCGCCGCCGTCGCGCGCTACGTGCAGTCGTTCTCGGGCGGCGGGCAGTAGCCCGACCCGCTCCACGTGCGGATCTCCTGCCACGACCTGGTCAAGCGTTACCCCCTCGACGGCCGCACGATCACGGCGCTGGACGGCGTGTCGCGCGAGTTCGAATCGGGTCAGATCGTCGTCGTGCGGGGCCGCTCGGGCTCCGGCAAGACGACGCTCCTGAACCTCCTCGGCGGCCTCGACCGACCCACGTCGGGCACGGTGCGCGTCGACGGCGAAGACCTGTACGCCCGCGGAGACCGGGACCTGTCCCGTTACCGCAACGAGCGCGTGGGGTTCGTGTTCCAGTCCTTCCACCTGACGCGCGGCGAGAGCGCGCTGGAGAACGTGGTCGTGCCGTTCCTGTTCGCCCGCCGTCCGCCAGGCGACGCCGACGCGCGCGGCCGGGCGGCGCTGGAGTCGGTGGGCCTGGCGGAGCAGGTCGACCAGCCTGCGGCCACCCTGTCGGCGGGGCAGAA
>CAZCZH010000129.1:0-7429 GCA_964502985.1 uncultured Gemmatimonadales bacterium
CATGCCGAAGCCCCATTCCTCGATGGCTCGCCGCGCCGCCTCGCGGATCCGCGGGTGGTTGGCCAGCCCCAGGTAGTTGTTCGACGTCAGCATGACGACCGGTCGGCCCTCCACGCGGACCTCCGCGTCCTGCGGACCCTGGAGCTCGTGCTCGACCTTGTACGTCCCCGCCTCGCGCAAAGCGTCCAGCTCGCGCGACAGGTGCTCGAGGAGATTCACCTGGTCACCCCGCTTCCATCGCCGTTCGGATAGAACACGACCTTCAGCGCCTGATGCGAGTCGAACGTCTCCATTCCCTCGACGAAGCGGTCGAGGCCCTGGTACTCGTGGGTCACCAGGGACTCCACGTCGAGACCGCTCGACAACAGCTCGATCATCCGCTCCCATGTCGAGAAGATGCGCCGTCCGATGATGGCCTGCAGCGTCAGGCCCTTGAAGATGAAGTCGCCCGCGAAGCGCTCGATGGTGACGGACTCCGAGCGCGGCAGTCCGAGCTGTGACATGGCCCCGCCCATGCGGGCGATCCGCAGGCCCTGGTTGATGGCCGATTCCGCGCCCGACATCTCGAGCACGACGTCCACTCCGCCATCCGTCTCCTCGATGATCCGCCGGGTGGCCTCCTCCCCCGCTTCGCCGCCCGTCTCGAGAACGACGATCTCCTCGGCGCCCTTCGCCTCGCGCCAGCGCCGGGCGTGCTCGAGGGCGTGCTGGCTGACGTCCAGGACATACACCCGGCTGGCCCGCTCGTGGTGCGCGATGGCGGCCGCCATGGCGCCGATCGGACCGTAGCCCATGACCGCCACCGCGATCCCCGTCAGGTCGTGATCCTGCACCGTGTGCACGGCGTTGCCGAGCGCGTCCAGGAAGGCCCCCACGCGGACCGGGACGACCTCGCGGTCGAGGAGCACCACGTTGCGCGCCGGGACGATCACGTCCTCGGCGAACGAGCCGTTGCGATGGAAGCCGATGATCTCGGTGTGGCGGCAGACGTGGGCCTGCCCCGTCCGGCACTGGCGACACGTGCCGCACGTCACGTGCATCTCGGCCGACGCGTAGGCTCCCTCGACCAGGTCGTCCCGCCCGGGCGACGGCCCGATGGCGTCGATCTCGCCGCAGAACTCGTGTCCGTAGACGCGCGGCGGACGGATCATCCGGCGCACGGACGGATCCCAGTGATAGATGTGGCGGTCGGAGCCGCAGAGCGCCGTCGCCAGCACCCGCAGCCGGACCTCGCCGGGACCCGGCTCGGGCCGCTCGACGCGGCGCACGGCGGTCCCCTCGGGGCCCGCCGAATCGTCCGTCTTGACGACCGCCTCCATCGTCCCGCCCTGCGACATCGGCCGGCTCAGCCGGTGGGGGCGTGGGCCACCGGCGGCGCCTCCCCGACCCGCTCGAGATAGCGCTCGGCGTCGATCGCCGCCCGGCAGCCGGCGCCGGCCGCCGTCACCGCCTGGCGATAGACGTGATCGTGGACGTCGCCGCCGATGAAGACTCCCTGGACCTCGGTCAGCGAGCGGCCGGGGTCCTTGGGGACCAGGTAGCCCTGCGCGTCCATCGGGAGCTGCTCGGCGAAGATCGCCGTGTTGGGCACGTGGCCGATGGCCACGAATACCCCGTCGACGACCATCTCGCCGCGCTCGTCGGTCTCCTCGTTCCACAGCTCGACGCCGGTCACTTCGTCCTCCCCCAGGATGCGCGTGACATGGGTGTTCCACACGAACTCGATCTTGTCGTTGGCGAAGGCCCGGTCCTGCATGATCTTCGACGCCCGCAGCTCGTCCCGCCGATGGATGACGTGGACCGTGCGGGCGAAACGCGTCAGGAAGATGGCCTCCTCCAGCGCGCTGTCCCCCCCACCGACGACGATCACCTCGCGCCCCTGGTAGAAGAAGCCGTCGCAGGTGGCGCACGTCGACACCCCGTGACCCAGGAGCTCCCGCTCGCCGGGCACGTCGAGCATCCGCGCCGAGGCTCCCGAGCACACTATCAAGGCCCGCGTCAGAAGCGGCTCGCCTTCGACCTCGAGGCGGAACGGGCGCCGCGACAGATCGGCCGCCGTGGCGTCCCCGCTCACGAACCGCGCGCCGAAGCGCGCCGCCTGTGCGCGCATGCGCTCGATCAACTCGGGCCCCTGGATGCCGTCCGGGAATCCCGGATAGTTCTCGACGTCGGTGGTCAGGCTGAGCTGCCCGCCGACTTCGACGCCCGACACGACGAGCGGCGAGAGGTTCGCTCGGGCGGCATAGATCGCGGCCGTCAGGCCGGCGCAGCCGGAACCCAGGATGACGACGTTCTCGACGGGAGGACTGGTGGGATCGCTCATGCGGAGGCGTGCCAAGCTAGACCGCGCGTCGGGAGGCGGCAAACACGCCGGTGACGGCTCAAGGAGTCGCTTCGTCCGCCGCCATGGGCCGGGTCGCCTGGCCCTGAATCCGAAGCTTCGCCAGCGTCATGTTCGCTTCCTCGAGTGCGCCGCGGATGGCGACGATCTTCTGAGCCAGCTCGTCGACCGGCAGGGTGCCGGGGATCTCGACGTCGGCCGTCCCCCGGCGGTCGGACCCGGCGTCGGTCGAGACCTTGGCGTCGGGGACCACCGACAGGATCGCCTGGCGCGCCTTCTTGTCGTTGGCCCGGTAGTTCTGATGCGGGTCACCGTCGAAGTCGGTGGCGAACGGAATCACCCAGGTCACCGCCTCGTCGGACCATTCGCCCAGTGCCGACGGGTCGCTCCCCGAATGCGCGCGCTCGGCTCCGCCCTCGCGGACCCGCAGGGACTCCTTGGACGTGACCTCGCCCTGCCAGTCGCGCTCGCTCGCCAGCGAATGCTCGATCGTCACCCCGCCCGAAGCGGCCGTCGTGACGAGCTGGTACGACCCGCTGCCGTCGCCGCGATCCTGGCCCTGCCACTCCGACACGATGGTCACCGGGCGGTCGCCGAATGGATCCGATTGCGCGACGCAGGGGACCACCAAGGCCAGCTGGAGGATCGCCAGGGCGACGAGCGAACGGATCATGCGTGCCTCCTTGTCGTTAAACCGTCATCTTTGGGAATGGATTTTGAACTCGACGGTTCCTGGTTGGCCCGCCTGGACTCGAACCAGGAATCTCTTGATCCAGAGTCAAGCGTGTTGCCAATTACACCACGGGCCAAGCAGGAAGAACGCGGTAACCTAATCGGGGGCTTTCGCATGGTCAACTCGCACGAGCGGTCGACGGCCCCGTCTCCAGCCGGAGGAACTTCGATGAAGAGGGACACGCTGGTCCGACTCGCATGGATCGCTGTCGCCCCGCTGGCGCTGGTCGCGATCGTGGGGGCCGACTGCGGGGAGATCCCCCAGGCGCCGACCCCCAACACGACCATCATCAGCGCCCAGTTCACGTCGACCTGCTCGCCGATCCCGGTCGGCGAGCATTGCACGGCGCACGCCCGGGCGTTCGGGCCCAACGGGGGCGAGATCGCGAATCCGGCCCTCCAATGGAGCTCGGGCGACACGCGGATCGCGGCCGTGTCGGGGTTCGGGCCGACCGGCCAGGTGACGGGGATCACGCCCGGAAACACGACGATCAGGATCACGAGCGGGGACGGGACGGTCACCAGGACCGAGAGCATGACCGTCGTGCCGCTCAAGACCGGAGGCCCCAAGTGAGGGCGGCCGCGGCGCGCGCCAGGCTCGTCCTCCTGCCGCTGGCCCTGGGCCTTCTCGCGGCCTGCAGCGGGGGCTCCGACAGCCCGACCGCGATCGAGCTCCCCGTCACCCGGATCGAGGCCGACGACAACTGCGGGTTCCTCCTGGTGGGCGAGACCTGCACCATCCAGGTGCGCGCGTTCAACGGCGAGCAGCGCATCTCCAATCCGGTCCTGCGCTGGCAGTCGGAGAACTCGGCCATCGTCGAGGTCGACTCCGGCACGGTCACGGGCAGGGTCCCCGGTCAGGCCTTCATCCGGGTCAGCAACACGACCGACACCGTCAGCAAGGACGTACTGGTGCACGTCCTGGTGACGCAGGACGAGCCGAAGTAGCGCCGGGCCTCAGCGCCCGTGGCGCAGGGCGTCGCGCGTCGCGCGGCGCTCGAGCGCGAGCTGGATCAGCCGATCGCACAGGTCCGGGAACGGGACGCCCGCCGCGTCCCACAGCCGGGGGAACATGCTCATCCGC
Source organism: uncultured Gemmatimonadales bacterium (assembly GCA_964502985.1). Taxonomy (GTDB): domain Bacteria; phylum Gemmatimonadota; class Gemmatimonadetes; order JACCXV01; family JAHWKZ01; genus CAZCZH01. The sequence goes on from CAZCZH010000129.1 coordinate 4,158, forward strand.
GTGAACCCCGGGATCGTGTTGATCTCGTTCAGCAGGACCTTCCCGTCGGAGGCGCGCAGGAAGAAGTCGACGCGCGCCATCCCGGCCGCGTCGACGGCCCGGAACGCCTCCACGCCCAGGCGCCGCACCCCGTCGGCTACGTCCGGCTCCAGCTCGGCCGGGATGACCAGCCGCACGGCGTCGTCGAAGTACTTGTCCTCGTAGTCGTAGAACTCGTGCCCGGGGACGATCTCCCCGACCACCGACGCCTCCGGATCGTCGTTCCCCAGGATCCCAACCTCCAGCTCGCGGCCGTCGATCGCCGCCTCGACGAGGACCTTGGAGTCGTATCCCGCGGCTTCCTCGACGGCGCCCGCCAGCTCCTCGAGGGCGTGGACCTTGTGGACCCCGATCGACGATCCGCTGTTGGCCGGCTTGACGAAGCACGGGAAGCCGATCCGCGACGCCACCTCGCCCTTCCAGCGCGCCGGATCGGCGCGCCACTCGGGGGCCCGCACGACGAGGTACGGGCCGAGCGGCAGCCCGGCCGAGCGCCATACGGCCTTGGCCAGCGCCTTGTCCATGCCGATCGCGCTGCCCGCGATCCCGGCGCCGACGTGAGCCACGCCGGCCAGCTCGAACAGCCCCTGGAGCGCCCCGTCCTCGCCGGTCTGGCCGTGGATCAGCGGGAACACGACGTCCAGCGGCGGGCCGGGCGCGGGGCCCGGGGCGGGCGCGTCGGCCGCCGGCCGCACCAGCCGGCCGCCTTCCCCCGGCTCGGCCAACAGCGCCACCGGGGCCGTCCCCTCGACGTCACCCGTCAGGGCGCCGGCGCTCTCGGCGCGCTCGATCAGGCGATCGACCGCGTCCGCCGCGACGATCCACCGGCCCTCCGTCGTGATGCCAATTTGTACGATCTCGTACTTTTCCGGGTCGAGGACCTCGAGCACGGAGCGCGCCGACATCAGGCTGACCTCGTGCTCGCTGGAGCGGCCGCCGAACAGGATCCCGATGCGCAGCCGGCGGCTCACGCCGCGAACTCCGCCAGCGTGTCGACCAAGGCCCCGTGGACGGCCGGGCTGGCGGCGACGATCCAGCCCGATTCGCGCTGCGCCGAGCCGCCCGTCCAGTCCGACACCTGGCCCCCGGCCTCGCGCACCAGGAGCTCCCCGGCGGCCACGTCCCAGGCGTGGAGCCCGAGCTCCCAGAAGCCCTCCACCCGGCCGGCGGCGACCCACGCCAGGTCGAGCGCCGCGGCGCCCGCCCGGCGCATGTCGCTGACCTGGACGAACAGGGCCCGGAACGCGGCCAGGTAGCGGTCGAGCTGCTCGGGGTAGCGGAACGGGAAGCCGGTCGCCAGGAGAGCTTCGCCGAGCGGCGTCGTCGAGACCGCCAAGGGCGTCCCGTCTCGCGCGTCGCCCGAGTCGACCCTCGCCCCGGCCCCGGCGCGCGCCGTGAACCACTCGTCGCGCACGGGGTCCACGACGACCCCCACCAGCGGCTCCTCGCCCCGGTACAGCGCGATCGACACGCCGAAAACCGGGAAGTGGTGCACGTAGTTGGCCGTCCCGTCCAGCGGATCGACGTACCAGCGGTACTCGCTGGGAGCCGCCCTGCCGCCCGACTCCTCGGCGACCACCGCGTGTTCGGGAAACGCCCGTCGGATGCGCTCGACGGCCCGCCGCTCGGCCTCCCGGTCGGCCTCCGTCACGAGGTCGTGCGGGCGCTTCTCCTCGGCCTGCCCGCGGCCCGTCGAGGTCCACGCCCCACGCAGGACGGCGACGGCCTCGGCCGCCGCCTCGCGGGCCACCGCCAGCGCCTCGGCCGAGTCCGTCGCGTCAGCCAATCCGCTCGGACTCGACCTTGCCGCGGACGACGTCGGCCGCCCGGTCGGGCGCGACCTTCTCGAGCTCCTTCTTGGCGCGCCGGGGGGCGATCTCGACGACGCCGTCGGCCAGGCCGCGGTCGCCCACCACGACGCGCCACGGGATCCCGATCAGGTCGGCGTCGGCGAACTTCGATCCGGCGCGGTCGGCGCGGTCGTCCAGGAGCGCCTCGAGGCCCGCCGCGCGGCACGCCTCGTAGATCCCCTCGGCCGCGGCGACGACGTCCTCGGAGTCCATGTTGAGGGGCAGGATCTCGACCTCGTAGGGGGCGATGGCCGTCGGCCAGCGGATCCCGTCGGCGTCGTGGTTCTGCTCGATGGCCGCGGCCACGACGCGGGTGATCCCGAGGCCGTAGCACCCCATGAGGAAGTGCCGCTCGGCGCCCTCCTCGTCGAGGAACGTGGCGTCCATCGCCGCCGAGTACTTCGCGCCCAGCTTGAAGATGTGTCCGACCTCGATGCCACGCGTCTCCTCCAGCCGGCCGCCGCATCGCGGGCACGGGTCGCCGCCCCGCAGCCGGACCACGTCGACCCACGCGTCGAGATGGACGTCGCGCTCGATGTCGAGGCCCGTCACGTGGTGGTCGGTGCGGTTGGCGCCGGCGCCGAGATCCGCGCCGCCGGCCAGCGAGTAGTCGACCAGGACGCGCACGTCGTCCGGCAGGCCGTGCGGCCCGGCGAACCCTACCTCGGCCCCCGTCAGCGCGCGCACCCGGTCGGGCGCGGCCATCTGGACCCGCGTCCCGTCGAGGACCCGCTGCAGCTTGGCCTCGCTGATCTCGCGGTCGCCCCGGACCAGGACCGCCACCGTCCCGTCCCCGGCCTCGAACAGGAGCGTCTTGACGAACTCGCGCGGCTCGCGGCCGAGGAACTCGGCCACCTCCTCGACGGTCGTCCGGCCCGGCGTCTCGACCGGCGTGAGCGGGGCCGACCGGCCCTCCATCGGCCGATGCGGGACGGCATGGACCTCGGCGCGTTCGTCCGTGGCCGCGTAGTCGCACGACGCGCAGCTCAGCACGACGCTCTCCCCCGTCCCGGCGAGGACCATGAACTCGTGGTTCTCGTCGCCGCCGATCTCCCCGGCGAACGCTTCGACGGCGCGGAAGTCGAGCCCGCAGCGCCGGAAGATCCGGCCGTACGCGGCGTGGAACTCGTCGTACACGGCGTCCAGCGAGGCCTGATCCGCGTGGAACGAGTAGGCGTCCTTCATCAGGAACTCGCGCGCCCGCATGACGCCGAACCGGGGCCGGATCTCGTCGCGGAACTTGGTCTGGACCTGGTACACGGACAGCGGCAGCTGGCGGTACGAGCGGACCTCGTGGCGCACGAGGTCGGTGATCACCACCACGTGCGTCGGCCCCAGCGCGTACTCGCGGTCGTGGCGGTCCGTCACGCGCAACATCAGGGG
>CAZCZH010000130.1:0-7362 GCA_964502985.1 uncultured Gemmatimonadales bacterium
GATGAGCGACGGGTACTCCTCCTTGCCGCCGAAGCCGCCACCGGTCGGAGCCTGGACGACGCGCACGGTATCGCGACGCCGACCCAGCGCGTGGAGGGCCGCCTTCAGCACGTAGTACGGGCACTGCATGCTGCCCTTCAGGAACAGGACGCCGCCCTCCTGCCAGGCGACCATTCCCTGGGGCTCGATGTAGACGTGTTCCTGGGCCCCGGTGCGGTACTGGCCCTCGACTACCCACGTCGCGGAGGCCAGGGCCGCCTCGACGTCGCCCTTGACGATCGAAAGTCGCTTCAGCGTGTTGTCCGGCGCGCGCTGAAGCTCCTCCGGGCGCGGCGGGCGGGTGAAGTCGTGGAACGGGGGATCCGGGTCGACGACGATCTCGACGCAGTGGACGGCCCGCCGCACGGCGTCGCGCGAGGGGTGCGCGAGGAGCAGGACCGGCTCGTGGACGTGACGCACCCGGTCCGCCGCCAGCACCGGCTGGTCGGTCTCGATCAGCAGCACCTCGTTGGCCCCCGGGATGTCCCGATGGTCGACGACGACGAACTCGGACCAGTCGACGTCGGGTGCCAGGCGCACCTCCCGGATCCGCCCGCGCGGGGCGGGGGAGCGCACGGTCATGCCCCACAGGGCGCCCTCCAGCGGAAGGTCGTCCACGTAGCGCTCGGCGCCGGTCAGCTTGGCCAGTCCCTCGAGTCGTTCCACGACAGCTCCTCTCGGCGCGACGGCGGGGTGCGCCGCGGTCCTCGAACTTGGGCCGCGGGCATCCGCGGATGCAAGGGCCGAGCGGCCGGGTTCGATGCGGCCCGCGGGACCGGACGTTACCTTGGCCCGCATGGAGGCGTTTCCCGCCGGCGAGCCCGTCCAGCAGACGCTCCGCGTCAACGGGGAGTCGCGCACGGTATCGTGCCCGGCGCACCATACGCTCCTCGAGGCGCTGCGGGAGGACCTCGGCCTGACGGGCACCAAGCACGGCTGCGAGCTGGGCGAGTGCGGCACGTGCACGGTGCTCGTCGACGGCCGCCCCGTCCTGTCGTGCCTGGCGCTGCCGGCGGTCTGCGCCGGCCGCGAGATCACGACCGTCGAGGGGCTCGCGGGACCCGACGGGCTGCACCCCGTCCAGACCGCGTTCGTCGAGTTGGGCGCCGCCCAGTGCGGCTACTGCACGCCGGGCTTCCTGCTGACGGCCCGGGCCCTGCTCGACGAGAACCCGGCCCCGACGCGCGACGAGATCGTCGAGGCGCTGGGCGGCAACCTGTGCCGCTGCACGGGCTACCTGAAGATCTACGAGGCCGTCGAGCTGGCCGCCGCCAGGATGCGCGGGGAATCGGCCGAGCCGGCGCGGGAGGTGCTGTATGGCGGAGCCTGACGCGGAGTCGGGAGGCGCGGGGGAAGCCGGCGATCTGCGCGTTGTCGGTCGCTCGCTGCCGAAGGTCGACGCCGTCTCCAAGGTCACCGGCCGGACGCGGTTCGCCGACGACCTGTTCCTCCCGCGGATGCTCCACTGCAGGCTCCTCCGGGCCACGACCCCGCATGCCGAGATCGCGTCCATCGACACCGCCGGGGCCGAGGCCTTGCCCGGGGTCCACGCCGTCCTGACGGGGCGCGATCTGCCGATTCCCTACGGCATCCTGCCCGTCAGCCAGGACGAGCACGCGCTGTGCCTCGACAAGGTGCGCTTCATCGGCGACCCGGTGGCTGCCGTGGCCGCCGTCGACGAGGAGACGGCGGATGAGGCGTGCCGGCGGATCGCCGTCGAGTACGTCGAGCTCGAGCCGGTGGCCTCGATCGACGACGCGCTGGACGCCGACGATCCCGAGATCCACCTGTACGGCGACGGGCACAACGTCCACAAGGCGGTGGCCCTCGAGTTCGGCGACGTCGACGCGGCGCTTGCCGAGGCCGAGCTGGTGCAGGAGGACACCTTCTTCTACGAGGGGAACACGCATCTGCCGATGGAGCAGCACGCGGCCCTCGCGGAGTATCGCTTGGACGGCAAGCTGACCCTCTGGACGTCGAGCCAGACCCCGCACTACGTGCACCGCGCGCTGGCCCGCGTGCTCGACATGCCGGCGGCCCGGATCCGCGTCGTGGCGACGCCGAACGGCGGCGGCTTCGGTGGCAAGAGCGACCCGTTCAACCACGAGATCGTCGTCGCCGAGCTGGCCCGTCGCACGGGCCGTCCGGTCAAAGTGTGCCTGACGCGCGAGGAGGTGTTCTACTGCCACCGCGGCCGGCATCCCGTCCTGATGTGGGTCCGGACCGGGTTCCGCCGGGACGGCGCGATCACCGGCATGCACTTCCGCTCGTTCCTCGACGGTGGGGCCTACGGCAGCTACGGCGTGGCCTCGACGTACTACACGGGGGCCCTCCAGACCGTCACCTATCCCGTCCCGGCGTACCGCTTCGAGGGGCTGCGCGCGTTCACCAACAAGCCGCCGTGCGGCCCCAAGCGCGGCCACGGGACGCCCCAGCCGCGTTTCGCCCTCGAGGTCCACCTGGACAAGGTGGCCCATCGGCTGGGCCTCGATCCGGCCCGTATGCGCCTCGCGCATCTCGTGGAGCCAGAGTCGGTTACGGCAAATTACCTCAAGATCGGCTCGATGGGGCTCGGCCGGTGCATCGAGAAGGTCGTCGAGGCGTCCGATTGGGAGGACCGGTGGGGGCGGCTGACCGAAGGGAGGGGGATCGGGATCGCCTGCGGCAGCTACATCTCCGGGGCCGGCCTGCCGATCTACTGGAACGCCATGCCGCACTCCGGCGTCCAGCTCAAGCTCGACCGCGGGGGCGGGGTGACCGTGTTCTGCGGCTCGACCGACATCGGGCAGGGGTCGGACTCCGTCCTGGCGTACGTCGTGGCCGAGGTGCTCGGCGTCGACCCGTTCGACATCGAGATCGTGACGGGCGATACCAGCCTGACGCCGGTCGACCTGGGTTCGTACTCGAGCCGGGTCACGTTGATGACGGGGAACGCCGCCCTGCAGGCCGCCGAGCGGGCGCGCGAGCTGCTCGTCGCGGCCGTGGCCGGCGAGTGGGAGGTGCCGGGAAGCCGGATCGTCTTCGCCGAGAGCCGCGCCCTGGACGTCGAGGACCCCGAGCGGTCGATCCCGTTCGCCGAGGCGGTCGTCCTGGCCGAATCGAAGTTCGGCACGATCGGCACGGTCGGAAGCTATACGCCGCCGCCGTCTCCCGGACGCTACAAGGGGGCTGGCGTGGGTCCGTCGCCGGCCTACTCGTACGCCGCGGCCGTGGCCGAGGTATCGGTCGACCGGGCGACCGGCGAGACGCGCGTCGACGAGGTGTGGATCGCCCACGACATCGGCCGCGCGATCAACCCGGTCCTGGCCATCGGCCAGGTCGAAGGCTCGGTCTACATGGGCCTTGGCGAAGCCCTGATGGAGGAGATGACGTATCGCGGCAACCGCAACGTCGTCCATCGGCATCCCTCGCTTCTCGAGTACAAGAGCCCGACGACCCACGAGATGTGCCGCGTCCATACGTACCTGATCGAGGATCCGGATCCGAACGGCCCGTTCGGCGCCAAGGAAGTGGGGCAGGGACCGCTGCTGCCGATCCCACCGGCCATCGTCAACGCCGTCTTCGACGCGGTCGGGGTGCGCGTCGACGAGGTGCCGCTGACCCCGCACAAGGTGTTGAAGGCGCTGGCGCGCAAGGCCAAGGGCGAGGAGCCGCGCGAGGGGCCCGACGGGATCCCGGACTTCGCCTGGCCGGAAGCGGTGCGCGTGCCGCCGCCGTGGGCCGGGGGAGACGGCCGGGCGACGGACGACCCGCGGCACATCGGCGCGGGCGGCGTGCGCGCCAGCGAGACAGGGGGCGTGCCGGCATGATGCGCCTGCCGCGCTTCGTCCTGCACGTGCCACGGACGATCGCCGAGGCGGTCGAGCGGAAGGCCTCCGCGCCGCCCGACGCCCTGTACGTGGCCGGCGGGACCGACCTGTATCCGAACATGAAGCGCCGCCACCAGGAGCCCTCCGAGGTGATCGCGCTGCACGCCGTAGAGGACCTGCGCGGCATCGCCGAGCGCGAGGACGGCGGGCTCGACGTCGGCGCGACGACGACGCTCGACGCGGTGGCCCGGGACGGTCGCGTCCAGGCGGACCACCCGGCGCTGGCCCGCACGATGCGGCTCATCTCGACGCCGATTCTGCAGAACATGGGAACTCTGGGCGGGAACCTGCTTCTCGACACGCGTTGCAACTACTACGACCAGAACTACGACTGGCGGAAGTCGATCGACTTCTGCATGAAGAAGGACGGCACGATCTGCTGGGTGGCGCCGGCCTCACCGAGGTGCTGGGCCGTCCAGTCGGCGGATTCGGTGCCGCTCCTGGTGGCGCTCGGCGCGATGGTCGAGCTGGTCGGGCCCGAGGGCGCCCGGACGGTTCCCGTCGCGGCGCTCTACCAGGACGACGGGATCCGCTACCTGGCCAAGCGCAGGGACGAGCTCCTGACCCGCGTCCACCTGCCGGCGCGCAACGGCTGGCGGGCGACGTACCGCAAGGTGCGCCGGCGGGGAGCGTTCGACTTTCCGGTGCTGGGAGTGGGCGCGTGGATCGAGGTCGCCCCCGACGGGTCCGTCGCGGACGCGCGCGTCGTCCTGGGTGGGGTGGGCTCCGCGCCGGAGGTCGTAGAAGGCGCCCGCGAAGCGCTCGTCGGCGGGTCGCTGACGGACGCCTCGATCGCCACCGCGGCCGACGCGGCGTGGAAGGCCGGCCGGCCTCTCGACAACACCGACTTCACCCTCTCCTGGCGCAAGGAGATGATCCGGCCGACGGTCGCGCGCGCTCTGGAAGACCTACGCGAGGCGTCGTGAGCGCCGCGTCGGTGGGCGGCATCGTCCTGGCCGCCGGGCGCTCGTCTCGCATGGGGCGCCCGAAGGGCCTCCTTCCGATCGACGACGCGACGTTCCTGGAACGCTCGATCGGCGTCCTCGCCGAGGGCGGCTGCGCGCCCGTCGTGGCGGTCGTTCCGGCCGGGGAGGCGGGCGAGGAGATGGCTGACCTGGCGGAGCGCGCCGGGGCGGCTGTCGTGCGCAATCCCAACCCGGGTTCCGAGCAGGTCGACAGCCTGCGCCTCGGGCTGGCGACGGTCGGGGCGTGCGACGCCGTCGTGGTTGCGCTCGTCGACCACCCGTTGGCTCGCGCCGCGAGCGTGGAGGCCGTGGTCCGTGCGTTCCGCCGGCGCCACGCGTCGATCGTCCGCCCGACGCACGACGGCCGACCCGGGCATCCCGTCCTGTTCGCCCGCGGGCTGTGGCCCGAGCTGACCGCCCCCGACCTGGCCGAGGGCGCGCGCGACGTCGTCCATCGGCACCACGCCGACATCGTCGAGGTGCCGGTCGACGACCGGGGCGTCGAGGTGGACGTCGACACGCCGGAGGATTACCGCGAGGAGGTCGGCGAATGAACGAGCTCGACCTGCGTGGCGCGACGCGGCTCGCACGAGCCGCGCTGGCCGGCGGTCCGCCCGTCGCCCTGGCGGTCGTCGTCGAGGCGCCGGAGGAGCGCTGGGTCGGGAGGCGCCTGGCGTGGGCCGGCAACCGGCTCCACGGGGCGCTCCCCGGCCGTGTGATGGCGGAGATCGAGGCCCTGCTGCGCGAGGCGCTCGAGCCCGACCGTCGCGCCGAGCCGGGATGCCATGTCGTCGGTGGTGGCAAGTGGACGGTATACGTAGAGCGCGTCCTGCCCCCACCCGAGCTCGTCGTCGTGGGGGCCGGGCACCTCGCCCGGCCGCTGACGTCCGTCGGCCGGCTTCTCGGGTTCCGCGTGACCGTTCTCGACGACCGGCCGGAGTTCGCCCGCCTGGATCGGTTCCCGGACGCCGACCGGGTCCTGGCGGTCGACTTCGGCGATCCGTTCGCCGAGGTGGCCCTCGGCCCCGAAACGCGGCTCGTCCTGGTGACGCGCGGCCACCGCTACGATTACGACTGTCTGCGCGACCTGGCCGGGCGCGGGGTCCAGCCCGCGTACGTCGGGATGATCGGCAGCCGGCGTCGCGTGCGAGCCGCGTTCGAGCAGCTCGTGGCGCAGGGGGTCGATCCGGCGTGGCTGGGCCGCGTCCATGCCCCGATCGGGCTCGACGTAGGCGCCGAGACGCCGGCCGAGATCGCCGTCGCCATCGGCGCCGAGATGATCCTCGCGGCGCATGGCGGGGAGGCGATCCCCCTGGCTCGCAAGGCGAACGTCCTGCGCTACGTCAAATCGGTCGCGTCCGGTGCAGCCTCGGAAGGCGGAGGATCGCCGTGAACGAGGCGCGGAGCGTCCTCGACGCGCTCGAGGCGGCGATCGGCGAGGGACGCGGCGTCGTCCTGGCGACGATCGTGCGCGCCAGGGGCTCGACCCCACGCGGCGTGGGAAGTCGCATGCTGATCGACCCCGCGTCCGGCGTCGTGGGAACGGTGGGTGGTGGCTGCGGCGAGGCCGAGGTCATCGAGGCCGCGCAGAGCGCGCTGGCGGAGGGGCGCGCGCGCCTCGTGCGCGTCGACCTGACGGAGGATCTGTTCAGCTGGAGCCCGGCGGTCTGCGGCGGCGTGTTCGACGTCCTGCTCGAGCCGTGGAAGGCGGTCGCGCGGGAGCGATGACGACTGGTCGCGTTCTGTTCCTGGTCACCAACGACGACGGGTACCTGGCGCCCGGCATCCATTCCATGGCGCAGGCCCTCGAACCGCTGGGCGACGTCGTCGTCGTAGCCCCGGATCGCGAGCAATCGGCGACCAGCCATTCGCTCACGCTGCATCATCCGCTGCGGGTCCGGCAGACGTCCGACAGCCGATTTCACGTCGACGGCACGCCCACCGACTGCGTCATGCTGGCGGTCGACGCGCTCCTCGAGCGGCGCCCGGACTACGTCTTCAGCGGGATCAACCACGGCGGCAACATGGGCGACGACGTGTCGTACTCGGGGACCGTCAGCGCGGCCATCGAGGGCGCGATGCTGGGTATCCCGTCCGTCGCCGTGTCCCTGGTACATGGCGAGGAGCGCTGGATGGAAGGCTACGAGACCGTCGTTCGCCGACTGGCGAAGCGCATCGTGCGCCAGCCCGCCGACCGGCTGTTCCCGGCCGACACGCTGCTCAACATCAACCTGCCGGGACGCGATCCGCGCGAGGTGCGGGGAGCGCGGGTGACCTCGCTCGGCAAGCGGGTCTATGTCGATCCGGTGGTGATCGACAAGGACCCGCACGGCAAGACGTACTACTGGATCGGCGGCGGCGAGCCGTCGTGGGAAGGGCCGGAGGGATCCGACTACAGGGTCGTCGAGGAGGGCTTCGTTTCGATCACGCCGATCCACCTCGACTTGACGAATCGCGCCGTGATGGACGACCTGAAGCCGCTCGAGGAC
>CAZCZH010000131.1:0-7362 GCA_964502985.1 uncultured Gemmatimonadales bacterium
CGGCGTCGGTCTGAATCATGTTCGACCACACCTGCCCCGTGTGGCCCTGATCGTCGTTGCCGGGGCGCACGTCGCGGCCGATCGCGCTGATCACTCCGACCGTCACGGAGGGCTTGTTGTCGGCCAGCAGGTAGCCGAACGGATTGCCGATGGCGATCGCCCACTCGCCGATCAGCAGGCTATCGGAGTCGCCGAGCGGAGCCGGCGTCAGGCCGTCGGCGTCGACCTTGAGGACGGCCAGGTCGGTCACCATGTCGCTCGACACGAGGGTCGCGGGGAGCTGGCGGCCGTCGAGGAGGGTGACGACGATCCGTGACGCCCCGTGGACGACGTGTTCGTTGGTCAGGATGTAGCCGTCGTCGGAGACGATGAACCCCGAGCCCAGCCCCTGAACCTGGCGCAGGAACTGACGCGGGGGGAACAGGCCGCGGAAGAAGGGGTCCTCGAAGGGCGAGCGCTCGCGGACGACCTGGGTGGCGACGACGTTGACCGAGACCACCGATGGCCCGACGCGCTCGGCCGCCTGGACGATCGCGCTGCGCCGCGAGTCGTCGACGGAGCTCGGAGCGGCCTGCGCCCGCGCTTCGGCGCGCACGCCGGAGTCGCGCAGCGCGCGCGAGAGCCCGCCCGCGCGACGGGGCGCGCCGACGAGCCACGCCGTGGCGAGGACGGTGAGTCCTCCCGCGACGAAGGTCAGCGCGGTTCGCGTGGCCCGGTTCATCGTTTCGCTCCCTCACTCCTTCGCGGGTAGTCGACGCGCCACAGGAAGAGCCCGTGCGGCGGGGCGTAGCCCGCCTTGGGACGGGCGCCGCCCGGATCCAGGGCCGCCGCCAGCACCGCGGGCTCGATGCGGCCCTGGCCGACGGCCACCAGCGCCCCGACCAGCGCCCGCACCATGTGCCGCAGGAACCGGTCGGCGGTCACGACGAACGCCCGGCCGTGGCGGGTCGAAACCCACTCGGCCCGCCGCACGACGCAACGTCCGGGAGGTCCGTCCGACCGGGAAGTCGGCGGCGTGCCCTTGGCGAACGCGCGAAAGTCGTGCGCCCCCACGAGCGCCGCGGTGGCGCGCTCGGCGCGCTCCCAGTCGACAAACCGGGACAGCGCCCAGGCGTAGCGTCGGACGAACGGCGAGCCGGCTCCTCCGCCCTGCGCGACGAAATAGCGGTATGTCCGGGCTTCGGCGTCGTGACGCGCGTGGAAGTCGGCCGCTGCGGGCGCCAATCGCTCGACCCAGATGTCCTTCGGGAGTCGGGCATTCCACGCCCGCCGCAGGTCGCCGGGGGCGATCCGCGCGGCATGCGAGAGATGCACGACCTGACCCCGGGCGTGGACACCGGTGTCCGTGCGGCCCGCCGCCACGACGTCGGTCGGCGCGCCCAGGATCTCGGACAGGGCAGCTTCACACGACTCCTGGACCGTGGGCGCGTCGGGCTGACGCTGCCAGCCGCGATACGCCGTGCCATCGTACTGGAGGACACCCTTCAGTCGTTGCACCGCGCGTTCGACGAGAATCCCTCGATGGGGGTCGAAGATAGGACCGCGCGCAAAGCCCGGCAATTCGGTTGCGGGGCGCCGGGGAAGCCGACTACGTTCGCCGTCGCCATGCGTCTGAAGCTGCACACGCAGATTCTGATCGGGCTGGTCGCGGGGGTCGTTGCCGGCCTCCTGGTCGGGCCGAAGATCGCCGTTTTGAAGCCGATCGGCGATGCCTTCATCCGCCTCATCACGATGATCGTCGTGCCGCTCGTGTTCGCCTCGATCCTGGTCGGCGTGGCGAGCCTGGGGGACCTGGCCAAGCTTGGCCGAATCGGCCTCAAGACCGTCGCCTACTATCTATGTACGACAGCCATCGCGATCACGATCGGCCTGGCGCTGGCGAATCTCGTCCATCCGGGGTCGCGGCTGTCGCCCGACGTCAAGGAGCGGCTGCTGACGGACTTCGCCGGCGCCGCGCAAGTAAACATCGAGAAAGCCGCCGTCCCACCGTCGATCACTCAGACCCTGCTCGATATCATCCCGACCAACCCGATGGGCGCGCTGGCCCAGGCGAACATGCTGCAGGTCATCTTCTTCGCGCTCGTGTTCGGCATCGCGCTGACCTACCTGGATCGCTCCCGCGCGAGTCCGGTCATCGACTTCATGGACGCCGTGAACGAGGCCATGATCCAGCTCGTGCATCTCGTCATGAAGCTGGCCCCGTACGGCGTCTTCGCGTTGATCGCGGCGATCATCGGACAGTACGGGGCAGGGATTCTGAAGACCCTCGTCGTCTACTCGCTGGTCGTCGTCGTCGGCTTGGCGATCCACGCCGGGGTCGTGTACCCGACCGCGGTCCGGCTCCTGGGCGGCATGCGTCCGTCGCATTTCTTCCGTGGCATCGCTCCGGCCCAGCTGGTGGCCTTCAGCACGTCCTCCTCGAACGCCACGCTGCCGGTCACGATGGAGTGCGCCGAGGAGAATCTCGGCGTGAGCGAGGAGGTGTCGGCGTTCGTGCTGCCGCTCGGCGCGACGATCAACATGGACGGGACAGCGCTCTACCAGGGCGTGGCGACGATGTTCATCGCCCAGGTGTACGGTCTCGAGCTGACGATCGCGCAGCAGATGATGGTCGTCCTGACCGCCACGCTGGCGTCGATCGGCGCGGCCGGCGTCCCGGGAGTCGGGATGATCACCCTGGCGCTCGTCCTCAAGACGGTAGGTGTGCCGCTGGAGGGGATCGCCCTGATCCTCGGAGTCGACCGGATCCTCGACATGTGCCGCACGGTGATCAACATCACCGGCGATTCGTCGTGCGCCGTCGTCGTCGCCGCGAGCGAGGGCGAACTGGCATCGACGCCGCCCATCGCGGCCGGCGGGGAAACGCCCGTGTGGACGACGGAGGCGCCCGACTGAGCCTCGCGGCGCGCGGTCGCCCCGCGCGAGAGGCCCTAGTACTTCCGCAGCACGCCGATCGCCACGCCCTGGATCCGGACCCGCTCGGCGGCGTAGCGCTGCGGCGGATAGCGATCGTTGGCCGGCTGCAACCGGATCGACCCGTCGGCCTCGTGATACAGGGTCTTGAGAGTCGCGCTCTCGCCGTCGATCAGGGCCACCACGCGCTCGCCGTCGCGCGCCGTGTCGCGGCGCTCGACGATGACGAAGTCTCCGTCGGCGATGTGCTCGTCGACCATCGAGTCTCCCGACACGCGGAGGGCGAACGTCTCGCCCCGGCCGAGGAGGTCCTCCGGAACGGCGATCGTCTCGTCGTCGAGGATGGCCTCGAGCGGAGTGCCGGCCGCGACCCGCCCCAGGAGCGGAAGCTCGACGGCGGTCGCCAGACCGGGCCGCACGAGCTCGATGGCCCGACTGCGGTTCGGATCGCGGCGCAGGGCGCCCTTGGCCTCCAGGTTCGAGAGGTGCTCGTGGACGGTGGCCACCGAGGACAGGCCGAAATGGCCCGCGATCTCCTCCAGGCTGGGAGCGTAGCCGTGCTCCTCCACGAAAGACCGGACGAAATCGTAGATTTCGCGCTGGCGCTTGGTTAGCTTCATCCCCTTCGCCCTCCGGAGCTTGCGTTCGGCCTCGTTCATGCGGCCCAGGGCACTGCCATGACCGGATTTCAACCTACCGAACATCGGCCGAAAGTCAAGGCCGGGCTCCCGACGCGCGTCCTCGAGCGCGAGCGAGGTCGGGGGGCGCGGGTTCGCGAGACCGTGCCGGCTCTCGGGACCATCCGGTCGGCGGACGTCGGGTGAGCCTGCCGGAAGACGCCAGTCAGTCGGACGACCGCGACGAGCGCGTCCGCGCGGCCGAGGAGATCGTCCAGGAGCTCCTGCGGGCGTTCAAGGCGCGCCGACTGTACGACCCCGGGCATCCCCAACGGGCCACGATCGAGGCCCACTCTGCCGAGCGCATCCGGACGCTCCTCGAGCTGCACGGCGCGATCGAGTTCGACGTCGACGACGAGGCCCTGCTGTGCGAGGACACCCCGGTCTACAGGCAGGAGCGCGGACCGGAGTCACTGGTCCATCTGCTGCATCGAGAAGGGGTGCGGCAGATCGCCCTGTATCCGGGATTGACGGCCGAGGAGCTGGCCGGCTTCCTGGACGACGTGGCGGCATCGGCGCTCGCCCCCGCCGAGGCCGCGGACCTCCTGTCCCGGTTGTGGACTCGATCGTTCCTGCACCTGCGCTACGCGTTCGTCGAGGCCCTGTCTGACTCCGACTGGACGCCGCCGGTGGTGGAGCGCGGGTCCGAGGAGGCGCCCGAGGAGAAGGCCCCGATCCGCCTGGCGAGCGACGACCGGGAGGCCGTCGAGCGGCCGGAGATCCTTTCCGGGTTCGAGTCCTCGCTGTACGTCCTCGACGACGAGGATCTGGCATCGCTCCAGTCCCAGCTCGAGGCCGAGCGCGAGAGCGGGCTTCTGCGCGAGTTCCTGACCTGCCTGCGTGAGATCCTGTTCGACCCGCCGGAGGGCGACCCGACGCCCGGGCTGGCGGCGTTGGCCGACGTCCAGGCCCATCTCCTGGACGCGGGGGACTACAGCGGCGTGCGGGGACTCCACGACATGTTCTCGTCCCTTCAGGAACGCGTCGACGACGAGCGGATCCACGCCGCCTTTGCCGGGCTGCGCGACCAGGCCCTCGGCACGGCGGCGCTGGATCGACTGGCGCGCCAGCTGGAAGCGGGTCAGGTCACCGAAGCGACGGCGGCGGAGTTCTATCGGGCCTTCGGTCGGGGGGACCTGGCGGGTCTCCTGGCGCGACTCGGCGACGTCAAGCGCCTGTGCCAGCGGCCGGTGATCGCAGAGGCCTTCGCCGACCTCGTGCGCGCCGACCTCGAGGCGGTCCGGGGCGCGCTCGCGGGGGGCGATCCCGAGGCAGCCGCCGCCGGCGCTTTCCTGGCCGGCTTGTCGGGCGACCCGCGCCTGATCGACGCTCTCGGAACGGCACTGGGCTCGACCGGGGACGACGTGCGGCGAGAAGCGCTGCTCGCGCTCAAGCAATTCGGCGGGCGCGCCCTGCCGCACGTCGCCCGGGCCGTCGACGATCGGGACCCTTCCATCCGGCTGTACGCGCTGCGCTATCTCGTGAGCCACCGCTTCGAGCCCGCGCTGGCACAGATCGCCGAGCTGCTCGCCGGCGATGCCTGGCGCGAGCGCCCGCTGACCGAGCGGCGGCTCCTGTTCGAGGCCTACGGGGCGCTGGGGGGCGAGAGCGTCGTTCCCGATCTGGAGCGTCGGCTCAAGCATCGCGGCGGGCTGTTCCGACGCGGGGACCCCGAGGAAGCGGCGTGTGCGGTGATCGCCCTCGGCGCGGCCAGGACGCCATCCGCCCGGGCCCTGGTGGAGCGCGCGCTGGATGACCGGGAGACCCTCGTCCGGCGCGCCGCTTCGCAGGTCCTCGAAGGATGGGACCGGGAGGCGGCATGGCAGGACTGAGCACCGAAACCGCCTCTGGCGCCCTCCAGGCGCTGGGCCGCGAGCTGATCCAGAACCTGCTCGTCGCCGTACGCTCGGCGCAGCTCTACGAGTCCTCCAACGCCACCATGCGCGCCGCCGCCGAGCGCCTCGCCCGGACGGTCGCCGAGCTGGCGCAGATCGCCGGCGTGGTCCGGCTCGAGGTGAGCCGCGACCTGGTCGTCGTGTGCGACGTCCGCATCCGCAGCGAGCTCCGCCATTACAGCGTCCAGACCAACCTGCTGCGCTTTCTGCGCTCGATCGGAGTCGGCGGCTTCGAGTGGAACGCGGAACCGGACGTCGAACGGACGGTGCGCTTCGCGCAGGTGATCGGGCGGCACTCCGGCGGTGAAGGATCGCAGACGGAGCTCCAGGAGAGGCTGCGCGCGGCGGGCCTGGGGGAGGTCGAGGTCCTGCCGCCGCACGAGGAGGTGCTTGAGCCCCTCACCGAGGACCCCGACGCCCGCGCGCGCGCCGAGCGCACGTATCGGCACAGCGTCGCCGTGACGCGCGATTTCATGGATGGCCTGCGGGCCGGGAAGCGGCTTTTGCCGTACCGGGTGCGCCGGGCCGTGCAGTCGATCGTCGACCAGGTGCTGGAGGACGAGACGCTGCTCATCGGCCTGACGAATCTGCGGGACTACGACGAGCCGACGTTCAGCCATTCGGTCAACGTGTGCATTTTCGCCGTCGCGCTGGGCCAGCGGATCGGTCTCTCGAGACTCGAACTGTACGACCTGGGGATGGCCGCCCTGCTGCACGACATCGGCAAGGTCGACGTGCCGACCGACGTGCTCAACAAGGCCGGCGCCCTGTCGGACGAGGAGTGGAGCCAGATGCAGCGCCACACCGTCTACGGACCGTGGCGCATCATCGAGAACCGGACCAGCGAGCTGATGCCGGTGCGTGAGGCGCTGGCCGCCTTCGAGCACCATCTCAACGTCGACCTGTCGGGCTATCCCGAGCTGCGGGAGTCGCGCGAGCTGTCGTTCTACAGTCGGATCATCGCCATCTGCGACTCGTTCGACGCCGGCACGACCCCGCGCGTCTACAAGACCGATCCGATCACTCCCGACGAGATGCTGCGCATCCTCCTGAAGTGGCAGGGGGTGCGCTACGACCCGATCCTGCTGAAGGCGTTCATCGGCCTGCTCGGGATCTACCCGGCCGGATGCCTGTGCCTGCTCGACACGCTCGAGATCGGGGTCGTCGTGGCGTGCGAAAGCGATCCGCAGTACCTGGACCGGCCCCGCGTGCGGCTCCTCGCCGACGCGGACGGCAATAGGCTCGACGGCCCGACCGTGAGCCTGCTGGACCGCGCTTCCGACGGCGGCTTCCAGCGCACGATCATCAAGGTCCTCGATCCCGAGCGCTACGGTATCGATCCCGCGCAGACGTTCGTCTGACCCGGACAGCGCGCGAGGCCCTCGACGCACCGCGAGAAGACGGGACGCGATTGTTTGACGGGGTTTCTCGCTCGCCCGTACATTGGCGGCCGTCGTTTCCGAGGCAAGCGTCATCGTCTCCAGCGCGTCGAGGGCGGCCCGACGGTGGCCGTGAATCGCCTTTGGCCCAGCGGTTCTCTCTGAGCAGCACGTTCGCCGACGTCAGTCGGCACCTCGATGTGCTGGACCGCGAGGACGTCGGCGTCGAGATCACGCTGTACGACACCGAATGGCTGTTGAACCTCGAACGGACGAACGCCGTGCGCCGGCTCGGCGACGAGCTCTCCGAGCGCGGCATCGACGTCTCGGTGCACGCGCCGATCTTCGACCTCAACCCCGGGAGCCTCGATTTCGTCGTGCGCAAACACACCCGGCAGTGCTGGGAACGGGCGGTCAGCGTGGCGGGGGCGCTCGGCGCGCGGCGCATCAACTTCCATACCGGCTACCTGCCGCTGCTTCCAGCGTCGGCGTTTCCCG
>CAZCZH010000132.1:0-7270 GCA_964502985.1 uncultured Gemmatimonadales bacterium
GGCGACCCCCTGCTCCCAAAGCAGGTGCGCTACCGGACTGCGCCACGCCCCGATGTGCTGCTATCTCTCGTCGCGCCAACATCTTCCGCGACTGGCCGCGAGGCCCCTTCTCGGAAGCGGAAACCGGCGAGGGCACACATAGGGCACACTCGCCGGTCCGCTCCTCACGCCTCGCTCGCTCGAAGTATACGTGCGTCGATCGCGGCGCGGAACCGTAACGTATCCGCCGCGCACCTGTCGCTGTCCTCGACGAGCACGTCCGCGAACGCCGCGTCTACGATCTCCTGCGCCATATCGATGGGGAGCCGGCGACGTCAAGCCCCGCCGGCGTCGCGCGTGTCGGCCTCGATTCGCCGCGCGCCCTTGCACGACTCCCGGCCGATTGAACGGAGGGCGTCCGCGATGGCATCGGCCAGCGCATCGGTCGCCTTCTGTTCGCCGGAGACGATCCGGTTCAAGGTCGAGTGTGACACACCGGCCCGCCGCGCCACCTCGCGACGCGAGACCGGCGCGCCGTCGAGCGCCTTACGGATCGCCTCGCTCCGGTCGGGCGCGCTCATCGCACGAGCTGGAGCGGACGAGCCCCAACCCCCCCGCGTGGCTCGAGCGGGACGATCGAGTGCGGGTCGATGTCCGCGGGGGGAGAAGTGCCCTCGTCCACCGCGATCGTCCAGCGGATATGCCGGACGAGCGCCCGGATGTTGCTTCTGAGGCAGATAGAACTGACGCTGAGGCGAGTCTCCTCGAGCTGCTCGGGCGAGCCGGTATACGGTTCCTCGCCTAGGGGAGGGCTCGTCGGGATCCGCTCGAACATATCGGACAGAACCCGCCAAGCCGTGCGGTAGTCGTCCGTCGTCAGGGTCTTGCTGGCCATGATGAGCGTCCCTTTCCCTGGGGGGAGATTGCCGGTTCCAACGTGGAACGTAGCACCCCCCCAGCCGGGCGGTCCAGTCTGGAACGCTCATCGCTGGCTGTTACCCGAAGGGAAACCCTTTACATCGTCAAGCTTTTCCTCGGCCTCGGGTGGACGTCCCACAGGACGCTCCACCTCCTTATCCACCTTCGCTAGCGCCTCCCGTGCCTCGGGATCGTCTCCGACCCGCTTGACGAATCGCTCCGGTTGTGAGCACCACGAGCGCGACGCTGACGACCGCGAGCCCGACGCCGCGGTGGAACGACTCTCCGGCGAGCCCGAGCAGCCCCAGCGCGGCGTAGAGCCGCTCCTCGGGGGCGTCAGTCACATGACACCCCGGTTTTCGAGCGAGTCGCGCGTGTCCGCTTCGATCAGCCGCGCCAGTCCGCGCCCGCCAAACCGGGAGAGCTCCCTGGCGAACGATTCGGCGTCGGTCACATTCGGGAGCGTCAGGTTGCCGAATCGGATCGCCCCCTCGGAGATCGTGTAGTTCTGGGTGTTCTGGGTGGCCAGCATCGGGCCGCCACGCGGGATCGGGGGCGGCGTCGGGACGGGGATCTGGCCGCTCGGTGGCAAGGTCTGTCCGGGGACGGTCATGCCCGTGGGGGCGCTCGCGGGCGGCTGGCCGAAGTTGATCGGGCCGAACAGCGCGCCCTCGGTAGGTCTGCCGGCGAAGTCACGGGCCGAGATCGCGATGTCCTGGAGGTAGGCTACCTCGGTCTGGCCGAGCGCGATCAGCGCGTCGCCCTGCCCGATCGACACGCCCCGGAAGATGCCGCCCTGCGTCGTGGACCCGCCGGTCTGGACGTCGAGCCCGGCCTCGGTGTCCTTCTGAATCTGCTTGAGATACCCATTCGCCTCGCGTAGTAGCTGCTCGAACTCACTATCCGTCAGATCGCCGAACACGGCGTCGCGCGGGATCTCGCCGCGCCGGACGGCCTCCGCATCCTTGAATATCTGCCGGAGGGTATCGCGCGCCTGCGCGACGTCCTCCGGCTTCGTCAGGTCGAGCCCGGCCAGCCTCGTGAGCCGTTCCTGCGTGAGCTTCCCGGCCTTTCCGAACGCCTTCTCGACAGCCGTATCGACGATCGCGGCGAACCGCTTGGCCGGATCCTCGATGTCGAACAGCTCGAACCCGAGCCGCACCTGCTTGAGCCGCTCGGTGAAGGATTCCGCCTCGTCGGCGAGCTGCCGAATCGACTCCTGAAGCGCGAACAGCTCGAACCGCGCGAGGAACGTGGCGTCGGACGTGCCGCGCAGCACGCCCTCGAGGTTCGAGATGTCGAGCCCAACGATGTCAGCGACCCGCCGAAGGTCCGTGAACGTGAGCCCGAGCCGGTCGAGCTCGCCGCTCAGTTGTCGGATGTCGTCGCCCGCTTCGAGCGCGGCGAACCTGATGAGGCCCGACTGCTCTGTGCCCGGCAGATCGCGGAACCGCTGTGCGAGCTCGTCGATCGACTCGGCCAGCCGGTCGAGCGTCGCCTGGAGCCGCTCCTGCGCCGCGGACTGAGGCGAGGGTTTCGACAGCGTATCGATGAGCTGTGCGGCGCCGCCCAGCGCCTGCAATCCGCCGCCGAGCGGGTCCGTCTTGATGCGCGCGAGGCCCTCCCCGAGGTTCGTGATCGCCCGGAGCGTGTCCGCCGCCGCGTCGTCCAGCACGCCGAGCGCGTCAGCGAAGTCGATGACGCCACGCGCGCCGCGTGCGAAGGAGTCGATGGCGCGCTCCAGCGCCCGCCGTGCCTCCTCCTCCTTTCGCTTGTGCTCATCGAAGCCGTCGTTTACGGCCTCGAGCGCTTTCTGTTGCGTCTCGAACGCCGAGCCGAGATCCGATATGTCGGTGATGAGCTCCCTGGCGCCCTCGCCACCGGCGACGATCTGTGAGGCAAGCTCCTCGATCGTCATGCCCAGGCGCTTCGCGAGCGGGATCAGATCGACGATCGTGACACCCGTGGCCGCGAGCCGGTTCTCGAGGATCGTCACGTCCGAGACCGGCTTCGACAGGTCCACGCCCTGCCGTATCAGCCTGTCGAGCTCGGACCGGAGCGCCTTCACGCGCTCGGCCGCGTCGTCGGACGCCGTGCCGATCACACGGACGCCCTGCGCGCCACGCTCGGCGGCGGGCGGGATCTCGGT
This sequence comes from uncultured Gemmatimonadales bacterium, assembly GCA_964502985.1. Taxonomy (GTDB): domain Bacteria; phylum Gemmatimonadota; class Gemmatimonadetes; order JACCXV01; family JAHWKZ01; genus CAZCZH01. The sequence continues at coordinate 3,047 of CAZCZH010000132.1, forward strand.
GCCCATGCGCTTCGCGGCGTCCACCATCTCGTCGAAGTTCTGGACGATGTTGGCACGCGCCTTCGCGATCAGCTCGTCGGCACGTTCCACGTTCCAGGTCGGGATGTCCGCGATGTTGACACCGGGGATCTTGCGGGCGCCGGCGATCAGGAGGTTGAGCCCGCCGATGGCGACGTTCACGAACTCGATGATGGTGCGGTGTACGGAGGCGACGAGCGCGACGATCGTGTCGCCTACGAGCTGGATGGCGTTGAGCGCGATCCCGCCCAGCCCCTTCAGGACCTCGCCCAGCCGGAGGATCCCACCCCGGTTCTCTTCCAGGAACGCGTCGAACCGCTCCACCGCGTTCGTCGCCTTCCCGGTGTTGTCCGTCAGGTCGAGGAAATCGACGATCAGCGCGCCGATCCGGGCCTTGACGCTCTGGAACGCGTTCGACAGCTGCGTCATCCGGCCTTCGAGCGTGGTCGCGTTCGCCTTCGCTACCTCGAACGCGGCGCCCGTCTGCTCGATGATCTGCCGCAGCTTCTCCGACTGTGACGCGGACCGATCGACGGTGATCCCGTACTGGCCGAGCTCGTTCCGGGTCCCCGCCACGGCCTTCCCGACCGCCTCGGCCGCCGCGTTCAGGTTCCCGTCCAGGAACGTGTCGGCGATCCCTACGATGGCCTGCTGCGCGTCGGCCAGCTCGTCCGCGTCGAGCCCACGCGCGATCGTGCCGAGCGTGGCCGTGGCACCGATCAGCGCGTCGTCCGCCGCCGTCGTCTCGCGCTGGAGCTCCTTCGCGCGGTCCACGATCTTCTGGAACGCCGCGGGCCCTGTCTCCCCGATAGTGGCGAGCGTCGCCCGGAGCCGCGTCGCCGCCGCTTCCTGTTCCTCGAACGCGTGTACCGTCTCGCGTGCAAACCGGGGCACGGACCGGATGACACGGATGACGGCGTTCGTCAGGAAGTTTCCGATCGCGAGCCCGACGCCCTGGAACAGTCCGGACACGACGGACCTGAACCCGCCCGCATACTCGCGCCCGCTCCGCTCACCGGCCGCGCGCATCCCGGGCGCCGATGCGTCGGCGAACTCGCCGCCGATCTTCTGACCGGCCTCGCGTGCCTTGCGCGGGATGTCCTGCTCGAACGCCTTGTCGAGTGCGGCCGAGTCGGCTTCGACGGTTACGGCGGTCGTGCCGAGCGATGGTAGGTCAGGCGTTGGCATCTTGTTGCTTCCAGTTCTCGTAATCGTCCGTCAATCGCTCGCCGAGCTCGTCCGAGATCCCGACCGCAGCGAACGCGGCCACCACGACCCGCCGCGGTAGCCACCGCCACGGGATGCGGCGCCTGAACCTCCGGAGCTCCCCGAACGTCTCGAACCGGAGGTCGGCCGGGGCCGCCCACTCCGCGGAAGTCCTGATCCACGGTCGCGGGCGGTCACGCCATTCCGGGTGAGTCCGCCACGCGTGAGCGGCGTCGCGCCACATTTGCCGGATTGGCCTCACCTGCTCACACTCTCGTGTCCGGGGGCGGGGGGAGACGCCGGGGTGGGGCCGGGGCAAACTCACAACCCCCCGGTTCCTTGCGGTGTACCGGACACCCCGGACGCGCCCCTCAGACGACGCCGCGCCGTCGCATCTCCGTGAACTCCGCAAGGGTGAACGGGCGCTCGGGATCGTCCGGGTTGTGTATCCGGACGTCCTGCTCCTGCCGCCAGCGGCCTTGTGCGGCCTTGAGGCTGTTCAATCTGGAGATCGCGCGCTCGTACTCGCGCCGGGCCGCCTGGTAGTCCTCGTGCAGCCCGGCGATCACCCTTGCTTGGCGTTCGTGCCACCCGTCGATCTCGGACCGCTCGGCGGTCGTCGTGGCCTTGGCCCGCCTGCGGCTGAGCTCGCCTTCCGCTTCCAGAACCGCGGTCCGATAGACGCGGTTCGCCTCCTCGTGCGCCAGCTCCTTCGCGGCCCGATGTACCTCGGCCTTCGCCACCACGTTGTCGAGGGGTGTGGGGCCGTCGTAGCGGTCGCGCGTCGGCGTGATGAAGGTCAAGTTGCGCGCGATTTCCCGGAGGAACGGGACCCCGTCACCGTCGAGCCGGTCGAGCGCCAGGATCGCCGCGATTTCAGTTGGAGCATAGATCCCCCGGCCGATCCGCTCGGAGACGTAAGCGCGGAGCTCGTCGAGGTCCGCGAAGGTCCGCGATCCGGCCGTGATGGGGCTGTCCGCCTCGTGCATCATGTCGAAATCCGATGCCATGGGTGAACGGCGCGCGGGTAGAATGCCCACGCCTCGCCGCGCTCCCGTTGAAGGATCACATCGCCCTTCCGGTGGGCGCCGCGGAAGGGCGGCCACCGATCGCCAGACGTGCGGAGCTTCCACGTCCGGCCGCCGGTATGCCGGTGTGCCGCGACAACGGCCGACGTCCACCGCTGCGCGAACTGCGCGGCGTCCGATTCAGCCCCGGCCGCCTCCGGGTCACGCTGCGCGACATGGCGAAGCTCGTGGAGCGCGGTCCGCACGAGATCCGCGCCGGCGAGGTCGATGGCGAGATGGGTCGCGTGTTCGCCGGGGCGCATGAAACCGTTCGTGTTCCGGAGGTCCGGGTCCGTGTTGCGGTCGAACCACTTCACGGCGGGGGGCTGGACACGCCCCGGAAGCCCGTTCAGGATATGCCCGGCCCACGCGGCGAACGCGGCGAGCTCGCGCCGGGCCGGGTCCGGTTGATCGACGCCATCGAGCCGCTCGAGGAGCTTTCGGGCGTCCGCCCGAGTCCGACGCGCCCGCTCCAGGATCTCGCGGCCCCGCCGCTCGAGGGCCGCGCCGGAGACGGCCGAGCCGCAGCCGGTGCACTGGGCCTTCATGGCGAGCGTCGCCGTATCGCGGCCCGCAGCCCGGAGGACCGGCGAAATCTCGAAGACCCGTAGCCGCTTGAGGACCCTTTTCGCGCCCGCTTTTCGCTCCTCGGGGGAGGGCTCGCCCGCGTCCTCGACGTCGAATCCGAAGCTGTACTCTTGGAGGTCGCCGAGCCCCTTCACGGTCTCCCAATGGTCCCGGCCGTGCTGGGTATTGAGGAAGAACCGGAGGTCCGCGATCGCGGCGTTTCCCGACTCGCGTGTCTCGCCCACGCCCACCGGGAGCGAACCGCCCCACGACGTGTGACCGTAGGAGCTCACCTTGACCCGCTGCCGGCCGATCGCCCCCGGCGCGATGATGTCCCCATCGAGATCCGGAGGACCGCCGAGCATGGCGAACCGGACCACCGCCTCGCCCTTCTCCGCGGCCTTCACCTCGAGCCCTGCGACAGCTTTTCGTTCCATGCCGGGGAACCTACTCACGCGGCTGAGTCACAATCTGTACCTGAACCCCACCTGCGGAGCCGAGCCACGATCTTTCGAGCCTCGCGGTCGGCATCGTCCCGGCAGCCGAACGCCGCGCACGCGTCCCGCAACCTCGGTAGCTCCCCGCGGTCGGGGCGGTCCGCATCCGCGAGGCGTCGCGCCGCGACCGTCATCACGACGTCCCGTAAGATCGCCGCGTCAGCCCACCGGGCCGCGTCGTACCCGAGCGTTCGGGCGAACCCGATGACCGCGCGCTCCTCGTCGGCATCGAGGTAGGCGAGCGCCGCCGCGTAGTCAGGCGGCATCGGAAATGGGACCCGTGGGGTCCCAGCACGCCCGCCACCTCAGCCTCGGCGGTCCGTTTCTTATTGGGCACCGCTCCGCCTGAAAACGGTCGTTTCGTTCAGGCCCCATGCCCCCCGAAACCGAAAGTGCGCCCCAAAACATAGCGCGAATGGGGCATTTCTCCCCCCCCGGGGTTAGGGTTGCCCTTCTCATCGCCCCCTACGACCCGTCAGGCTGCACGGCTTGGCCGCGCGGGGCTTTGCCGCCGGGGTAGGGTTGCCCTTCTCATCGCCCCTACGATCGTCTTCCACTATGATCGCTCCGCAGCTTCCGCCTTGAGCCGCTTTACGATCTCGGGCTCCGTGATGAGCACCGCCCGCTGACTCTCGTTGAGGTTCCGGCGATCGGGGCGATGAGTCCGTTCGCGATGAGAAACGCGCGTTTCGTTTCAGGCCCCCCTTCGCCGGAGACCGCACCGAAGCAACGCGTGCGCGCGACCCCATTTAATCGAAATCCGGACCGGGTCGGGGTACGGAGAGCGGGTGCCAAACCGACGCCCGCCGGATCGCGCGATCATAGGGGGAAGACGAAAAGGGCAAAGCAGTTCAAGGCGGTGGGGTGCC
>CAZCZH010000133.1:0-7260 GCA_964502985.1 uncultured Gemmatimonadales bacterium
GGGAGTGGGAGGGCGACATGAAGCAACCCGTCGGTCAGGCCGGAAAGGGTAGCGCCAAGTGATCAAGCACGCTTTTAGAGACGAACGTGGTGGTGCGATCCTTCTCGTCGCCATCGCCATGGGCGGCCTGCTTTCGATGGCTGCCCTGGCGATCGATGTGGGCATGCTGTACACGGCACGCAGCGAGGCCCAACGCGTAGCGGACGCCTCCGCGCTGGCCGGAGCGGGCTCGTTCCTCGAGGCACCGAACGACGGAGCCCGCGCGCGCAACGTGGCGATGGACTACGCCGCACAGAACACCGTGCGGAACCAGACCGTCAACCTGCTGCCCGAGGACGTCCAGGTCGACGTAGCGCGCTGGAGGGTCACGGTGACCGTCCGGCGGACCGCCGAGCGGGGCGCGGCGGTGGCCACCTGGTTCGCGCGCATCTTCGGGATCGACGAGGTCGGGGTCGGAGCGACGGCGACCGCCGAAGCGGTTCCTGGAGGCGCGGCGACGTGTCTCAAGCCATTCACCATTCCCGACGCGTGGGACGACACGAACGGGAACGGCAAGTACGACAATGGCGAGTACTACAATGCCGGCGATACGGGCTACGGGAGCTCGTGGCGCGACGGCATGCCGTCCAACAACGGCGTCGATCCGAACGGGACCACTTACACCAACGATTTCGGTCGGCCCCTTGTGATCAAGGAGGGCACTCCTCAGCAGGCGATCGTCCCGTCGTGGTATTTCCCGTGGGATGTCCCCCAACCTGATGGTGGGCCAATCACCGGCGGGAGCAACTATCGCGACAACATCGCCCATTGCAACACGTCCGTAATCCATCTGGGCCAGCAGTACATGGTCGAGAACGGCAACATGCGCGGTCCCACCAAACAGGGGATCAACGACCTCGTCTCACAGGACCCGGGCGCCCACTGGGACGCGGGCGCCGACAGCGTCGTCGGCAGCGCGTATCGGCCGTGGAGGGCGAGTCCGCGCGTGGCGAACCTCCCGCTGTTCGACCCGCGGGACCCGGTCGATCCCGGCAAAAAGCCGGTCGTGTTCAACAACATCACCGCATTCTTCATCGAGGGAATGAACGGCAACGACGTAATCGGCCGCTTCCTGTATGCCACCGGGCTCGGCACGGGAATCACCGGCACCGGCGGCGGCCCTGGCGGTCCACAGCTCAAGTTCGTCCGACTCGTCGATTAGCGGGATAGAAACCCCCGGAGGCAAGATGGAGGGCCAACCCATCCGCAGCGCCGTCATCTCGACCGACGGACAATTCCGCTCGGTTTTGAGCCAGAACGGGGACGGGCCCCCAGCCGTCGAGGTGGCGTTCGAGATCCTGGTTCCGTTCATCGAGATCAGTCACGGTCATCTCGAGGAGCTGCGGTACGTCGATCCCGAGGTGGTGTTCCTCGATCTCGAGGAAGACCCCGTTCTGGGATGCAAGCTGGCCCAGTTCCTGGCGGAATCCGCCCCCAACCGGCGGCTCGTCGCGACGGGCAGCAAGGCCTCGCCCGAGTTCCTGATGCAGGTCATGCAGGCCGGGATCTCCGAATACCTGCCGAAGCCCGTGACCCACGATGCGCTGATCGGCGCCATCAATCGCGTGCGGCGCAAGCTCTCGACGCCAACCGACTCTGCGCAGCCCGCGCGGCGCGAGCCAGGCAAGCTGTTCGCGTTCTTCAGCGCGAAGGGCGGGTCGGGGACGACCACGGTGGCCACCAACCTGGCGATCCAGGTGCACCGTCTGACCGGCAAGCGCACGGTTCTTGTGGACCTCGACCTGGAGCTCGGCGAGATCGCACTCTTCCTGGGGGTCGAGCCGCGCTTCAACTTCGTCGACCTGGCGCGCAACTTCCATCGCATGGACGCCGGTCTGCTGGCCTCGTTCATCGAGGCTCACGAGTCAGGCGTTCACCTGCTGTCCGCCCCGTATCATCCGGAGAAGGCAGAGACGGTCACAGGCGACCACGCGCGTCAGATCCTGCTGTTCCTCAAGAACCACTACGACTATGTCGTGGTCGCCAATGTGGACCTCCCGTCCCTGCGCAACATCCAGCGTTGCCAGCACCTCCTCGACCGGGTCGGCGAGAAGAGTCAGCAGCTGCGTCTCGTGATCAACCGCCTCCAGCCAGAGAACGACATCACGCTGGAAGACGTCGAGCGGTCACTGAACATGGAGGTCTACTGGACCCTGCCGAACGACTACGATTCGGTCATCTACTCCATCAATACGGGGCGTCCGGTGATCCTCGACGAGCGCTGTCCCTACGCGCACGACCTCGAGGCGCTGGGCGCCAAGATCCTGGGTCTTCCCAGCCAGCAGCAGAAGAAGCGCGGTTGGCTGTCGCGGGCTGCGGACAAGTTCAAGAACCTGGTCGGGTCCGAGGCGGCCGAGGATCCGCTGATGCTGCCCCCGGCCGTCGTGGGAGGTGAACGCGCATGAGCGACGACCGCGATCCATACTCGGTACCGCTGTTCAACCCCGAGGGCGAGGTCAATCGAGAGACCCTTCCGTGGGAGGCTCCCGAGGAGGAGCCGGGCCCCGACGAGCGCGAAGAGACGGAGGAAGAGCCGCAGATCAAGAGGGCTCCTCAAGCGGCGCCCTTCGGTGGGGGGGCGTCGGTGGACCCGATCTTCGGCATCAACGGCGATCTGCCGGGGCCGCCCGTAGAGTCGGTGCAGGAGGAGGTGCGCGAGGAGTCGCTGGCGCACGAGATCAAGAGTCGCATCCACCGCCAGCTGATCGAGCGCCTCAATCTGTCCAACCTGGAGACGCACGACCGGAGCCACGTCGTGGCCGAGATCCGTCGTGTCGTACAGGACCTGCTGGCCCGGGAGGCCGCGCCGCTGAACTACGACGAGCGCGAGGCGCTGGTCGAGGAGGTGCTGAACGAGATCTTCGGGCTCGGTCCGCTGGAGCCCCTGCTCCAGGATCCAACGGTGTCGGACATCCTGGTCAACACCTACCGTCAGGTGTTCATCGAGCGCGGCGGCCGGATCGTGCGCACCGAGGTGCGCTTCAAGGACAACAAACATCTGCTGCAGGTCATCGACCGGATCGTGTCGGCGGTGGGCCGGCGGATCGACGACTCGTCGCCGATGGTCGACGCGCGTCTGGCCGACGGCTCGCGCGTCAACGCGATCATCCCGCCGTTGGCGATCGACGGTCCGCACGTCTCGATCCGCAAATTCAAGAAGGACGCCCTGACGGCCCAGGACCTGATGCGCACCGAGACCATGACCAGCCCCATGCTGGAGCTCCTGCAGGGCGTGGTGAAGGCGCGCCTCAACACGCTCATCTCGGGCGGAACAGGGGCTGGAAAGACGACACTCCTCAACGTCCTGTCGTCGTCGATCCCGCCCGACGAGCGGATCGTGACGATCGAGGACTCGGCCGAGCTCCAGCTGCGTCAGCCGCACGTCGTTCGACTCGAGACGCGGCCGGCCAACGTCGAGGGTGTGGGACAGATCAACGCCCGTCAGCTGGTCATCAACGCGCTCCGCATGCGGCCCGATCGGATCATCGTCGGCGAGGTTCGCGGCTCGGAGGCGGTCGACATGCTGCAGGCCATGAACACGGGCCACGACGGGTCGCTGACCACGCTCCACGCCAACAGCCCGCGCGACGCGCTGGCGCGCCTGGAGACGATGGTCTCGATGGCCAACCTGGCGTTGCCCGAGAAGGCCATGCGCCAGCAGATCGCCAGCGCGATCGACGTCATCATCCAGGTGTCGCGTCTGTCCGATGGCTCGCGCAGACTGTCGTCGATCTCCGAGGTGGTAGGCATGGAGGGCGACATCATCACGATGCAGGAGATCTTCGTGTTCGAGCGTCAGGGAATCGACGAGAACGGCAAGGTGCTGGGACGTTTCCGGGCGACCGGCATCCGTCCGCGCTTCGCGGAGCAGCTCAGGCGCTGTGGCATCGATCTGCCCACCGCGCTGTTCACCAACGCCGAGTTCAACTTCGCCGCCGGAGCCGAGCGATGAGCCGCGTCCCCGCGAGCTGGATCCCGGCGATCCTCGTCTTCGCCGCCGTCGCGATGGCGGTCCTCGCGCTATCGCTCCTGTGGGAGTGGTGGCGTGACCGGCGTAAGCACAAGGAGATCTCGCAGCGCCTGAACCTGATGGCGGAAGGCAAGTCCGGCCAGGATCCCTTCAGTGACCTGTTCCGTGAGGACGCGCGCGAGGATCCCGACTGGCTCGAGCCGCTCGTCGCTCGCCTGCCGCACACCCGCGACCTGCAGCACCTGTTGCAGCAGGCCGAAGTGCCGTGGCGCGTGGGGACGTTCATCATGGTGACCGTCGGAGCGGCCGTCTCGCTGGGGCTGGCCGGAATGGTCCTGACCGGGTTCAAGATCGTGGGACTGGGCGCCGCGGCAGGCGGCGCCACCCTGCCCTACATGTACGTGCGGCGCCGCAAGACGAAGCGCCTGTACGCCTTCGAGGAGCACTTCCCGGAGGCCATCGACCTGCTTGGCCGGGCGATCCGCGCCGGCCACGCGTTCTCGACGGGCCTCCAGATGGTGGCCGACGAGTCGCCCGAGCCGATCGCCACCGAGTTCCGGCGTGTGTTCGAGGAGCAGAAGTTCGGACTCGCCCTGGAGGACACCCTGCTGGCGCTGGCGGACCGCGTCGACCTGCTCGACATGCGGATCTTCGTGACCGCGATCATGATCCAGCGCGAGGTCGGCGGAAACCTGGCCGAAATCCTCGACAAGATCGCCTACACGATCCGCGAGCGGTTCACCATTCAGCGTCAGGTACGGGTCTACACGGCCCAGGGGCGGTTGACGGGCTACCTGCTGGCAGGCCTGCCGATCCTCGTGTCGGGTGTCATCTACGCGCTGAATCACGAGTACATGCTGATCCTGGTCCGCGAGCCGGTGGGTAAGCTGATGATCTCGGTGGCAATAATCCTGCAGGTGTTCGGGTACTTCGTAATCCGTCGCATCGTCGACATCAAGATCTAGGGGAGCGGGACGATGATCTACCTCGTCGCGGCACTGATCATGACCTCGGTGATGACGCTGGTGTACGGCGTGGCGACGCTGACCGCCGGGCGCCCGCGAGCCATCAGCCGCCGGCTGGCCGAACTCGAGACGGGGGCCGCGCAGTACTACGCGATCCAGCGCCGCGAACGGCAGGAGAAGCGCGAGCGACTGGAGGCCCTGCTCGAGCAGTTCGGCGAGCGCATCGGCCCGCGGCGCGTCGACTGGAGCAAGATCCAGCAGATGATGGTCCAGGCGGGCTACCGGCGTCCGAGCGCGGTTGCCGTGTATCTCGGCGTGCGTTTCCTGGCGGCCGTCGGCTTCGCGCTGGGCGGGGTGTTCCTGGCGACGATGGTCGGCGGAGCGCCCGGAGCGATGATCTTCGCCGCCGGCATCACCGGGCTCCTCGGTTGGGCCATACCGCGATTCGTGGTGAAGCGTCGGATCGCCAAGCGCCAGCTCGAGCTGACACGCGCCCTGGCCGACACGCTCGACCTGCTCGTGGTGTGCGTCGAGGCCGGCCTCGGCCTGAATCAGGCGCTGGTCCGGGTGTCCCAGGAGATCGAGCACGTGAGCCACGGGATGAGCGAGGAGCTGATCTTGACCAACCTCGAGATTCGCGCCGGAACGCCGCGCGACGAGGCGTTGCGCAACCTGGGCGAGCGGACCGGCGTAGCCGACCTGCGCTCTCTGACCGCGATGCTGATCCAGACCGACCGTTTCGGCACGTCGATCGCCACCGCCCTGCGCGTCCACTCCGACACGCTGCGCACGAAGCGCCGGCAGCGCGCCGAGGAGGCTGCAGCCAAGACGACCATCAAGCTCGTGTTCCCGCTGGTGCTGTTCATCTTCCCGGCCATGTTCGTGGTCATCCTGGGACCGGCCATCCTCCACATCCTGCACCAGCTGAAGGGACTGCAGTGAAGCGTGTGCGAGTCGTGAACCAGAGCCGCGGCCGGTTGCTCGGCGACGAGGTCGACTGGGCGGACGGCTTCTGGACCCGCCTCAAGGGGCTGATCGGGCGCTCGGAGCTGCGTCCCGGCCAGGGCCTCATGATCGTGCCCTGCCATGGCGTCCACATGTACGGATTGACGTTCCCCATCGACGTGGCCCTGCTGGATCCGTCCGGGGAGGTGGTCGCGCTGTACCGAGAGCTCGCCCCCGGGGCGCGCACACGCTGGCACGGGGAGGCGCGCATGGCGCTCGAGCTGCCGGCCGGCATCCTCGCCGAGTCCGATACCAGGCCGGGCGACCGGCTGACCTGGGAGACGGAGGTACTCGAATGAACCCGCCACTGACCAGCACGCTCGGCCTGGCGCGCCGCGAGGCCGCCGCGGCGGCGCGCAAAGCCGTCCCCGATCGGCCGCCCGTGCCCGAGACACTCCACCAGGCGGGCCTGTCCGCCGAGACCGTCGGTGAGCTCGCGCTCAAGACCCTCTACGTGCAGGGAGCGCGCACCGGCCAGCAGCTGTGCAACGAGATCCGGCTTCCTTTCCGGTTGATCGACGAGCAGCTCCTGACCCTGCAGCAGCGCCAGCTGGTGGAGGTCCGTGGAGCCAGCGGAAGCGGCCGCGGAGCTTATACCTTCGACCTCACGGGGAAGGGTCGCGTGCGGGCTCGCGAGGCGATCGACACGAACCAGTACGTGGGACCAGCGCCCGTGCCGCTGACTCACTATCGACTGTGGGTCGAGCGGCAGACGATTCGGCAGATGCACGCGACCCTGCCCGACATCCAGCGCGGCCTGAGCCATCTCGTACTGCTGCCCGAGTTCATCGAGCAGCTGGGGCCGGCGATCAATTCGGCCAAATCGATGTTCCTGTACGGCGATTCGGGCAACGGCAAGACGAACCTGTCGGAGTCGATCGCCCGCATGATCGGGGGGGCGATGTACCTGCCCCACGCGGTCGACGTATCGGGCCACGTGGTCGTGATCCACGATCCCGTATACCACCGACCGGCCGTCGAAGAAGCGCCCGTTCAGGCCGCCGAAGACGATCCCGACTGGCTCGAAGCCGCGCCCGGGTACGACCTGCGCTATGCCCGCGTCCAGCGTCCAGTCGTGTTCACCGGGGGCGAGCTGACCCTCGAGCAGCTGGACCTGCAGTACGACGCCTCGTCCAAGGTTTACCAGGCCCCATTCCAGATGAAGGCCAACGGCGGGATCCTGATCATCGACGACTTCGGCCGCCAGCGGGTCCGTCCGCGCGACCTGCTCAACCGCTGGATCGTGCCGCTCGAGAAGCGGGTCGACTTCCTGACGCTGCA
>CAZCZH010000134.1:0-7227 GCA_964502985.1 uncultured Gemmatimonadales bacterium
CTCGCCCGAAGAAATGAACTGGTCGATGACCACCTGGGCGCCGTTGACGAAGTCCCCGAACTGGGCCTCCCAGGCGACCAGCGTCCACGGGTCGGCGGACGAATAGCCGTACTCGAAGCCCAGCGCGGCCAGCTCGGACAGCGGGCTGTTGACCACCTGGAACACGTTCTGGTCGTCGCTCAGGTGGTTCAGCGGGACGTATCGCTCGCCCGTCTCCTGGTCGGTGTACACGGCGTGCCGGTGGCTGAACGTCCCGCGCGCCGTGTCCTGCCCGGAGAGCCGCACCTTGGTCCCTTCCAGGAGCAGTGAGCCGAACGTCAGCGCCTCGCCGCAGCCCCAGTCGATGTCGCCGTCCTCGAGCACCATCGCGGCGCGCTGCCGCATGAGGCGCTCGAGCCGCTCGTGCCAGTGGAAGCCCTCGGGGACGGTGACCAGCGCCCGCGCGACGCGCTCCAGCGTCTCGCGCGACACCGCCGTGTCGGCCCCCCAGTCCTCACCCGCCGCGTGCAGTCCCGCCCACGCGCCATCCAGCTGATCGACGGCCTGCTCGGGGAGCCGCTGGGCCTCCTCCTGGGCTTCGTCCAGCGCCAATTTGACCCTTTGGCGCATCGAGGCGACGGCATCCTCGGTCAGGACGCTCTCCTCGATCAGCCGGCTGGCGTAGACCTCCGAGTTCGACGGGTGGTCCTCGATCAGCTCGTACATGGAGGGCTGGGTGAACGTCGGATCGTCGAGCTCGTTGTGGCCGTAGCGCCGGAAGCAGATCAGGTCGAGGATGACGTCGCTCTGGAAGTGCTGCCGGTAGCCGAATGCCAGGCGCGCTGCGTGGCACACGGCCTCCGGGTCGTCGCCGTTGACGTGGAATACCGGCGCCTCGACGATCTTGGCGATGTCCGAGGCGTAGCGCGTCGAGCGCCCCTCTTCGGGATCCGTGGTGAAGCCGATCTGGTTGTCGATGATCACGTGGACGGTGCCCCCCGTCCGATAGGCGTCGAGGCCGCCCAGGGTGAACGTCTCCGAAACGACGCCCTGCGCGGTGAACGCCGCGTCGCCGTGCATCAGGAGCGGGACGACCTTCTCGCGGCGCTCGTCGTGGAGGTAGTTCTGCTTGGCGCGCACGATCCCCTCGACGACCGGGTCGACCGCCTCCAGGTGGCTCGGATTGAACGCCAGCGAGAGGTGGATCGTGCGGCCGGCCCCGGTCTCGTAGTCACGCGAGTAGCCGAGATGGTACTTGACGTCGCCGTAGCCCTGGATCTCCGGCGCCAGCGGCCGGCCTTCGAACTCCGCCAGGATCTGCGCATAGGGCTTCCCCAACACATGGGCCAGGACGTTGAGCCGGCCGCGATGGGCCATCCCCATGACGACCTCCTCGACCTGAGCGGCGCCGGCCTCCTCGACGACGGTCTTGAGCAGCGGGACGAGCGTCGTGCCGCCCTCCAGCGAGAACCGCTTTGCGCCGGGATAGCGCCGGTGGATCGTCTCCTCGAACGTGTCGGCGGCGACCAGCTCGGCGAGGATCTCGCGGCGTCGCTCGGGAAGAACCTCCGGGCGGTTGCGCACCGGTTCCATGCGCTCCTGGAGCCACTCGCGGCGCGTCTTGTCGGGCACTTCCATGTACTCGACGCCGATCGTGCGGCAGTACGTCGCCCGCAGGTCGTCCAGGAACTCGCGCAGGGTGCCCGTCTGGCGCCCCTTGTAGGCCGTGCAGCGGACCTCGGTATGCAGGTCTTCCTCGGTGAAGCCGAACTCCGACAGGGCGAGGAGGGGGTGCTCGCGGGGAGTCCGGCCCAGCGGGTCGATGTCGGCGATGAGGTGGCCGAAGGTGCGGTAGGTATAGACCAGGTCGTAGATCCGGAGCCCCGGCGCCAGCGTCTCCTCGTCCACGCCCTCCGGCAGGCTGCCACGCGCCGTGAGGACGATAGGCTCGCCGGCCTCGTCGACGGCGTGGCCGTTGCCCGTCGCGGCGCCATTGGCCGCCCACTGGATCCCGGCGAAGAACAGGGCCCACGTCGGGTCGACGGCGTCCGGGTCGTCCAGCCAGCGCCGGTACAGGGAGTCGACGTAATCGGGGTTGGCCCGCAGGATCGCGTCCAGGGAAGGCATGGGGCAGCGGAAGATAACCCGTTCGGGTCTACCCGCCACGCGGGGGGTTCAAGTGGCGTCACCTGCGTAGGGCGCCGTGGGCAGTGCGCGATTGCCGGCGCGCGTGAGCACTATCTGCAGGTCGCTCAGGTAGCGCGCCGCGAAAGCCCCTTCGCAGAACGCCAGATAGAACTCCCAGCGTCGCACGAAGGCACCGTCGAAGCCCAGCTCCCGGACCACGTCCAGACGCGACAGGAATCGCGTGCGCCAGCGGCGCAGGGTTTCGGCGTAGTGCGGGGCGATGTTCTCCACGTCCTCGATCATGAGGCGCGTCCGGGAGAGGGCCGCGGTCATCGCGCCCAGGGACGGCAGGTGCGACCCAGGGAAGATGTACTTCTGGGTGTAATCGACGTTGCGCAGGTAGGCTTCGTAGCGCTCGTCCGGCAGCGTGATGACCTGGATGACGGCCAGACCGTCGGGCTCGAGAAGCCGATCTATGGCGCCGAAGTAAGCCGGCAGGTACTCGTGCCCGACCGCCTCGGCCATCTCGATCGACACGATCTTGTCGTATCGCCCCTGCGCCGCGCGATAGTCGACGAGCTCGATCACCGTCCGGTCGGCGAGTCCGGCCGAGGCCAGGCGCCGGCGGGCGAAGTCGGCCTGCTCGGGCGACAGCGTGATCCCCGTCACGCGACATCCCAGCACTCCCGCGGCGTACTCCATGAATCCGCCCCATCCGCAGCCGATCTCGAGCACACGGTCGCCGGGGCGCAGCGCGGCCTTGGCGGCGATCGTGCGGACCTTGTTGCGCTGCGCCTCGGCCAGCGACTGGCCAGGGTCCTCGAACACGGCGCACGAGTAGGTCATCGTCTCGTCCAGGAACGTCGAGTACAGCTCGTTGGACAGGTCGTAATGCGCGACGATGTTCGCTTTCGCGCCGCGCTGTGTGTTGCGCCGCGTCCAGTGCGCGAAGCGGTCGGCGAGATTCCCCAGCCGCGCCACGGCGCTGGCGTCCTCGAGCCGCAGGTCGTTGAGCACGACCAGGCGCACCAGGCGGACCAGGTCATCGGCCTCCCAGTCGCCGTCGATGTAGGACCCGCCCGCGCCCGTTCCCCCGCCGATCAGCACCTTGCGGAAGAACGCCCAGCGCCGCACGCGGACGATCGCCCGCGGCCGCGCCGCAGGATCCCCGAAATCACGCCTCGACCCGTCGGGCAGCTCGATCTCGAGCCGGCCGCGGGTCAGGCCCTCGAGGGCATCGAGGAGGATCCGGGCCGCGAGCCGGTTGATCAGGCCGGGCGCCTCGCCCGGTGGCTGGCCCGCCCCCCGATGCGGGCCGATCTCTTCGAACGGCTTTCCGTCGCGCTCCGAGTCCCCCACTCCATGCCTCCTCTTCGGACTGGCCGCCGGCCGGCCCCACACCGGCCCGCCGGGCCAACGCTGGAGATCGGTGGTCGCGGGCGCAAGCCCGCTCCGGATCATGGCTTACCCTAGGATATTGATTCGACGGGTCTGCGGGCCTAGGTTGATTCGATCCGAGATTCTCTGCGACCCCAGCCGAGGCCACGAGCGATGCGCTTCGTCACCGGCCTGACCGCGATCGGGCTCCTGGCCCTCGGAGTAGCTCCCACTCCCGCCCTCGCCCAGCATCAGATGCCGGAGGCGTCCGCCGTGCCGCCGACCGTCGTGCTGGGCTTCGCCGACATCGATTACGTCGAGACGGAACGTTCGATCGACGAGGGGTTCGTCCTCGGTCAACTCGTGGGCCACGTCTCCAGCGGCCTGTCGGACCGGCTGACATTCTTCGGCGAGGTCAGCGCCACGGCGCACCCGGACGAGTACAAGATCGAGGTCGAGCGCCTGATCCTGCGTTACGACTTCAACGACCAGCTCAAGCTGTCGGGGGGTCGCTACCATACCCCGATCAACTACTGGAACACGGCCTTTCACCACGGGCTCTGGCTCCAGACGACGGTCTCGCGCCCCGAGATGATCAAGTTCGGATCGAAGCTCCTGCCGGTGCACTTCGTGGGCCTGCAGGCGGAGGGCTCGTTTCCCGTGACGCGCCTCGGGATCGGCTACGCCGCTGGATTCGGCAACGGACGAGCCGGCAACATCGCGCGCGCGGGCGACTCCGGCGACATCAATCAGCATCGCGCGGTCCTGGGGCTGATCTACGCGCGCCCCGCGGAGATCTACGGGCTGCAGGTCGGCGGCGCCGCCTACGTCGACAAGGCGTCCGCCGACGACGGGCCCGACGTCGACGAGCGGATCGTTTCGGCGCACGCCGTCCTGGCCCGCGAGTCTCCCGAGATCCTGGCCGAGTATGCCCACATCGTCCACGAGCCGTCGAGTGGCGGGGAGACGACGGACAGCGACGCGTGGTACGTGCAGCTCGCGTACCGGCTTCCCGAGCCGGCCGAGGAGCTCAAGCCGTACGCCCGCGTCGAGCGCGACAAGGTTCCTGACGACGATCCCCTCTTCGGGCCGTTCGACCTGGCCTACGAGGGCTTCCTGGCGGGCGTGCGCTATGACTTCGCGTCGCTCGCGGCCCTCAAGCTGGAGTACCGCACCGAGCGCTTCGCCCACGACGACCGGAAGGCGAGCCTGTGGGTCCAGGTCGCGTTTACCTTCGGGGGACGATGAAGCGTCGCGCGTCGATCCTGTTCCAGTCCCTGCTGACGACGGTCGTCCTCGCCGCTGCGGTCCTGGTCTTCCCAGGCCGGGCGGCAGCGCAGGACGGCAAGCCGCTCGCCATCGCCATCGTCACGAATCCTCAGACCAGGACGAGCGATCTGTCGTTCCTCGAGCTGCGCAAGATCTTCCTGGGCGACAAGCAGTTCTGGGACGACAACTCGCGCATCGTGCTGCTCGTGCGGGCGCCCGTCGCACGCGAGCGCGACGTCGTGCTGAACAAGATCTACCGGATGAGCGAGTCGCAGTTCCAGCAGTACTGGATCGCCAAGGTGTTCCGCGCCGAGGTGTCGTCGAAGCCCAAGATCGTCTACAGCGCCGACATGACGCGGGAGCTGGTCACCGCCCTGCCCGGGTCGATCGGATTCGTCACCGCCGACCAGGTGACCAGCGGCATGAAAGTCCTGCGCGTCAACGGCAAGCTCCCCGGCGAACCCGGCTACCCCCTGCAATGACCCGCCCGAGACGATGACCGAGCGTCGGCGCTCGCTGCTCCGCGGCGCGCTCGACCTACGCTCGATCCGCGGCAAGCTGCTCCTGGTGGTGGGCGTCCTGCTCGTCCTGGGAGCGCTCAACGTGGGCGTCGCCTACTGGGGCTCGCGCGAGCGCGAGCAGGCGTTCGGGCAGCTCCTGCGGGCGATCGAGCGCCAGCGCATCATCGGCGACGTCACCAACCGGCTGGGCGACCAGAAGAAGTTCGTCGACCTCCTCGGCTCCGGCGTCCTCGGCGCAGAGGGGGCAGCCACGCCGTCCGACCAGGAGCTGCGGCAGTTCGGCCGGGCGGTGGACACGATCCCCGTCGAGCTGAGCGCGCTCGAGCGGATCAGCGAGCCCGGCCTGCGCGACTCCGTGGAGTCGTTGCGCCAGCAGGCCGAGGAGCTCGTAGACCTGTGGAAGACGTTCTACGCCAACCAGGGGGTGGACGCCTCGGCGGCGATCGTCTCCTCTGTCCAGGCCGAGCCCATCGCCCAGGCGCTCTTGACCGATCGACTGCCGGCCGCCGTCGAGCGCGAGAAGCAGCGACTGTCGCGCGCCAGCACGGTGTTCGTCGAGACGGACCACACCGTGACCCGGGTGGCGATGCTCATCTTCCTGCTGTCGGCGGCCGTCGGCGGCGTCCTGTCGTTCTTCATCCTGCGCGACGTGTTCCGCTCGATCCAGGAGCTGAAGGCCGGGGCGCGCAAGATCGGCGCCGGCGAGCTCGGGCATCGCATCGAGCTGCATCGCGAGGACGAGCTCGGCGAGGTCGCCATCAGCTTCAACCAGATGGCCGAGCAGCTGAACATGCGAACCGAGGAGATGGAGCGCCAGCGGGCGCGCAGCGAGGAGCTCCTGCTGAACATCCTGCCGCGGAAGATCGCCGACGAGCTGCGCGCCAACGGGAGGGTCGAGGCCAAGTACTACTCGGACGTCACGATCCTGTTCACCGACGTGGTCGGCTTCACCCGCCTGTTCGACGACCTGTCGGTCGACCGCATGGTGCGCATCCTGGACCAGCTCGTCACCGCCTCGGACCGCGTCGTCCGGGCGTACGGGCTGGAGAAGCTCAAGACGATCGGAGACGCGTACATGTGCGCCGGAGGGCTCACGCGTGAAGGCGCCTCGCATCCGGTGGACAGCGTCCTGGCGGCGTTCGCCATCGTCGACGCCGTGCGCCGGGCGGCCCAGATCGAGGGCATCCCGCTCGAAGTCCGCGTCGGGATTCACACGGGGCCGGTGGCCGCGGGCGTGGTGGGAATCGACAAGTTCGCCTTCGACGTGTGGGGCGACACGGTCAACTTCGCCGCGCGCCTCGAAGCGACGGGTGAGCCCGGCCGGGTCAACGTGTCCCACGGCACGTACCAGCGGGTCAAGGACTTCTTCGCCTGCGAGCCGCGCGGGAAGGTACGCACCAAAGAGGGTCGCGAGTTCGACATGTACTTCGTCGAGGGGATCCATCCCGAGCTGGCCGGCGCGGGCACCCCGCCCCCCGAGTTCGCCCGCCGCTACCGGATCTACTTCGAGCACGACCCGCCGGCCTTCCCGCGGTCGCTGCTCGGCGACAGCGCTCGATCCCCGGCCTGAGGGCATCTCCACTGATGGGGAGCACGTCGTGACTCTGTGATCAGTGGGTTGTTTGGTGCAGTCGAATCACACGCCTGAAATCCCGGAAGCTCGGCCCGACTGCCCCTCCGGATTCCTTTCTGCGCAGGAAGGAATGGAGCCGTGGGTCCGAAACCAAAACCAGGAGAGCGATACGATGCGAATCCCCATCATTGCCTTGGGCATGGCAGTCATCATGGCGTGTGGTGGAGGGGACGGGGGAGGTGGCAATCCCCTCGGCCCTCAGCCATTGCCGGGGCAGGCCTCAGTGCCGCCACCACCCGATCTCGCCAAACCCCGCTGCCTGCAGACCCCTGCGGCGGATTCTCCCGCCCACTGCGAGTCATCGGAATCTCCCGCTGGGCC
>CAZCZH010000135.1:0-7180 GCA_964502985.1 uncultured Gemmatimonadales bacterium
AGGCTGGCGAGGGGCTTCTCCACAAACCACCAGTCTGGGCATTGTCCCTCCTTCACGTAGCCGTCATACCAGAAGCACATCAGCCGGATGTTCGTGGCCTCTGAGGTAGTTAGCCCCTGATTCTTCACCGTTATCTTGTGGCTTTCCCCTACCGTTTCGATTGTCACCACCAAATCGGGTGACCGGATCTCGGTCTTCACCCGATGCGCAGCCGCCGGATCGATCTGATCGGGTTCGCCGAAGTTGATGCGCACGGGCGGCGCAGCCTCTTCTGACGGACCGTCCGAGTACGCGACGACCCGCACCCAGTAGGTCAGTGGCAGCTGTGCGGATCCTGCGATGGGCCGGAAGTCGATCTGGAAGTCTTTCGACTGTCCCGACCCGGGCGCAGGCATGGCCGCCTGGGCCAGCGGTTGGGAGAAACCGCCTGGGGTCTTGGATACCTGCCACCGCGCCGAGGTCACGTTCGGGAGCGTGGTGGACCAGCGGAAGAGGACCAGCGTGGGGGCAGTTTCCATATAGGTGCGGACCCACTTTTCCTGGACTACGTCGCTGTGGCCGTACTGCTGGATCAGCAGGGTGATCTCGGGCTGCGACTGCCGCCCCGCGCGGATCGCCTGTCCGCGGTTGATGACCTGCGCCGTCAGCGGGTTGGCGAGCACAAGACCCGTCACCACGTACGCGGCCATCGGCAGCGCTCTCGGATTCATGCTCCGCTCCTTCCCGAGCAGTGACTGTTCGCCTCGCTGGTCACGATGCCCCTTCCTTCAGAGGCGTGACCTCGCAGCTGTAGAGCGCCCACGGGCCGACACGTCCGTGCCCCGTGATCTCGATCCGCGCGAGAGATGAGTCGACCGCCTCGTATACGAACAGGACGTGGCCCGTGCCGGAGAAAGAGTGCTCCGTCCCGCCCGGATAGACGCGGACGCGGTAGAACCCGTCCTCGGGCCTGACCGCGCAGTCGACGAGGTAGTCCCTGATGTGCGGAAGCGGCGCCAGAAAGAGCCGCGCCTGAGAGCTCGGCTCGTCGTCCGGATCGATCGAATAGAGCCATGCGACAGGAGGGCCGTCGGGCTCGATCTGCAGAAGGCGGACGTTCGAGAAGCCCAGCCACACGCGCTCCGAAGACACCGGACGCGCCGGGTTCACCAGCCATGGCCCGCGCGTCGTGTCGAGCGTCAGGAGGCCGTCGTCGGCGCCCCCCCCCTCGATTCGAAGGCCTTTGAGAAGCCCCATCTTCGCGCTCGGGTCGAGCGCTTTCGGCGGGTAACCGACGGGTTCCAGATCGGTCCTGCCCGGTGCCCTCCCGCCCTCTCCCCGAATCACCGGAATGGCGTCGGCGGAAGCACCGATGGAGCCGGGGCGCTGCGGGCGCAGCGCCCGCTCCTGCGCCGAAGCGGGACTGCTGAACAGGACCGCGCAACTGACGAACCATGTCGCACCACAGATCCACTTCCCGAGAAACGGCCGAGTCATGCGGTTCCCGTCACAGATAGGTGACCTCGCAAGCGTGGAGCTCCCACTTTCCGAGCAGCGTTGATGGCTTGGCGCCCCACACGATCGTGAAGGGATACCATCCGATCTCTTCGGCCTCGATGGCGAAGGCGAGATGGTAGCCGGCCGGATTCACGCCCGAGGAGCTGAAGTCGAAGACACGGGTCGCGCCGTCCGGGCCCGTCACGGCCAGGACGGGACCCGCCTCCGCCAGGTCCCTCGCGGCGTAGGAGGTTCCGCTGATCGCGCAGTCGATCAGGTACTTCCTGGGCTGGGCCGAACGGATCCAGAGTACGGCCAGGCCGGGTCTCCTGAGCTCTTCCGCGAAGAACTGGACATAGCCCTCTCCGCCCTCGACCAGGTGAGGTTCGACGAAGACCAGGGCCGCCTTGTTGACCACGCTCGGCTGCGAGGGGGTCACGCGGACGTACTGGCTGCCCGGCTCCGCCGAACCCAGTGCCGCGCGGATCTGTCCCATTCGCGTCGCGCCGATCGGCCGGGGAGTCGATACGATTCCCTCGTTCATCGGGATCCCCTCCCGATGGTCCAACCGGTCCAGGGTGCGGGAAAGGGAGCTCACCGCAGAGAACTGCGGCTGGGCCAGGGCGGGTCCCCGGAAGACGGGAACGTCGACCGCGAGCCCGGCAGGCTGGTCTCCGGCCCGAGGCACGGACCGCGCAGCCCCCGGGCGCAGGGTCCTCACTCGAGGATTGTTCTTCTGTGCCGACGCCGACTGAGGGTGCACACCGACCCCGAGCGCCAAGAGGACCAGCAGGGCACGGCTCACGGCAGTCACAAGTTGGTGACCTCGCAGGCGTGGAGCTCCCATATCTGGCGTCTGGCGCCCGGAGGGATAGGACCCGTGATGGTAAACGGATACCATCCGGTTCGGCCGGCCTCGAGCCCGAAAACGAGGTGGAACCCATCGCCTAACCCATTGCTCGGGGTCTTCGAGGTGAAGTCGAAGATCTGAGCCGTACTGTCCGGGCCCGTCAACACCAGGAGAGGACCCCTGATGGGGGACATACTACCACCGTACAAGGATTGCCCGCTGAGCGCACAATCGATCAGGTATCTCCTGTCCTGGAGGGAGGTAATCCAGAGCACGACCCAGCCGGGAGGCGCCTTTCCGGTCTCGCTGGGTGACGTCGGGAGTTTCTTCTCGAAGTAGACGTAGCCCTGGCCGCCCTCGACCACGGCAGGATACACGAAGACGAAGGCCGCCTTGCCCGCGACGTCGGGTTGCGAGGGAGTGAGGCGGACGTACAGGCTGCCCGGCTCCGGCGAACCCAGCGCGGCCCGGATCTGCCCCACTCGCGTCGCGTCGAGCGGCCGGGGGACGGCTATACCATCCTCGTCCGATCCTTCCGGCTGCGGCCCTTGCGGCTCGGGGCGGGGGAGCCCCGGTCCGTGGAACATCTGCACGTCGACGGGGAGTCCCGTGCCCTCGGCCCGCAGCCCAGGCGCTGGGCGCGCGACCCCCGCTCCCGCCCCTGGTTTCAGCCGCTCGTTGCTCTGAGCCGAGACGCCCCGCGGATGCAACCCGGCTCCGATTGTCAGGAGGACGAGCATCCCTGGGATCAAGGAGGCACGCGGAATGTCCACGGTCTTGATACGGCTCCTCTGTTGCCTGCGGACGGTTCTCACGCCTATCGTACTCTCGGCGCGTCAATTGACCGTCCCCCTCGGGCCGGTGGGAGCGTCAATTCTGCGTCAATTGTGCTATGACGCTGTTTCTCCGCCTCCTGGGCGGCGCGGCCATCGAGACGGATGGCGCGGCCGTCGGCGGCCCGACGGCCCAGCGCCACCGCCTGGCGCTCGTGGCCCTCCTGGCCGCCTCTCCCCAGCGATCCCTGAGCCGGGACAAGCTGGTCGCCTACCTGTGGCCGGAGCACGGCCACGAGGACGCCCGCCACCTGCTGCGCCAGGCCGTGTACGTGATCCGAAAGGAGCTCGGCCCGGGGGTCGTCGGGGCCGCTGGCGAGCAGATCACACTCGACGCCACCCTTCTCCCGAGCGACCTCGACGACTTCGAGGCGGCCTGCCAGCGAGGCGACCTCGAGCGCGCCGTCGGACTGTACGGCGGGCCCTTCCTCGACGGCTTCCACCTGCCGGGGGCCGACGAGTTCGAGCGCTGGATGGAGGGCGTCCGCGACCGCCTCGCCGCGAGCTACGGGGGGTCGTTGCGCGCTTTGGCAGAAAACGCGGAGGGCGCGGCGGACTGGGAGGGGGCGGCCGGCTGGTGGAGCCGGCTCGCGGCCCACGATCCGTACGACTCGAGCGTCGCCCTGCGGCTGGTCGAGGCGCTCGCGGCGGCCGGCGACCGCGGCGGAGCGCTGCGGCACGCCGAAGAACACATGCGATTCCTCGACAGCGAGCTGGGCGCCGCCGCGGATCCGCGCCTGGCCAAGATCGCCCGCAGGCTCCGCGCCGGCGAGCCGATCCCCGTGCCGCCGAGTCCCGGCGAAGTCCGGGACGGCGGGCGAAGTCGGACGTCCCTACGACGGCTCTGGCCGTGGATGGCCCTCGGTGCCCTGGCGCTGCTGGTCGTCGTGCTGTGGACCGCCCGCCGCCGACCGGCCGCCTCGTTGTCGGAGGACCGCATCGTGGTCATGCCCTTCACCATCCGCGGCGAGGACCGGTTCGCCTATCTGGGCGCCGGGATGGTCGACCTCCTCAGCTCCAAGGTCGAGGGCGCCGGACGATTGCGAAGCGTCGACCCACGGGCTTCGCTGAGCTTCGCCGAGCGACACCGTCCAAACGGATCGACCCTGAACCTCGGGCGCGCCGCAGCCCACGAGTTCGGCGCTGGTTTCTTCGTGGCCGGCACGGTCGTGGCCGCGGGCGACCGGCTCGAGATCCACGCCACCCTGTACGACGCCGATGGCCACCCGCAGACGCGGATCCCGACGGTAGCCGGCGGCGAGGACGAGCTGTTCACCATGGTCGACGAGCTGGCCCGCGGGCTCGTCGCGAGCCGCTACGCCGGCGAGAGCGAGCGTCTCAGCCGCCTGGCCGCCACCACCACCAGCTCGATGCCGGCCCTGCGCGCCTATCTGGCCGGCGAGACCTCGTTCCGCGTCGGACGTTTCGACCAGGCCGTCGAAGAGCTGCGCCGGGCGACCGAACGGGACACGACCTTCGCACTGGCCTGGTACCGGCTGGCCGTCGCGGAAGAATGGGTGCTGGATCTCGACGCCGCGCAGGAAGCGGTATCCCAGGCGCTCCTCCATGGCGATCGGCTGGCCCAGCGCGATCGTCTCTTGCTGGATGCCTGGCAGGCGTATTTCTCCGGCCGGGCCGAGGAGGCCGAGCGGCTGTATCGCCAGATCCTCGAAGCCCATCCCGAGGACGTCGAGGCGTGGTTCCAGCTCGGGGAGGTCCGGTTCCACTATGGGCCCCGCAGAGGCCGCCCGATCGCCGAGGCTCGGGACGCCTTCCGTCGCGTCCTCGAGCTCGAGCCCGGAAACGAGGGCGCCCTGCTCCATCTGGCCCGGATCGCGGGTCGGGGGGGACGGGTCGCGGAGATCGATTCCCTCGATCAACGGCTGAGGACGCTGGATCCGGCGAGCGAACTGGCCGTCGAGATGGAGGCGCTGGCGGCGTTCGCCAGGCCGGATTCCGCGGCGCGCCAGCGGGTCGTCGATCGGCTGGAGCGACTCGACGACGCCGCGGTCTTCACCGCCATCTGGACGGCCTCGTACGCCGACGGACCGGAAGGGATGAGCCAACTGGCCCGGATTTTGGTCTCCGCGGATCGTCCGCCGGAGGTGCGCTGCACGGGCGACCTGATGGTCGCTGCCGCGGCGCTGGGCGCCGGGAGGCTGCGCGACGCGCGAGCCGCGCTCGCCGCTGCGCGGGAGGAGGACTCAGACCGTGCGCTTCCTTACCGCGCGCTGTTCGCCGTCCTTCCCTTCCTGCCCCGGCGGGCCGACGAGATCGGGAAAGTCCGCGCCGAGGTCGAGACCTGGGGCGCCGACGCCGTTCCGCCGAGCCCGGGAAGCGACGTCTTCCTGACGGTGCACGACGGGCTCCATCCGCAACTGAAGCAGTACCTGAGGAGCCTCCTGGCCACGGCGGCGGGCGAACGGGGGGAATCGCTCGCGGCCGCCCGGCGCCTCGAGCGTCTCGAGGGACCGGAGCGCGCCCGGCGGCTGGCCCACGACCTGGCCATCGGAGCGCGGGCGGAGATCCTCCACCCGGCCCACCCCGACCAGGCTCTGGCCGCGCTGGAACGGATGCGCGAGGACGCCTCGTACGAGCGCGCGGTCGCCTCACCCTTCTTTGCGCTGTCCCGCGAGCGGTTTCTGCGGGCCGGCCTTCTGCGACGCGCCGGTCGCCTCGACGAGGCGCTCCGCGGCTACGCGAGCTTCGTCGACACCTCGCTCTACGACCTGCCCTACCTCGCCCCGGCCCACCTCGCCCGCGCCGAGATCCTCGATCAGCGCGGGGACGCCGAAGGCGCCCTGCGCCAGTACCGCCAGTTCATCCGGCTCTGGAGCGATGCCGATCCCGAGCTACGAGTGGCGGTCGATCGGGCGCGGAAGCGGGTCTCGGAGCTGACGCCCGGCTGATGAGGGCGCGAGCGTTCAGTCCGGCGACCGCTGGGTCCGATTCCATTCGATCGATTCGTCGTCGAACGTGTGCACGATGTACTGGATGGTCTTGGTGAAGTCGTTGCTGGACATCGTGCTGATCGTGCTCGAATCGTAATAGTAGCAGCCGTCGTCGAAGCAGGTGAGGTACACGGCGGACAGCGTGTAGCCCCAGATCGTGCTCCCGTCCACAGGTTTGTTCTCGATACCCAGGATGATCAGCTTGGCGTGCGGGTTCTCGGTGACGACCTGGACATCGCCCAGGTTCCTCAGCTCCTGCCGCACCATGCTCGCGATCTGCGAATCGACGTCCTCCGAGACCTGAACCTCGACCTCTACTCTGACCGGTGAGACCTGTGCGTCGGCGAGCGTGGCTGCGCCGAGAATGATCGACAGGCCGGCCAGGACCATCAGACCGCGATTGCCCGGGGTCAGCATACTCGTGGATTCTCCTGTGCTGCGCTGTTGACGCGACCACCCGCAAGAACCGGTGGCGGCTGATGCGATCGAACGGGAACGACTCGATTCTAGCGCGCTCGGCCAGGGGCGCACAAGGTGGTCAGGAGGTGCGGATCGAGGTTCGCGGGAATGGTGGGCCGCCGACGAGTCGAACCTCCCGGGCCTACGCTTCTCCGAAAGAGAATGAATCCCATGTGACCTTCCCATCATCCCATTCCCGACCAGAGAACCGGAGATTATAGTTCGGCCGATCGAGTCAGCCGGGCCGAGAACGTCTCGCCTTCAGCCGGTATCCGGGGCGTGGACGTCAATCGGTCGATCTCGACCAAAGGGGAGCCGTGCTGCACGCAAGAGGAACGAACAGGAGAGCCGTGTGGCTGCTGTGCGCTACGCTGATGGTCGGGCTCTTGGCGACAACGCTCTTCGCGCATCCTGGGTCGGGGATCGTCGTGGATCGGCGGGGCCAGGTCTATTTCGTCGACACTGGCTCGGGCCTGTGGAAGATTGATACGCGCGGGGTTCTCGTGAGGATTGCGACGCCGAGATTCCACTGGCTGGCACTCGATGCTGGCGACCGCTTCGCGCGTACTCGGCTCCCCTCGGGGTCGGCCGGCGAGATCACGCGCGTCGGG
>CAZCZH010000136.1:0-955 GCA_964502985.1 uncultured Gemmatimonadales bacterium
TCACGACCGGGTCCAGTCCGGCCGCCGCCAGGATCGCTCCCACCATGGTCGTCGAGGTCGACTTGCCGTGCGTCCCGGCGACGGCGATCCCTGGCCGTTCAACCATGATGGCCGCCAGCAGCTCGGCCCGCCGGACGACGGGCTGGCCGCGGCGCCGCGCCAGGACCACCTCGGGAAGGTCCCCCGGAACGGCCGCCGATACGACGACCACGGCCTCCCCCGCGAGGTGCCCCGGGTCGTGACCGGGGAAAGTCGTGGCCCCCCGCCGGGCCAGGAGCTCG
The DNA here is from genome assembly GCA_964502985.1 of uncultured Gemmatimonadales bacterium. GTDB lineage: Bacteria > Gemmatimonadota > Gemmatimonadetes > JACCXV01 > JAHWKZ01 > CAZCZH01. Next base: position 282 of record CAZCZH010000136.1, read on the forward strand.
GTCACCGGCCCGGGATGCGCGTCGCATCCGCTGACGGGGATCCCGCGCGCCAGGAGCACTTCCGCCAGGGCGCTCATCCCGGCCCCGCCGAGCCCCACGAAGTGGTGCTCGCGCCCGACGTCGAGGACGAAGCGCGTCACGCCGCCCCCCGGGCCAGGGCCAGCACGCGGTCCGCCACGACGCGCGCCGCGTCGGGCCGACCCAGGGCGCGGGCGGCGGCCGCCATGGCTTCGCGGCGGCTCCGGTCATCGAGCAACCCGCGAACGAGGTTCTCCAGCCGCCGCGGGCCGAGATCGCCCTCCGGCACGACGAGCGCCGCCCCGGCCTCCTCGAGCCCCCGCGCGTTGACCGTCTGGTGGTCTCCCGTGGCGTATGGGTAGGGGACGAGGATCGCCGGGACGCCCCACGCCGTGACCTCGGCGAGGGTCATCGCGCCGGCCCGGCACACGATCGCGTCGAGTCGCGGGTAGACGGCGTTCATGGGGCGGAAGAAAGGCCGCACGACGAACCGCTCGGGCCACGCGGCGGCGGCCGAGATCCGCGCCTGGTCGGCGGCTCCCGTCTGCCACACCAGGTTCAGTGGCGCGGCGTCCGGGTCCCCCCCGACCCACTCGAGGACGGCCTGGTTGAGGGCCCGCGCGCCCTGGCTCCCACCGAACACGCCGAGCGTCGGA
>CAZCZH010000136.1:965-7174 GCA_964502985.1 uncultured Gemmatimonadales bacterium
CCGGGTCGAGCCGCGCGGCGAAGTCGGCCTCGGTCCGTTCGAGGGGCTCGATCGGGCTTCCCGTGACCTCCACCTCGACCCGATTGCCGAGCGCCTCGGCGGCCGCCGCGAACTGGACGCAGACGCGTGTCGCCCAGCGCGCCAGGAAGCGCGTCGCCAGGCCCGGCGTCCGGTTCTGCTCCTGGAGCAGGACCGGCAGGCCCCGGCGACCCGCCGCGAAGACGATCGGCACCGAGACGTAGCCGCCCGTCCCGACGACGACCTGTGGCTGGACCTCGGCGAGGATCGCCCGCGCCCGACGGACGGCCGCCGCGAGCCCCACCGGCAGCGCCACGTTTCTCCACCAGCGCCGGCGCTCGACCGCCGGGGTCGAGACGATGCGCCAGTCGAGGCCCGAGTGGGACAGGATCTCCTGGTCCGGGCCCCGGACGCCGCCGACCAGGGTCACCTGAGCCCCGCGACGCGCCAGCTCGCGCCCCAGCGCGAGGGCCGGTGTCAGGTGGCCGCCGGTGCCGCCGCCCGCGATCACGACGCGCGCCTCCGCTTCCGTCCGATCATCGTCCACCGTCGTGTCCGGTCATGCTACCCACGGCGCCTTCTCCTTCGGCCCGGCCAGCGACGCCGCGGCGCGCGGTCGGCCGGAGGGTCCTCGCGCACCGCGTCCCGCGACACGCTCAGCACGATCCCGACGGCCGTCAGCTGGACGATGAGGGCCGTGCCACCGTACGAGATGAAGGGCAAGGTCAACCCGGTCGTCGGCAGGACGGCCGTCGCGACGCCCATGTTGACCAGGGCCGCCAGCAGGATCAGGGTCGTGCACCCCGACGCCAGCAGGAATCCGAATCCGTCGGGCGCGCGCCGCGCCGCACGGAAGCCCAGCCAGCCGAAGACCAGGAACAGAGCCAGCACGCCGAGCGTCCCGACCAGCCCCAGCTCCTCCCCGATGATCGAGAAGATGAAGTCGTTGTGGGCCGCCGGGAGGAACGCGAACTTCTGCTTGCTCGAGCCCAGGCCGACGCCCAGCCATCCCCCCGAGCCCAGGCTGATCAGCGACTGGTTGATCTGGTAGCTGACCCCCTGCATGTCCTGACCGCGGTGGAGGAACGCGGCCAGCCGTCGCAGGCGGTACGGCTCGAGCACCAGGACGAACCCCGCCACGGGCAGCGTTCCGACGGCCATGGCCCCCAGGTGGCGCCAGCGCACGCCGCCCAGGAAGAGCATCGCGCCGGCCAGGGCCAGGAGCAGCGTGGCACCCTTGAAGTCCGGCTCGAGGAAGAGCAGGCCGGCCATCGCCACGGGCACGACGAGCAGCGGCACCAGGCCCTCGGTGGGACGATCCAGCTTGGCCCCCTTGCGCACGATGGTGGCCGCCATCCACACGATCAGCGCCAGCCGGGCCACCTCGAGGGGCTGGAAGCTGAACCCCGGCAGGGCCAGCCAGCGCCGGGCGCCGTTGACCTCGGGCGCCAGCCGCCCGGCCCCCGGCATGACGACCAGCGCCAGGCACCCCAGGCTGATCCATAGCAGCGGCTTGGCCAGCCGCGCCCAGACGCGGTAGTCGACGCGCGCCGCGACGAGCATCGCGGCCAGACCCACGACGGCCTTCGACAGCTGGCTGGTGAAGTACGCCGTGCTGCGCCCGAAATGGACCATCGACAGGACGGAGCTCGCGCTGTACACCATGACGAGCCCGAACCCGACGAGCAGCAGGACTACGGCGCGCAGGCGCTTGTCGAGCGGCCCGCGGGGCGGCCGCGCGGGGCGGCGCGTCTCGCCGGCCCGCGGACGGGGAGCGCGCTTCACGGCGCTCACGAGCCACCTCCCGCCGGCGTCGTCGCGCCGGCGGCCAGTGCGCGGAATCGGTCGCCGCGCTCCTCGTAGTCGGCGAACTGGTCGTACGACGAGCAGGCCGGCGACAGAAGCACCACGTCGCCCGGCCGGGCCAGCTCCCGGGCCCGCTCGACGGCGCGCTCGAGCGTCCCGACGTCCTCCACGGACACCGCCTCGTCCAGCTCGTCGATGATCCGCGGGGCCGCCTCGCCGATCGCCAGGACGGCCCGCCCCCGGCGGGACAGCGGCCCGGCCAGAGGGGCGTAGGGGGAACCCTTGTGGCGGCCGCCCAGGATCACGATCAGCGGCTGGTCGAAGGCCTCCAGCGCCACCAGGGCCGAGTCGACGTTCGTCGCCTTGGAGTCGTTGACCCACGTCACGCCGTGGACCCGGGCCACCGTCTCCAGCCGGTGCGGCACGCCGGGGAACGTCTCCAGGGCCCCGGCGGCGGCCGCCGGGGGGATGCCCATCCAGTGCGCGGCGAGGGTCGCGGCGAGCGCGTTCTGCAGGTTGTGGGCACCCGGGATCCGGATCCGCTCCACGCGCAGCACCCGACGCTCGGTGCCGTCCGGCTCGCGCAGCGTCAGCCATCCGTCGAGGACCGTGGCGCCGTCGCGCGCTTCGCCGTGCCGGTCGAACCAGTGACGGGCCGTCGGACGCGAAGCTCCGAACTCCGCCACGGCGGGGTCCTCGGCGTTCAGGCACAGGTGGTCGCCGACGTCCATGTTCTCGGCGATCCGCGCCTTGTCGGCGGCATACGCCGCGAAGTCGGAATACACGTCGAGATGGTCCGGGGTCAGGTTGAGGACCACGGCCACCCGCGGGCGGAAGGTGGCGACCGCGCCGAGCTGGAAGGACGAGGCCTCGAGCACGAACCAGTCGGGAGCCGGATCCCGCGCGACGGCCGCCGAAAACGGCCGGCCGATGTTCCCGGCCACGCTCGCCGCGAGCCCTGCGGCCTCGGCCATGGCGCCCAGGAGCGCCGTCGTCGTCGTCTTGCCGTTGGTTCCCGTCACGGCGGCGATCGGCGCCTCGGCGAACCAGCTCGCGACCTCGATCTCGGCGAACCGCGGCTGGCGGGCGACGCCGGGATCCCGCAGCACGGGCGCCGCGGGCGGGATCCCCGGGCTGGGGACGATCCAGTCGCACGCCGCCAGCCGCTCGACGTCGTGGCCCCCGGTCTCGACGTCGACGCCCTCGCGTGCGAGCCTCGCGGCGGCTTCCTCGACATCGGCCGTGGCTTGGACGTCGGACGCGAAGACCCGGGCTCCGCGCGCCGCCAGCAGCCGCGCCACGGCGACTCCCGAGCGCGCCAGCCCGAGGACCCCTACGCGGGCGCCCTCGACGGCGACCGGCGCGCGGCTCACCGCAGCTTGAGCGTGGACGCCGCGAGCAGCGCGCACAGGATCCCCAGGATGTAGAATCGGGTCACGATCTTCTGTTCCTCCCAGCCGGACAGCTCGAAGTGGTGGTGCAGCGGGCTCATTTTGAAGACCCGCTTGCCGCGCGTCTTGAACGACGCCACCTGGATGATCACCGACAGCGCCTCGATGACGAACACGCCGCCCACGATGACCAGGGCGAACTCCATCTTGAGCAGAATCGCCAGCGTGCCGAACGCCCCCCCGATGGCCAGCGACCCGGTGTCGCCCATGAACACCTGCGCCGGGTGGGCGTTGAACCACAGGAACCCCAGCGCCGCGCCCATCAACGCCAGGCAATAGATGGCCAGCTCGCCGCTACCCGGCAGATACAGGATCTGCAGGTAGCCGGACCAGTCGGCGCGGCCGATGATGTAGGCGAAGACGGCGAACGCGACGGCGGCGATCCCCGTCAGGCCGATGGCCAGCCCGTCCAGCCCGTCGGTCAGGTTGACGGCGTTGGTCGAGGCGATCAGCACGAAGATGATGAACGGGATGTACAGCCAGCCGAAGTCGACGAACCGCGACTTGAAGAACGGCACCGAGGTCAGCGTGACGTAGTCGCCGTGGACGGGCTCGAAATGGAGCCACACGCCGAGCGCGATCCCGAACAGGATCTGGCCGACGATCTTCTGCGTCGCGATGAGCCCCTTCGACTGCCGCTTGACGACCTTCAGGTAGTCGTCGAGGAAGCCGAGGCCCCCCATCCACAGGGTCGCCGCGAGGATCATCTGGACGAACGGGTCGTGCAGGTCGGCCCATAGCACGGTCGGCACGACGGTCGCCAGGATGATCAGGACTCCCCCCATCGTCGGCGTGCCGGCCTTCTTCTGGTGTCCCTCGGGGCCTTCGGCGCGGATCATCTGCCCGGCCTTGAGGTCGCGCAGCTTGCGAATCACCCACGGCCCGAGGACGAACGCCAGGACGAGCGCCGTGACGGTCGCGCTGGCCCCGCGGAACGTGATGTAGCGGAACACGTTGAAGATGGTGTGCCGAGTGGCCAGCGGGACGAGCCATTCGTACAGCATCAGCCCCCCACCCGCGCCGAGCCGTCGAGGCACGCCGCGCGTACCGGGCCGACGACCGTCTCCAGGGCGGCACCGCGACTGGCCTTGAACAGGACCCCGTCGCCGGGCTCCAGGTGGGCCACCAGCCACGCCACGGCCTGGTCTCGTTCGTCGAACCGCTCGGCGGGCAAGCCGGCTTCCTCGGCCCCGTCGGCGAGCGGCGCCGCGCCCGGCCCGACGGCCACTACGAGGTCGACGAGCCCGGCCATCCCGCGCCCCGACGCCCGATGGAGCTCCTCGCTCCGCGGGCCCAGCTCGAGCATCTCGCCGAGGACGGCGATCCGGCGCCGGAGACCACCCAGGCCGGCCAGAGTCGCGGCTGCCGATTGAACGCTCTCGGGATTCGCGTTGTAGCAGTCGACGAGGGCCGTCACCTCGGCCCAGCGCTCGAGCTGCATGCGCAGGGGCAGGGCGTCGGGCTCCGCCACGCCGCCCGCGATCTCGCCCGGGGACAGGTCCGCCTCGCGGCCCACGGCCACGGCCGCAAGAGCGTTGACCACGTTGTGCTTGCCGGTCAGGCGCAGGCGGTAGGTCCGGCCGTCGAGCTCGAACCGCCCACGGCCGTCCTCGTCGATGCTCCAGGCGTCGGGCACCAGGTCGTTGTCCGGCTCCAGGCCGTACGACAGGGTGCGGCACCCCAGGCGGCTCGCGGCCGCGCGCAACCGGGGCTGGTCGCCGCAGTACACCAGCAGCCCGTCGGCATCCAGCGCGCGTCCCAAGGCGAGCTTCTCCTCGAGCACGGCGTCGACGCTCCCGAGCCCGCTCAGGTGGCTCGCGGCGACGTTCGTCAGGACGCCGATCCCGGGACGCGTGATGGCCGCCAGCGGCGCGATCTCGCCGGCCTGGCTCATGCCCATCTCGACGACCGCCCAGGCGTGCTCCGGCCCGATCTCGAACAGGGTCAGCGGGACCCCGACCTGGCTGTTCAGGTTGCCGCGCGTCCAGGCCGTCGGATAGCGCTGGGACAGGACGGCGGCGATCAGCTCCTTGGTCGTCGTCTTGCCGTTCGAGCCGGTGACCCCGACGAATCGCGTCGCCAGCCGGCGCCGGTGGTAGCCGGCCAGGGCCTGCAGCGCGCGGCGCCCGTCGTCCGTCGCCCAGCACGCGACTCGATCGCGTCCAGCGAAGGGCCGGCCGTCGCACACGACGCCCGCGGCCCCGGCCCGGACCACGGCCCCGAGGAACGCGTTGCCGTCGTGTCGCTCGCCTCTCAGCGCGACGAACAGATCGCCCTCGGCCACGCGCCGGCTGTCGATCACGACGCGGGAGAACTGGACGTCTGGATCGGGCAGGGACAGGGGGTCGACGCCCAGCGCCGACGACACGTCCAGGGGCCGGAAGGTCGCGCTCACGAGGCCGCCTCGCGCGCGGCGAGCGCCGCCCGGGCCTCGCTGCGGTCGCTGAACGGGTACTTGACCTTGCCCACCAGCTGATACTCCTCGTCGCCCTTGCCGAGCAGGCACACGACGTCGCCCGGCTCGGCCTCCAGGATCGCCCGGCGGATGGCCGCCCGCCGGTCGTCGACCCGCGCCCAGCGGACGTCCGTGCCGGCGAAACCGGCCAGGGTGTCGTCCATGATGCGCTCGATCGGCTCGCGCCGCGGGTTGTCGACCGTCACGAAAGCCGTGGCGGCCCGCTCGCCGACGGCGCGCGCCATCTCGGGGCGCTTGGCGCGGTCGCGTTCGCCACCGCAGCCGAACACGACGTGCAGCCGGCGAGCGCCGCTGGTCTGCACGGCGTCGAGCAGTCGGCGGAAGGCGAGCGGCGTGTGGGCGTAGTCCACGACCACCGTCACGCCGCCACCGTGCTGGATCTCGTAGCGTCCAGGGACGCGCTCGACGGACTCCAGCGCGGCGCCGACCCGTGCCGCGTCGATCCCCAGGCCGACGCC
>CAZCZH010000137.1:0-7144 GCA_964502985.1 uncultured Gemmatimonadales bacterium
GGCGTGGAGGCGGACCTATACCACGTTGCTTTACCTGCTGATCGGGTTTCCGCTCGGGCTGGGGTACTTCTTGCTCTACGTGACCGGCGGGGCGCTGGGGCTCGGATTGGCGATCCTGACGATCGGGGTCGTGATCCTGTTCCTCGTGCTCCTGTCGGTCATCCCGCTGGCCGAGCTCGAGCGCCAGCAGGCGATCCACCTGCTGGGGGTCGACGTCCCGCAGTCCGGGTTCGACGCGCCCGACGACAGCGGGTTCTGGGCCTGGTTCAAGCGCACGTTCTCGAATTCCGTGATGTGGAAGGGGCTCGCCTTTCTCGTCGTCAAGTTCCCGCTCGGCCTGGCGAGCTGGATCGCGACGATCGTGGGCCTGGCCGTGGTCGGCTCGTTCGTGGCGGCCCCGATCGTGTTCCTGGCGGGAGGGCACGTCCAGATCGACGCCTGGGAGCCGGCGACCCTCGGCCAGACCTTCCTCCTGTCGGCGATCGGGCTCGTCGCCGTCGTGCCTTTCGTCCATCTCGTGAACGCTCTGGGGTGGGCGTGGGGGCGGTTCGCGCGCCTCATGCTGGGGCGCCGCGCACCGCGGCCGTCCGTCGACGAGCGCCGGGCCGAGCCCGGCATGGAACCCCTCCCGGCCTGAGGGCCCGTCACGGTGCCAGGCGCCGGGTCATCAGGCGCCGGTCGTGCTCGACGAAGCCGAGGCGGCGGTACAGTCGCCGCCCGGCCTCGTTGTCGTCGTCGACTTCCAGGTGGAGGGCCTCGACGCCCGCCTCGCGGCACGCTTCCTCGACGCTCCGCAGGAGCGCCGTCCCGATTTTGCGCCCGCGCCGCCCGGGCCGCACGAACAGCTCGTCCAGCAGCGCGTCCCGCCCGAAGTACTCCAGACTGAAGCCGAAGCACACGACGGCGTAGCCCGCGGGCTCGGCGTCGACGGTCGCCAGGAGCGCGAACCCCCGCGCGGGGGGCGCCCACATCGCGTCGAGCGCCCTGCCGAGCCGCTCCGCGTCCCACGCGAAGCCCTCGCCGCGCCGGAATTCCCGCATCAGGCCCAGAAGGACGTCCCGCTCCGGCCGTCCGGCCCGCTCGACGCGCGCGCCGGCGGTCACACCCGGGTCGCTTTCCAGCGTCCGCGGCGGAACAGCGCCCCCGCCACGAGCGCGTCCGCCGAGTACGCCACGGCGACGGCCACGAACACGCCCGTCGGTCCGAGCCCGCCGCGTGACAGGAGCCACGCCACGGGCAGCTCGAACGCCCAGAAGCATGCCAGGTAGATCAGGGTCGGCGTGCGCGTGTCGCCGGCGCCGTTGAACGCGGACGTGAACACCATGCCGAGGGCGTAGAACGGGAACCCCAGGCTCACGATCCTCAAACACGAGATCGCCCACCGCGCCGGCTCGGCCTCGGTCGTGAAGGCCGACACGATGATCGGTGCCAGGGCCAGATACGCCAGCCCGAACGCGCCGAGGAAGACGGCGTTCCAACGGGCGGCCAGACGGACCGCGCGCTCCGCGCGCTCGGGCCGTCCCGCTCCCAGACCCTGGCCCACCATCGTGGCCGAGGCGTTGGACAGACCCCAGCACGGCAACAGCGCGAAGATCACCAGCCGGATGGCGATCGTGTAGCCCGCCACCGCGGCCGTGCCGAAGCCGGCCAGGATGCGCACCAGCACGATCCAGCTCGCCGTGGCCACGAGCACCTGGAACGTGGCGTTCCCCGAGAGCCGGAGCAGCCGCCACAGCAGCGTCGGAACGACCCGCAGATGCTCGCGCCGGACGCGTAGCCGCCCGCCGGGACGGCCCAGCGTCCACAGCTGGACCGCCACCGCCGCCCCGCGCCCGATGTTCGTGGCCAGCGCGGCGCCGGCGATCCCCAGCTCCGGGAGCGGCCCCCAGCCGAAGATCAGGGCCGGGTCGAGCACCAGGTTCAGCCCGTTCGCCAGCCACAGCACGCGCATCGCGATCGCCGCGTCCCCGGCTCCGCGGAACGCGGCGTTCAGCAGGAACAGCAGGACGATCGTGGCGTTCCCCAGGAGCATGATCCGGGCGTAGCTCGAGCCGTCCCGGACGACGGCCGGTGCGCCGCCCATGAGAACCAGGAGGCGCGGCGCGAGTGCTCCGCCGAGGACCGCGATCGCGAGCGACACGCCGAGCCCCAGGACGACGGCCTGCACGGCGGCGCGCGCAGCCCCCGACTCGTCTCTCTCGCCGATCCGCCGCGCGACCATCGCGGTGACCCCGATCGACAGCCCGATGGCCAGCGAGTAGACGACGGTCAGGAGCGACTCCGTCAGGCCGACCGCCGTCACGGCTGCCGCGCCCAGCCGCGAGACCCAGAACACGTCGGCCAGGGCGAACACCGACTCCATCGCCGTCTCGAGGACCATCGGGACGGCCAGCAGGAACAGGGCCCGTCCGATCGGTCCGGCGGTGTAGTCCTGCCGGGTTCCGCGGACGGCGTCCCGGAGGAGCCTCAGGAAGCCTGGCGGAAACTCGTCGATCGGATGCGACATGCAGACCTCGTGAACGCTCGTGGGCGGCGGCGGCGATGGGCGCGGCGTTCACGGACGGTCTCCCCCGCGAGGAGGAGCGGCACGTCGATTGTCAGGCGGGAAGAGTGGCCGACCGTGAAGCGACCGCGCGCGACTAGGCGAAGATCCGACTCATCGAGTCGGGCGTCCGCCGATCGGTCGTTCGCGTCGCGGTTCTCACAGGCGGCTCCTGGCCGGAAAAAGGGTTCTCGAAGGGTCCCGATTATGGTCGCGGTCGGCGGTCGTGTCAAGCCCGCGTGCGCGCGGAACTGGACGGTGCGTCGAATTCCGGAGAACGAATCCATAAGACGAAAGACGGGCGGCGCGCTACACTGAGGGAATGCCGAGGGAGATCGTTCTGACGGGCGTGCTGACGACGGGCGTCTATTGCCTGCCGTGGTGCCGGGCTCGGCGCCCGAATCCCGAGAACGTGCGCCTGTACCGGGGGGCCGCCGAGGCGCGCGCGGCGGGGCTCCGGCCCTGCAAGCGCTGCCGGCCGGACGAGTTCCTGGCGGGGCGCGATCCGGATGCCGAGCGGCTGGACGGGGTGGTGGCGGCGGCGCGCGCCGAGCCGGCCCGCTTCCGCGGCGTCGAGGATCTGTGCGCACGGGCCGGCTTCGGCGCGACCAAGCTGAACCGCCTGTTCCGCGAGCGGTACCACCGGACCCCGGCCGGCTTCCTGTCGCGGGCGCGGGTGGCGGCGGCGTGCCGGACGCTGGCCGCCAACGGCACCGCGAAGTCGATCGAGGCGGGATACGCGGTGGGGTTCGAGACGCTCTCGGCGTACCACCAGAACTTCCGCCGCCGCACGGGGATGACGCCGGGCGCGTACCGGGAGCTGGGGAGTTCCGACGAATTCGTCGTCGGGCTGCCGCGGGACTTCCGCTGGGAGGCGCCGCGGGGCTGGCTGGGACGCGACCCGGAGAGCCCCGCCGAGCGCGTCGACGGGACCGCCATGGCCAAGACGGTGCGGCTGGACGAGGGCCCGGCGCTCCTCGTGATCGAGGGCGCGAACGGGGTCGCGCGGTGCCGGGTCGAGGGAGCCCGCGGGGGGGCCGCGATGCGCCACGCGCACGGGGTCGCCACGCGCCTCCTGGGTCTCGATCAGGATCCCGGCGCGTTCGAACGCAAGGCCGCGCGCACGCCGCCGTACGGGTGCCTCGTCTCCGGGCGCCGTGGCCTGCGCGTCCCGCTCGCGGCGTCCGTGTTCGAGGCCCTGGCGTGGGCCGTCATCGGCCAGCAGATCAATCTGGCCTTCGCCTGCGCCCTGCGCCGCGCGCTGCTCGAGCTGTGCGGCGAGCCGCTGGGCGAGGGATGGCGCGCGCACCCCACCCCGGAGGCCGTCGCCGCGCTCGAGCCCGCGGACCTCGCGCGTCGCCGCTTCTCGCGCGCCAAGGCGGAGGCCCTGGTGGGGGCCGCGCGCTCGTTCGTCGCGGCCGGCGAGGATCCTGAAGATCTCGCGCACGAGGCCGCGCCGGTCGTCGAGGACCGCCTGCGGAGCCTGCGCGGCATCGGTCCGTGGACGGCACAGTACGTGCTGCTGCGCGGGGCCGGCTTCGCCGACTGCGTCCCGGTGGGCGACACCGGGCTCGGCGAGGCTTTGCGCCGGCTCCACGGGCTGCCCGAACGGCCCGCGCCGGCCGAGAGCCGCGCGCTTCTCGAGCCGGTCGCCCCGCACCGCAGCCTGGCCACGCTACACCTGTGGACGTGGCTCGGGGCGGCGGAATGACGCTCGCCGCGCGGACCCTCGCCACGCCGATCGGACCGCTGCAGGTCGTGGCCGACGCGCGCGGCGTCGTCGTCCGGGTGCGTTTCGATCCCGATCCCGCGATCGCGTCCGACGAGGACGGCGTGTGCGCCACCGCGGCGCGGCAGCTCGAGGAGTACTTCGTCGGAAGGCGGCGCGCGTTCGACGTCCCGCTCGAGACCGACGGGACGTCGTTCGAGCGTCGCGTCTGGGAGGCGCTCCTCGAGATCCCGTACGGTGCGACGACGACCTACGGGAAGCTCGCCGAGCGCATCGGGGCGCCCGGATCGGCGCGCGCCGTGGGCCGGGCCAACGCCCTCAACCCGATCCCGATCCTGATCCCGTGCCACCGCGTGATCGGGGCCGACGGCTCGCTCGTCGGCTACGGCGGCGGGCTGGACGCCATGCGCCGGCTTCTCGATCTGGAGTCCGGTAGTCTGTCGCTGTTGTAAGCGGCTGTTCGAAGGGTGACGGTCTCCCGCGGGCCGGCCGGCTAGGATCGGGCATGCCCATTGAAGGATCCGCCATTCTTTCGAAGGAGGAACCACCATGACCGATCGGACCGGAACCATCAGCGCGGCCGGCGCCGGCACGTTCACGCTCGGGGATCTGCGCGTTCATCGCCTGGGGTACGGCGCGATGCGCGTCACGGGTGAGGGTGTGTGGGGCCCGCCGGCCGATCGCGAGGAGGCCGTGGCCGTCCTGCGGCGGGCCGTCGAGCTCGGCGTGAATTTCTTCGATACGGCCGACTCGTACGGGCCCGAGGTGTCGGAGGAGCTGATCGCCGAAGCGCTCCATCCCTATCCCGAGGACGTCGTCGTCGCGACCAAGGGCGGCTACACCCGGCCGGGGCCGGGGAAGTGGGAGCCGGACGGCCGGCCCGGGCACCTGCGCGAGGCGTGCGAGGCGAGCCTGAAGCGCCTCCAGGTCGAGCGCATCGACCTGTACCAGCTCCACGTCCCGGACCCCGACGTGCCGTACGAGGAGTCGGTGGGGGCGCTCGAGGAGCTGCAGGTCGAGGGCAAGATCCGCTACATCGGCGTGTCGAACGTCGACCTCGAGCATCTGGAGACGGCCCGCGGGATCGTCGAGGTGGTGTCGGTCCAGGATCGCTTCAACCTGACCGACCGCGACTCGGAGGACGTCCTCGAGCGGTGCGTCGAGCTCGGGATCGGGTTCATCCCGTGGTTCCCGCTGGCCACCGGCGAGCTGGCCGAAGGAGACGGGGCGCTGGGCGAGATCGCCGAGGCCCACGACGCGACACCGGCCCAGGTCACGCTGGCCTGGCTCCTCCGTCGGGCGCCCGTCATGCTTCCGATCCCCGGCACGTCGAGCGTCGAGCATCTCGAGGAGAACGTCGGCGCGGCCGCGATCCGACTGAGCGACGACGAGGCCGAGCGGCTGGACGCCGCCCGCTGAGTCAGCCGGTCGTCGTCTCGACGGGGGTCTGCTGGTGGAGCACCATCCGCCAGCCGCCCCCTTCGTCGACGTAGGCGCTCGTCATCCACGCGACGTACGCCGGAGCTCCCGGTCGTCGGGCCGTCGCGCGGTACGTCAGGATCCCACCCCGCGGGAGCGCGGTGCAACGGACGTCCTCCATCCGGTATTCGCCCCACGGGGTGGCCTGTTCGAACGCGGCCACGGTCTGTTCCTTCGACAGGACGCCCATCGGCAGGACGACCAGGGCGTCGTCTGCCAGGAGCCGCTGGTAGAACGCCGCGCCGGTTCCCTCGACGAGGGCCTCCCAGCCTTCCATCTCGAGCTCCTTCAAGGTGGATTCGAGCACTCGACCTCCTTTCACCACGGAATCGGCTCGCGATCGCGGAACAGGCCGCCCGTCGGACCCTCCTCGGGCAGCGTCGCCGCCCAGGCGATCGAGCGCGCGGCATCGTCCGGGTCGCGCGGGGCGTCGGATCCACCCATCGCGGTCCGCACCCAGCCGGGACAGATCGCGTTGACCTTGACTCCCGTGCCCGCGGTCTCCGCGGCGACGATCCGCGTCAGCGCGTCGAGGGCCGTCTTCGAGACCCGATACGCGGCGGCTTCGCCGCCCATGTCGGTCAGCTGCCCGGCGCCGCTGGAGACGTTCACCACTCGCCCATAGCCGCGCTCGACCATCCCGGGGACGAAGGCCCGAACGAGCCGCAGCGGACCGTAGAAGTTCACCTGCAGCGTGCGCCGGACGACTTCCAGCTCGACGTCGAACACCGACGTCCCTTCGTCGAGGTAGACGCCCGCGTTGTTGACCAGGACGTCCAGTCGTCCGAAACGACCGAGGACGCGCTCCTTGACGCGCTCGATCTGCCGCGGGAGGGTGACGTCCAGCGTGACCGGGTAAAGCGGCCCTGCGCCCGGGCCTGCGGCGCGCGCGGCCGCCCGGGCGGCCGCCTCGCGCCCGCGCGCCGCGAGAACCACGGTCATCCCGCTCGCCGCGAGACGCGCGCACGTGGCCAGGCCGATCCCCCGGTTGCCTCCCGTGACGAGGGCCACGTGCTGCGTCATGCGCTCTCCTGGGACGGGTCGTCGGGCTCGCCCCGCCCGCACGCGCTACGTTCCGTCGGACGGAGCGGCCACGAATCGCAAGGTAGAAGGAGGTCAGGCATGCGCAAGCGAGCCGAGGACGTCCCCGTCGAGCCGGTCGCCGCGGGCGAGGGCACGACGAGACAGGTCCTGATCGGTCCCGACGAGGCGCCGAACTTCGCGCTGCGGCGATTTTTGATGCAGCCAGGCGGCGGCATGCCGCGGCACACCAACGCCGTCGAGCACGAGCAATACGTGCTGCGCGGCCGCGCGCGGGTCGGGATCGGCGACGAGGTCGTCGAGGGCGCGGCGGGCGATGTCCTGTTCATCCCGGCCGGCACACCGCACTGGTA
>CAZCZH010000138.1:0-7111 GCA_964502985.1 uncultured Gemmatimonadales bacterium
GTGGGAACCGCCGTCATGCTCAACAAGCACACCAAGGAGTTCCGCCCCGTCCCGCAGTTCCTCGACATCCCGGGCCTGGCCGCGGACTTCCGCAAGATCACCGACGCCAACCGCGACAAGTGGGCATCGAACGTGATGATCGGGCTGGCGCTCCTGAAGCATTACAAGCCGTTCGAGGCCCCCCCCAGCCTGACCCTCATCGACCTGTTCAAGAAGTTCGACAAGTCGTACGGGCTGACCGGGAAGGACTATGGCTCGCTCGATCATGAGGGGGCGTGGGAGCGGCGCGAGAACGATCCCTGGAACTTCCTGTTCATCGCCGGCATGTGGTTCCAGGACCTGTTCAACTACGACTTCCGGCGAACCGAGATGTGCATCATCCCGTACGCCACGCAGGAGGGCGAGATCTCGTTCTGCGCCTACAACACGGGTCACGGCTGGCGGAACATCATCGAGCACATGCACAAGAGCGCCACCGTGGCCGAGTGGTACAAGGAGCACGGCCGCCACGAGATCTTCGCCGGCGGCAAGGAGGTTCCGCTCGAGAACTACGAGCACGCGCTGAGTGTCGACGAGGAGGACGCGGCTCGGGTCCGCGATCGTGGCGAGGGCCCGCAGAACGCACACGAGGAGCGACTGGCGGCCAAGAAGGCGGCCCGTGAGGCGAAGATGGTCCGCGAGTACTACGAGCAGATGGTGCTGAAGCGAAAGAAGCAGGATCAGGACGAGCTGGTCCAGATCGAGCTCTAGGTTCCACCAACACGCCGTCGGTCGGTCGGCGGCGCGACAGACGAATCGAATGCGCAAGGGCGGCCCCCATCCGCGGTGGCCGCCCTTTCTTACGTGGGGCATGCTGACGAGAGGCGGGCGCATCATCGCGCGACGGTGGATCCAGGCGCCCCTCGCGGCGCTCGCCCTGTCGGTGGGCGCGGTCGGGGTCGCGCGGGGTCAGGCCCTGCGCCTCGTCGATCCCGGGGAGGAGCGCCTGGTCTATGAGCTGGTCGATCGAATCGCGCCCTCCGCGGAGCGCGTCGAGGTTCCACTGGCGAAGCCGTGGACGACGGCGGACATGGGCCGAGTCTTGAGCGAGGCGGGTTCACCGGACGCGGACCGGGATCCGGCCGCTGCGCGCATCGCCGACGTCCTGCGAAGGCGCGTTCGGCGGTCGTCCGATGGCCGGGCTTCGGGGGCGTTCATCCTAGAGGTCGAGCCACGCGTCGCCGTGCGCGCGGCGGCCGGGGGCTTCGAGCTCGATCCGGCGTTCCTCTCGACTCGTCCGCGCGATGGGATGGGGGACCCGGACCTCGCGCTCGAGGCGGGCGCTCGGGTTACGTGGAGCTGGCTCCCGGGACGCGTTTCCGCCGTCCTCGACGCACGCGCCACGACGAACTCGCGCAACCGCTTCGACTATCGAATCCGGCGTGACGATCCGGCGGGCGACGTCCGATCCGCGTACCTGCTGTGGCAGAGCGACCGCTTCCTGGTGGCCGGGGGCCGCTACCCGGTCGAATGGGGGAGCGGGCCGGTGCACGGGCTCGGCCTGACGGCCGGCGGGCCCTCGCTGGACGGTGTCCTGGCGCGGTTGCGGGCGGCTCCGGTCCAGATCACCCTGTTCACCGTGTTCCTGCCCGACGAGCGCGCGAATCGGGCCATGGACGCGGCGGGAAACACGATTCCCAGTTCGACACCCGCGGCGGACGAGAAGCCGCTGGTCGACCGCTACCTGTTCGGCCACCGGGTCGACGTGAGGGCCGGCGACCGCCTCGATCTGGGGTTCCAGGAGATGGCCCTCGTTACGGGGGTCGACCGGCACCTGGAGCTGCGTTACGCCACCGGGCTCCTGCCGTACTACGCCGTGCAGAACGAGAGCGACCGGGTCCACCAGCGCGACGTGAACCTGGGCGCCGGGGTCCAATATCGCCTGCGCGTCGGCGCCGGTGTGAGCCTGTACGGCGAATACTTCGCGAACGAGGTGTTCCTCGACAAGAACCCCCTCGAGATCGTGCGCGGCTTCCTCGGCCGTCGCTCCAACGTCCAGGGATTCCAGCAGGGGGTCGAGTGGCGGAACGCATTCGGCCGGCGCGGGTTCACCCTGCAGCTCGAGGCGGTGCGGCTGGAGCACTTCCTGTACCTGCATCGGGGGTTGAACACCAACTGGCGAGCGGACGAGACGCCGCTGGGCTCGTTCCTCGGCCCGGACAACCAGCGCCTCCTCCTCGAGGTGAGCGATGCGCGTCCGCTGGGAGAAGGGGTGTTGCGCTGGATGACCCGGGTGTCGTTCCGCGAGCGCGGAATCGGTCGCATCTCGTCCGACGAGGACCTGCAGGGCGTCGGAGCGCCGCAGCCCACGCCGCGCGGGCCAGTGGAGCGGAGCTGGCTGGGTGGCCTCGAAGTGCAGTACCTGGACCCGGCGGGGTGGGAGGCGGGGGCGCGCCTGACAGGCGGCCGGGTGAAGCGCCTGGGCAACGTGCCCGGGGAAACCGGCAATCCGCTGGACGCGGAACTGTACCTGACGCTGACGGGCCGCTGGGTGCATGCGCTCTGAGATGATCCGTCGTGCGCGGCGTGCGACGCTCCTGGCCTGCCTGGGCATGGGGTGCAGCGCCGGAATCGCCCGGGCCCAGGGCCTGCGAGCGGTGCCGCTCGACGATCCGCGCATGCCGTTGCTCGAGGCTCTCCTGTTGCGCCGCCCCGACCTCTCGCGCGTCGTATGGCTGGCCGATCGTCCCTGGCGGGAGGCGGAAATCGACTCCCTGGTCGCGGCGGCGGCGCGCGGTCCCCTCACGGGCCTGGAGACCGCCTGGCTGGAGCGGATCGAGGCCGCCTCCGGCGGGGGGGAAGACGAGGATGTCTCCGTCTACAACCGCGTGGGGGCCGAGTTTCAGGGCTTCTGGAGCACTCGGAACGCGTCGTTCGATCCCCCCTTTCGTGCGCCCGCCTTCGACGCCGATTCGGGGCGTCCGGCGACTCGATTCATCGCGCGGCACGACTTCGCCGCCGACTGGAAGGGGAGGCTGGCCCTGGCGTGGCGCTACGTCGTGGACAGCGAGATCCGCAACGATCCGACCCGCAGGACGCGTTTCGGGATCCGGGGGTCCGAGGCGGCGTTCGAGGTGCTCGATGGCTACGCGACGGTCGCCGCGGGACCGATTCAGGTAACGGTGGGTCGGCTCCAGCGCTCGCTCGGTCCGGGCCGGGGATCGACCCTGGTGCTGTCGGACTCCATCCCGGCCTTGGATCAGGTGCGCCTCGATCTGGGCGGGGACCGGCTGCGTTTCACCGCGATGGTCGCGCAGCTCAGCCGAGAGCGTCCGAATCGCGCGCTGGACGAGAACGGGGACGCGATTCCCGGCTCGCGGCCGGCCGATGGGGAGCCCGTGGCGCTGGATGTCTCCCGGACGCTGTATCTGCATCGCCTCGACTGGCGTCCGCGCGACGACCTCCAGCTGGCCCTGACGGAGGCGTCGCTGGTGACGGGGGTCGATCGCGGCGTCGAATTCCGCTATCTGAATCCGCTGCTGCCGTTCTACGCCACCCAGGAGGAGCGCGATGAATCGGACGTCGCCGACGTCAACCTCGTGGCCGACCTCCAGGGGATATACAGCGGTCCGGGGGCCTCCCGGCTGTACGCCGACCTCTTCGTCCAGGAGCTGTTCCTCGACGCGGCGAAGCGCCGGCGGATAGGCAACCAGCTGGCGTGGCGGTTGGGCGGCGAATGGGCCGACCCTTTCGAGGTGCAGGGCGTCACGGTAGGGGGCGAGTACACCCGTGTCGACGTGTTCACCTATCTCCACCGCGGGCTCAATACGAACTGGACTACCTTCGGCGTCCCACTCGGAAGCTCCCTGGGCCCGGACGCGGACCAGGCGCAGGTGTGGCTCGAGAGGTGGATCCGCCCCACGGCGCGCGTTTCGCTGGAGGGGCTCCTGCGGCGCGAAGGGGAACGCGACGTGCGAACGCTGGAGAGCGTCACGACGGCAGGAAACCCTTCGTTCCCCAGTGGTGTAGTCCAGAGGGAATGGCGTCTAGGGGTCGAGGCTTGGGCAACGGGGGCCGATGGGAATCTGGAAGGTCGCCTGCGCGTCGGACGGCGCGGCGTGCGTAACGTGGCCCACGAGCCGGGCCGCGATGACGCCTTCTGGGATGCAGCTCTGTCGGTCTCGTACTTCTATCGGTTCCGCTGAGGTCCTGCGTGCGTCAAAGATACGGGTTCGCGCCGGTCGCGTGGTCGGTCGTGTCGACGACCTCGACGACCTCCGGCACGACTTCGCGGATCCGGCGCTCGATGCCCTGCTTGAGCGTCACGTCGACGAGGCCGCATCCATGACATCCTCCGCCGAACGCCAGCAGGACCTTCCCGTCCCGGTACTCGACCATCTCGACGCGGCCGCCATGGGCGGCGATCGCCGGGTTGATCTCGGAGTCCAGCAGCAGACGTACGCGCTCCGGGACCGGTCCCACGAGATCGTCACGGGCACCGCTCGGCAGGATCGGGCTTTCCGGCGCGGCCGGGTTGTCGAACACGAATCCGCTCTCTACCAAGCTTTCTCGATAATGGAGCGTGGCCCCCTCGAGTCGCTGCGCGCTTCGCGGATCGAGCACCAGGCTGAAGCCGCCCAGCTCGAAGACCACGTCTTCCGGCGCGATCTCGTCGTCGGCCAGCCCGAGCATGCGATAGTCCCACCGTCTGTCGTACTCGACGACCTCGATCCGCAGATGCCGACGCGGTGGATCGGCGCTCGCCAGAGCGCGTCGGATCCGATCCCGCGCCGCTTCACTGAGGGCGATCGGAGAGTTCGCTTCGGACATCTCGGCACCCACCTCGTAGTCGAACGTAAGGGATCGAATAGAGCGGTGTCACGCACCGGGGTACACTCGCGTGGAGCGCGTCCGGCCTTTTCGGGTCCACATCTTGCATTCCGGAAGCCTTGGAAGGGAACCCGAGGATAATGGCATCCAGAAACTATCTGGTGGAATTCGTCTACCGCCACCGGCGGGCGTGCACCCTGGCGGCGCATGTAGGCCTGTTCACGGCCGCCTATGGCTGTTCCTACCTGTTGCGGTTCGATTTCGACCTTCCCGGGGCGTATCTGAAGGTATTCCTGGGGACTCTACCGGCGGTGCTCGTCGTCGAGGGGTTGATCTTCGCCTATTTCTCCCTGTATCGCGGCCTTTGGCGCTACGCCGGCACGGCCGACCTGGTGCGCATCGTCTCCGCGTCGGGCGTCTCCGCGCTGGTTCTGTTCGTCGTGCTCCACATGTGGTCTCCGTGGGGCGTCGTGCCGCGCTCCGTCCTGCTGATGAACGCCGTCCTGGCGGTGGTGCTGATCGGTGGCGCTCGCCTGAGCGTCCGCGTCGTGCGCGAGGAGTTCTTTCCACAGTTGCGATCGGGTGACGGCGCGGCGCACCGCGTGCTGATCGTGGGTGCGGGCGCCGCCGGCGAGCAGGCCGTACGCGAGATCCGGCACAATCCGCGGCTCGAGCTGGAGGTCGTTGGTCTGATCGACGACGACGAGCGCAAGCGAGGCGGGACGATTCACGGGATTCCCGTCCTGGGCTCGACCGACGAGATCCAGACCTGGGTCGAGCGCCACGAGATCGAGGAGGTGCTCATCGCCATTCCCTCCGCGACGGGTCGCCAGCTGCAGCGTATCCTGGATCGCTGCGCGTCGACCGACCTGCGCTTCAAGGTCCTTCCGGCGGCGGGCGACCTGATCGCCGGGCGGGTATCGGTTCAGCAATTTCGCGAGGTCGAGATCGAGGACCTGCTGGGACGCGAGCCGGTCGAGCTCGATCTCAGCCAGATCGGTCGGCAAATCGGCGGCAAGACGGTTCTCATCACGGGAGCCGCGGGGTCCATCGGCAGCGAGCTGGCGCGCCAGGCGATGGGCTTCGAGCCGCGCACGTTGATCCTCCTCGATCGGAACGAGAGCGGCTTGTTCTACATCCATCGCGAGTTGCGCGAGCGCGAAACCGGCATCACTCGCGTAGTGCCGGTGATCGGGGACATCCGGGATGGGGCGCTCGTCGAGCGCACCCTGTCGCGCTGGAAGCCCTCGCTGGTCTACCATGCCGCGGCGTACAAGCATGTCCCGATGATGGAGACGAGCGTCGTCGAGGCGGTGCGCAACAACGTGCTGGCATCGCATGAGCTGATGGGCGCCGCGGAGCGGCACGGGGTGGGGCGTTTCGTGCTCGTCTCGACCGACAAGGCCGTCCGCCCGCGCAACGTCATGGGAGCCACGAAGCGTCTCACCGAGATGCTCATGGTGGAGCGCAATCGCGACAGTCGGACGCACTTCATCGCCGTCCGGTTCGGAAACGTCCTGGGGAGCGTGGGAAGTGTCCTGCCGATCTTCCGCCGGCAGCTTCGCTCCGGGGGGCCGCTGACCGTGACCCATCCGGAGGCGAGCCGGTTCTTCATGACGATCCCGGAGGCCGTGCAACTCGTCATGCAGGCCGGGGCGATGGGAGCCGGTGGCGAGATCTACATCCTGGAGATGGGCGAGCCGATGCGGGTCGTCGAGCTGGCCGAACGTCTGATCACGCTGGCCGGCAAGCGCCCCTACGAGGACGTCGACATCGTCTTCACCGGGCTGCGGCCTGGCGAGAAGCTCCACGAAGAGCTGTACAGCCCGGAGGAGGCCCTTCTTCCGACCGAGCACAGCAAGATCCTGGTCCTGGGACCCAACGGAGTCGTGGGCCGGCGACTGGATCGGGTCCTGGAGCGGCTCCGCCGCGATACCGTCACCGGCGAGGAAGGCAGCCTGCGGGAGGCCTTGATGGAGGCGGTGGCGACGCGCCAGCCAGCCCGCCGTCGCGCGTAGCTCCCGACCGGACGAGAATCCGGCGGGGGACACTTCCACACGACATGGTTAGGATCGGAACCGATGACGGATCGATTCGACGCGAAGTCAGCCGACCGGGTCGTAGCGTATGCCGCGGCTTTGATCTGCGGTTTGCTGGCCGTCACGGTGGGGGCCGCTCCGCTCCTCGGGCAGGTTCCTTCCTCGAGCGACCTCGAAGGGCGCGCGGTGTTCGGTCGGCCCCAGATGTCCCTTCCGACCGACAGCCTGTCGGTGGTCGACAGCGCCGGTGTGTCGTCCCCGTT
>CAZCZH010000139.1:0-7053 GCA_964502985.1 uncultured Gemmatimonadales bacterium
GGCCCGCGCCGAGGCGCTCGGCGTCGAGTGCAAAGTGGGCACGATGCAGCGTCCCGAGCGTGTCGTACTGCTCGGGCTGGGCGGACTGCTGATTCCCGTAGCGCGGGCGATCAACCCCGATTGGCAGTACGCTCCCGTGCTCCTGGCGGTGGGGATCATCGCCGTTCTGGCGAACTTCACCGCCCTGGAGAGGATCTACTCGGTATACCGGGTCGCGCGGGGCGTGCCGCTCGCGGAGCCGGCGCCGCGCGGCGACCGATAAACGTCAACCGGACGAGGTCGATTGGACGCCACGCCGAACGAGCATGCCAGGAAGGGACCCCGGCCACTGGAGCAGGTCCGCCCCGAGCCGACCCCGATCGCTTCGCCCGGGGGTCGGCTGGGCGTTCTTTTGCCGGGGCTCGGCGCCGTGGCCACGACGTTCATCGCCGGCGTCGAGGCCGTGCGTCGGGGGCTGGCGCGGCCGTTCGGCTCGCTGACGCAGATGGGGACGATCCGACTCGGCGGGCGCCCTGAGCGCCGCGTCCCGCGGATCGGTGAGTTCGTCCCGCTGGCCGGGCTCGACCAGCTCGTGTTCGGCGCGTGGGACGTGTTCGCCGACGACGCCTACGAATCGGCCCTGAACGCGGGCGTCCTGGAGCGCGGTCAGGTCGAGGGGCTGCGTGACTTCCTGCAGCAGATCGAGCCGATGCCCGGCGCGTTCGACCAGCGCTACGTCAAGAAGCTCCATGGGACGCACGTCATCGAAAGCCGCTCGAAGCGCGAGTGGGCCGACCGCCTGATCGCCGATATCGCCCGCTTCCGGGAAGAGAAGGCCTGCGACCGGCTGGTCATGGTGTGGTGCGGCTCGACCGAGGTGTTCCTGCGCCCGACCGATGCCCACCAGTCGATCGAGGCGTTCGAGAAGGCGCTGGACGACGACGACGAGTCGATTCCTCCGTCGATGGTCTATGCCTATGCCGCGATCAAGTCGGGCATCCCGTACGCCAACGGAGCGCCGAACCTGTCGGCCGACGTCCCCGCCCTGATGCAGCTCGCCGAGGACAACGGAGTGCCGCTTGCCGGCAAGGACTTCAAGACCGGCCAGACCCTCATGAAGACGATCCTGGCGCCGGGCTTCAAGGCGCGCATGCTGGGCGTGCGGGGCTGGTACTCGACCAACATCCTGGGGAACCGCGACGGCGAGGTGCTGGACGACCCCGAGTCTTTCAAGACGAAGGAAGAGTCCAAGCTGGGCGTGCTCGACTACATACTGCAGCCCGAGGTCTATCCCGAGCTGTACGGCGACATCTCGCACGTCGTGCGGATCAACTACTATCCGCCGCGGGGGGACAACAAGGAGGGCTGGGACAACATCGACATCTTCGGGTGGCTCGGCTACCCGATGCAGATCAAGATCGACTTTTTGTGCCGCGATTCGATCCTCGCCGCGCCGATCGTTCTCGACCTGGCGCTGTTCCTGGATCTCGCCGCACGGGCCGGGATGGACGGCATTCAGGAGTGGCTCTCGTTCTACTGGAAGAGCCCGATGCACGGACGGGGTCTGTATCCCGAGCACGATCTGTTCATCCAGCTGATGAAGCTCAAGAACACGCTGCGGCACCTGATGGGCGAAGAACAGATCACGCATCTCGGGATCGAGTACTACACCGAGTAGCCGCGATGTCCGCGCGAACCCTGGTGCTCGCGGGAATCGCCGTCGTCGCGTGCGCCGCGGCGGGCCGGGGCCAGGTCGGCGTGCCGTCTCTTCCGGCCGACGGATACCCGCGCCAGCCCGATGTCGATGTCCTGCACTATGACCTGCGCGTCGCCGTCGATCCCGATCGAGCCGCGGTCGTGGGTCGCACGGCCCTCTTGTTCGAGGCCGTGGGGCTGGAGGTGACGCGGATCCGGCTCGACCTGGCGGCCGCCATGACGGTCGATAGCGCGCGGGTCGGCGGCGCGCGGGTCGGCGTAGAGCGGGCCGGTGACTCGCTCGTCGTGACCGGCCTCGCCGTCCCGCCCGGGACGCGCGCCGAGGTCGACGTCTGGTATCGAGGCTCGCCCACCGACGGGCTGGTGTTCTCCGGCGGGTCGACGGGCGCGCGCGTCTTCGCCGACAACTGGGCCGACCGGGCCCATCAAGGGTTTCCCTCGATCGATCACCCGGCGGACAAGGCGACGGCGTCGATCGAGGTCGTGGCCCCCGCGACGCTCGAGATCGTGGCCAACGGGCGTCTCGTCGAACGCGTCGAGCTGGGCGACGGTCGGGCACGCACGCGATGGGTCGAATCGGCTCAGATCCCGGTCTACGGGATGGTGCTGGGGGCCGCCGATTTCGCGGTGACTTCCGCCGGCGAGGTGCATGGCGTCCCGGTCAGCCACTGGGCGTTCGTCGGCGACTCGGCGGCCGCCGAGGCGGCCTTCGGCCGCTCGGTCGAGATTTTCGGTTTCTACGACTCGTTGTTGGGGCCGTATCCCTACGAGAAGCTGGCACACGTCCAGTCATCGACGAAGTTCGGTGGGATGGAGAACCCGAGCGCGATCTTCTACGACGACGAGACGATCGCCACGTCGCTTGCCGAGGGCGCCGCCGTCGAGGGCGCGGCGCGCGATCAGCGCACGAAGCTCGTGGCCCACGAGACCGTGCACCAATGGTTCGGCGACGCGGTCACCGAGAAGGACTGGAACCACCTCTGGCTCTCCGAGGGGTTCGCCGACTACTTCGCGGCTGTGTTCTTCGAGTTTCACGGCGGCTCGACCGGTCGCGGGCCGGTCGAACTGGCACGCCGAATGCGGGGCTACGCCGAGGCCGTGCTCGAGGCGGACTCGGCCGGACCGGGGGCGATCTACGCCCCGGGCGTCGGGCCCGGCGGCTACGAGGCCCTGTTGAACGCCTACAACTATCAGAAGGGCGCCTGGGTGCTTCACATGCTGCGCCGCCTGGTGGGTGACGACGCGTTCTTCTCCGGTGTTCGGAATTACTACGCGACGCTGCGCGACGGCAACGCCTGGACGGCCGACTTCCGCCGCGTGATGGAAGACGCCGCCGGGCGGGATCTGGGCTGGTTCTTCGACCAGTGGGTAGAACGCGCGGGCCACCCCGTCCTGGCGGTCGACACGGGGCCCGCCCCGGGCGGCGGGACGCGCGTCCACCTGCGCCAGGTCCAGCCTGGCCGGCCGTACCGGCTGGCCGTCGACCTGGCCCTGAGCGGTCCGGAGGGGGAGAGCCGGGAGACCGTCGAGCTGGACGGGGCCTCGGCGTCGATCGACGTGCCGGGAACCGTCGACGAGATGCTCCTCGACCCCGACGGATGGCTACTGTTCGAGTCCGCCCCGACCGACTGAGCCGGTCGCCGAGGCACGTCGGGGAGGACCGGGCCCCTCAACGCCTTGAGTTCCCCCGCCCGGGGGACGATATTCGGACCGGTGAGCGACGTTCCCGCCGGCCAGTCGGGCGGCCTCTTCGTGTCGTTCGAGGGGGGAGAGGGGAGTGGCAAGTCGACCCAGCTCTCGCTCCTCGCCGAATGGCTCGAGGAGGCCGGCCACGCCGTGACCGTGGCCCGCGAGCCCGGGACGACCGCGACGGGCGAAGTCGTGCGCCGCTTCCTGCTCGAATCCGCCCCCGAGGATCTCGCGCCCGAGGCCGAGTTCGCGTTGTTCCTGGCCGCCCGGGCGCAGCTGGCGGCCGAGATCGTCCGGCCCGCGCTGGACGCCGGTCGCGTGATCGTCGTGGATCGCTACGGCGACTCGTCGGTGGCCTATCAGGGCCACGGCCGGGGTCTCGATCCGGACCGCGTGGCGGCCATGAATCGTTGGGCCACGCGGGACCTGGAGCCGGACCTCACGATCCTGATCGACGTGCCGGTCGAGGACGCGGATCGCCGCCGCGAGCATCCGCCGGATCGCCTCGAGCGGGCCGGCGAAGCGTTCCACCGGCGGGTCCGGGATGGATATCGGCGGCTGGCACTGAACGAACCGGAACGATTCTGCGTTTTGGACGGTAGGCAGTCCATCGGAGCGATCCAGGAGGCGATCCGCGAGCGGGTCGGGATCCTGCTCGCGCGACGCAAGCCAAGGACGGAGAGGGCATGATCAGTCGACGCTTCGGAAGCCTGTTCCTGGTGCTGTTCGTTCTGGCCCTGCTGACGGGCGGCATCATCTACGACGACCTGTCGGCGTCGAGCAACGACGATCCCTACCAGGCGATCAAACTGCTCAACGAGACGATCCATCAGGTGACCGACAAGTACGTCGACTCGATCCCCGCCGACAGCCTGTACATGCGCGCGCTCGACGGGATGCTGATGTCGCTCGACCCGTACAGCCAGCTGCTGTCGCCGAACGACTACAAGGATCTCAAGATCCACACCGAGGGCAACTACGAGGGCCTCGGGATCCGCATCGACATCGTCGACCAGGTATTGACCGTGATGGCCCCGATCGAGGGCACCCCGGCGTACCGCGCCGGCCTGCGCGCCGGCGATCGGATCGTCCAGGTCGACGGCTCTCCGACCAAGGGTTGGAGCGAGGAGAAGGCCGTGCAGGAGCTGCGTGGACCGCGCGGCTCGAAGGTTCACCTGACGATCGCCCGCGAGGGGCTCGACGAGCCGTTCGAGGCGGACGTCGTGCGGCAGGCCATCACGCTGTCCTCGGTGCCGTACTCGTTCATGCTGCGGGACGGCATCGGCTACGTACGCTTCACCCAGTTCAGCGAGCACAGCCGCGACGAGGTCCGGGAAGCCGTCCGGGATCTGGAGAAGCAGGGAATGCGCGCGCTGATCCTCGACGTGCGGGGCAACCCGGGAGGTCTGCTGGACCAGGCCATCGAGGTCAGCGACCTGTTCCTGCCGAAGGGCGTCGAGATCGTGTCGACCCGGGGGCGCATGTCCGACTCCGACCGGAGCTTCTCGGCGCGTGACAACGACGACTTCTCGACGCATCCCGTGATCCTGCTCGTGGATCGCTCGTCGGCCTCGGCCAGCGAGATCCTGGCCGGCGCGCTGCAGGACCATGATCGAGCCCTGCTCGTCGGGCAGACGACGTGGGGCAAGGGGTTGGTGCAGAGCCTTTTCCCGCTCGACGAAGGGTACTTCCTGAAACTCACCACGGCGCGCTACTACACGCCCAGCGGGCGCAGCATACAGCGCGACGAGAACCTCACCGTGGACTTCGACGAGATCGCCGTCCCGGTCGAAGTCGGGGCACTGGACGCCAGTGAGCACGAGGAGATCCCCGACAGCCTGGTGTTCCGCACCGACATGGGACGCACGGTGTACGGTGGTGGCGGGGTCACGCCGGACGTCGTCATCCGGGGTCAGGAGCTGGCCGACGCGTCCAAGGCGCTGCTCAACGAGATGTTCCGCAAGAACGCGTTCTTTTCTTACGCCGTCCGATTCCACTCGTCGCATCCCGCGATCGCGCGCGACTACGCGCCGACAGACGAGGTGATGGACGACTTCAAGACCTACCTGGCAGAGGACAAGCACATAGACTATACCGACGCGGCGTACGGGGCCGAGGGGGGCTACATCCGTGACTACCTGCGCTACACGCTGATCAGCCAGTACCACGGCGAGGGCGCCGCGCGACAGGCCGTCATGAAGGCCGACCTGCCCCTGTCCAAGGCCGTCGACCTGCTGACCCAAGCCGACACGCTGGCGGACCTCTTCCGCCTGGCCGGCAAGGAGCGCCAGGCCAGCCGCGCGGCGGGGTCGGGCGTGGCCACGGCCTCCGGCGCCCAGGTGCCGTCCGGAGCGGGCGCGGCGAACTGACCGCGACGGCTCCTCGCGCCGTCCTGATCGACGGCTACAACCTCCTGCACGCAATCCCGCGCTTCGCGCCGCGGGGGGCCGATTTGGCTCCCGCGCGCGTAGCGCTCGAGCGCTGGCT
The DNA here is from genome assembly GCA_964502985.1 of uncultured Gemmatimonadales bacterium. Classification (GTDB taxonomy): domain Bacteria; phylum Gemmatimonadota; class Gemmatimonadetes; order JACCXV01; family JAHWKZ01; genus CAZCZH01. The sequence continues at coordinate 5,872 of CAZCZH010000139.1, forward strand.
GGGCGGCACCGCCCGGGCCCACGCGGCACCCGAGGTCGTCCTCGTGTGGGACGGCACCCGGGCGCGGCGCGCGGCCCGGTCGCCGGCGCTCCTGCGCGTCGTCTTCACCGGCGGCGAGACGGCGGACGAGCGCATCCGCGCGTTGATGCGGGGGCCGTACGCGGGCCGCGCCGACTCGACGTGGGTCGTCTCGTCGGACCGCGAGGTGCAGGGTCCGGCCCGCGAGCTGGGCTTCACCGCCCTGGGCGCGATGGCGTTCTACCGCCGCTGGTCCACCAGGCCGCGCGGAACGGGAACTGGCGGTGACGCCGACGCCGGCGCCGCGCCCCGTCCGCGGCCGAGCCGTACCCAGGTCGAGGCGCTCCTGGCCGAGATGCTCGAGGCGCGTGACGCGGGGGAGCCCGAATGAGCGCCGCGCGTGTGGCCACCGCCTCGGGGCCAGCCCTGCGGCGCGTCGTCCGGCGTTGGGAGATCGTCGGTCTCGCGCTCAACGACGTCCTGGGGAGCGGCGTGTACCTGTTGCCCGCGGCGGCGGCGGCCCTCCTGGGGCCGGCCAGCCTGTGGGCCGTGGTCGTGGCCGGGGCCGCCGTGGCGCTCCTCGTCCTGTGCTTCGCCGAGGCGGCCAGCTACTTCGACGAGCCCGGCAGCGGCTACCTGTACACGCGGGAGGCGTTCGGCGACTTCGTCGGCTTCGAGGTCGGCTGGATGACGTGGCTGGCGCGGATCGCGTCGGCGGCGTCCTTGTCCAACGGTTTCGCCCAGGCGCTGGGCTTCCTGTGGCCCGCGGCGACGACGGGCTTGGTGCGGGCCGTGGTCATCGCCGTCCCCCTCGCGGCGCTGACCTGGATCAACGTGGTCGGGGTCAAGGAGGGCGCGCGGACGGCCGTCGTGCTGGTCGTCGCCAAGGTCGTGCCGCTCGTGTTCCTGATCGCCGTCGGCGTATTCGCCATCGACTGGTCGCGCATCGTCCCGATGCCCGTACCGCACCTGGGGAGCCTCGGCGAGGCGTCGTTGCTCCTGTTGTTCGCCTACGCCGGTTTCGAGAACACCGCCGCTGCGGCGGGGGAGTACGAGAACCCGCGGCGCGACGTTCCGTTCGCCCTGATCACGATGATCCTCATGGTCACGGCGCTGTACACCCTGGTCCAGCTGGTCGCCCTGGGGACGGTGCCCGACCTGGCG
>CAZCZH010000140.1:0-6951 GCA_964502985.1 uncultured Gemmatimonadales bacterium
GGATCCACCACACGGCGTACGAGATGAATTTGACGCCCTTGGTCTCGTCGAACTTCTGCGCCGCGCGCACCAGCCCGACGTTCCCCTCGCAGATCAGGTCGGGAAGGCTCATGCCGAGATTCTGGTACTTCTTGGCCACCGAGACGACGAACCGCAGGTTCGACCGGACGAGCTTCTCCAGCGCGAGCTGGTCCCCGTCGCGGATCCGACGCGCGAGCTCGGCCTCCTCGGCGCGCGACAGGAGGGGATGGTTCTTGATGTCCTCCAGATACAGCGCCAGGGCCCCCTCGTCCACCTTGTCCGATCCGGTGCCGAGAGACATGTTCGAAGTCTTTCTGCGCTTCTTCGCCATACCTATGCCTGTCTTCCCTTCGCTACCCGCCAAAAGGACATAATCCACCCGAAATTATCGATCACGAAATTATACAGCCTGAACTTCCAACCGTCAACCGGGTACCAAACGAGCCGCGGAGCCGCGGTCGGGTCCAAGCTTGACCCGCCGTTCCCTCGACCGGTAGGGTATACCCACATGCGACAAAAAAGTTTGCCCCTCGCCCGATGGGTCCTGGTGGGCGCCCTCGGCGGACTGGCCGTGGCCGTCGCTCCGGCCGCGGCCCAGGTGAGCCCGCCTGGCGGCGCCGGGCCCGAGCGCTTCGCGCCGCGCTACATCGATCCGGCGGGCTACCGTTCGGACGAGGGGGCCCTGCTCCGCGACTGGCCGGCACTGGCCCGACTCGTCGTCTGGTCGCGTGGGCTCGAGCAGGCCGTGGCCGACGCCGACGAGACCCTGTCGGCCGAGCTCGTGACGGGATTCCGCGCGCGGGTCGACTCGCTGGCCGGGGCCCCCGTTCCGCCGTTTCTCGGTGCCCGTGCGGATTCCGTGCGGGCCGTACTGACACGGGTCCAGGCGGATCTGGAGAAGGCCGAGGAGCGTCTCGCTCCGCTGCCGCCGGCGCCGGCTCCCGAGCCCACCGGCGGGCGCGCCTCCAACGAGGCCGATCGTCAGCGGACCTTGATCACGGGGAACACGGCAGTCACCGTTCCGGCGGGGGTCGCCGTGGGACAGGCCGACACGCTGCCCGAAGCCGAGCCCGTCGAGGGGGCGGAGGGTCGGGAGACCTACGTGGATCTGGTCGCCCGGGCGCTGGTCGACCTGGACGGCCTGGTGCACCTGACGCGGACCGTGGGACGGCCCGCCCCGGCGCCTATCCCCGAAGGCCCGCCGCCCGGCTCGCCGCCCGATACCGCGCGAGCTCGCCCAGCGCCGTGAACGCCAGGCCGTGCCCGGACCCGGCCGGCCCGCGGTGAAAGTCCCCGTCTTCCCGCTGTCGAGCGTGGTGTTCTTTCCGCACACCTTCCTGCCGCTCCACGTGTTCGAGCCACGCTACCGCGGGATGGTCGAGGATGCGCTCGGCGAGGAACGCCTGATCGCGATGACGCTGGCGCGCGAGGAGCGGCCGCCCGGCGCCGCGCCGGCCATCCATCGGATCGGTTCGGTGGGTCGGATCGAGGTCGCCGAGCCGTTCGGGGACGGTCGCTGGAAGATCGTCCTGCGGGGTCTGGCACGGATCGCGGTCGGGCGCCTGCGCGAGCGCCCGGCACGCTACTTCGCGGCCGAGCTCGAAGTGCTCGCCGAGACATTGCCCGACCTCCAGGATCCACGCGTCGCCGAGGGCAAGGCCGAGCTCCTCCTTACGGCCCGGCGCTACGGCGAACTCGTTCTGGGTGGGGACGTTCCGGGGGACCTGCTGGGAGACGCCCTGCCGTATCCCGCCCTCGTCAACCGGGCGGCGGATCTGCTGCGAGCCGGCGTCCACGTCAAACAGGCCCTGCTGGACCTCGACGACATGGGAGAGCGCGGCCAGGCGGTGGCCCGGACCATGGCCGATCAGATCGGCGCGCACGTCGCCGCGGAGCGCTTCCGCGAGCGCGCGCCGAGCGATCCGCGCCTCAACTAGGGCTCAGCGCGGGTTGGAGCCACCCGTCGTGGCGCTCGGGGTCGCAGCGCTGTCGGGAGCGGCCTCGGATCGGCCCTCCACGGTCGGCTGCAGGCTGAGAGGTGCCGCTTCGCGCTCGTCGACGGCCGGCTTGCGGTACTCGTCGGGGATCGACATCTCGTAGCTGTCGAACACGTCGCCCCGGTCGTTCACCGCCTCCAGGCTCAGCGAATAGTGATCGATCTTGATCCGCACGAACTCGTGGATCTGCTGGGTGAAGGCCGAGAACCAGTCGGCACCCGTCCCGCGGAACGTCCAGCGGCCGCCGCCGCCGCCCGAAACCAGATAGACCGTCCCCTCGCCGTCGTCGACGACCTGGTTGCCGCGGATCGGCTTGGAGCGCTGGTAGTCGTGGTCGTGGCCGTTGAACACGAAAGGCACCCGGTAGCCGTCCATCAGCGGGCTGATCGTGCGGCGGATCGTGAGGTCGGAGCCGTGTCCGCCGAAGCCCGTCGAGGCGCTGTACGGCGGATGATGGAAGAAGACGAAGATCCAATCGATGTCCGGGTCGTTGCGCGCGGCCGACAGCTGGCGCAGGAGCCACTGGTACTGCTCGCTCGACGGGTCGGTCATCAGCCCGCCCTCGGCGGTCGTTTTCTCTCCCTCGGGCTTCGAGAACAGCGAGATGAAGCGCGCGTTGCCGTAGGTGAACGAGTAGTACAGCGGGGAGCCCGAGTTCCGCCCCCCCGGGGGCGTGAGCGCGTCGATGTACGGCTTTCCGCCCTGGGTCCGCAGATCGTGGTCGCCGGGCGACGGGAAGACCGGCGTTCGCTTCAGCAGCGGGGCGTAGACGTCGAAGTAGTTGTCGGTGAACTGGCGGTCCGTGCCGTCGGTGTACGCCAGGTCGCCGACGTGGATCATGAACGCGGCCTTCTCCTCGTTCAGCGGTCGGGCCAGCGCGAGCTGCGATTCGTTGTGCGTGCCGGAGTCCCCGAGCACCAGGAACGTGAACGCGTCGCGCGAGCCGGGCTCCGGGAAGGTCTCGAACTCGACCGCGTCGGACCACAGCGTGTCGCCGAGCTGGATCTGGTAGGTGTACTTGGTCGCCGGGTCGAGGTGCAGCATCTCGAACGTCTGGTCCCGGCCGGTCTCCGCGACCTTGCCGGTCACCGTGTCGCCGTCCGCCCAGAAACGGATTCCGGGCTGGTCCGGGGCGATCGTCCGCCAGCGGACCACGGCCGAGGAATCCGTCACGGTGACGAGGTACGGCTGACGCTCGAGCGTCCCGCGCGGTGTGGCCGGCTCGTCGAGGGCGGCCTTCTGCGAGTTCTGCGCGCAACGCAGGCCGAGGGACGTGAGGACGAGCAGCCCGAGGAGAGTCAACCGACGCATCGAGGCACACAAGGTGCAGGTGCGTGGGCGGGGAGTCAACACGCGCGTCGGGGGAATGGTGCCGGGGGAGGGAATCGAACCCACACGGCCTCGCGGCCACCGGATTTTGAGTCCGGCGCGTCTACCAGTTCCGCCACCCCGGCGCGGTCGCGTGGGCACAACCTAGACCCGCTCCCGGCGCTCGACCAGCGAGCCTCAGCGGCCGCCGACCCAGCCCTGGAGGACGGGGGGGCCCCCGGGGGTGGTCCCTTCCGCGCGATCCTCGGCGTCGATCGTCAGGGCGCGCGCGCCTTCCAGGAAATCGGTGCTCGAGAAGCGCGCGAACAGATGGCCGTCGGGGGCCCGGCCGAGATCGGTGATCGCCTCGGTGCCGGTGCGACCCTGCCGCCAGAGCCGATAGACCCGCTCCTCGGGAAGCGCCGGCAGGCCGGACGCCACCAGCAGGGCGCCGCGCGCGTCGGATGCCAGGAGCCGGCCGCTGACGCTCGGGTCCGATCCGGCGAGGAGCGTCACGGTCAGGTCGGGAGCCGCCAGGAGCGGGGCCAGCTCGTCGATCCGGGGCCGCGCGGCGAGGGCCGACTCGCGATGCGCGACGACCGTGGCCAGGGAGTCGGCGCGCGCTTCGGCCGCTCGAAGCGCCGCGGCCGTGCGGTCGCCCTCGTGACGCGCGTAGAGGGCCCACGCCACGGCGCCGACGCCGATCGCCGCCAGAAGCACGGCCGCCACGAGCCACACGCGCCCACGGTCCGGGGGCAGCGGGCGCGAGGTCACGGCGGCCAGCGCGGCGCGCTCGTCGGGACCCGCGCGCGGGGAAGCTTCCGGGCCGCCGCGCTGCAGCGCGCGCTCGACGCCCCGCACCAGGCGCTCGCCGGAGGCCCCGCGCGCCAGGCGCTCGGCCTGGAAGCGCTCGGCCTCCTCGTCGGACAGCGCGCCCATCGAGTGGAGCACGGCCAGGCGCTCGAACTCCTTGTCGGGGAGGGACGACATCGGCGTCGAAGCTAGCGTGGGTGCGCGGTCCACGCGACCCGGCGTTCGCTCCGCTCCGGGAGAATCCCGTTGCATCGGCGACCAACCGTCGTTAGAGAGGAGGACGCGGGCGTGAGAGTCGATCGCCAGCCCGAACGGGATAGTCTTGGCACTGTGAGGGGATTGTACACGACCCCTTGGAAGACGGCAGCATGAAGCGTCTCGCATTCTACTCCATCGTCGGTCAGGCATTCGTGGCGATGGTCCTGGGGGCCTGCGGATCGGCCAGCGGTTCCTCCCGCGCCTGCGGTCGCGTAGGAAAGATGGAGATGGTCCACGCGGCCGATTACGCCCCCTGCGCGACGGAGATCGTGGCCGCGCTCGATTCGCTGCGTCCCCCGCTCGAGGAGTTCCTGGCCGGCGACGACGCGGCGCGCGACCGGGCCCGCATCGCGTACGGCCGGCTGCGCGGGCTCGTCCACCAGACGCGGATGGCGCGGGACTTCCGCTCGATGCGGCCGGGAGACGAAGTCGTGCGCTGGCCCGACGCCGGGACGCGCGCGTTCAACGCGGCCGTGTTCGAGGCCCTGGTGATGTACACGCCGGCGCTCGGATGGAAGCGCTCGGCGGACGTCGATCCGGGGACGCGCGAGAACTTCCAGCAGGGCAGGAAGGCCCACGATGAGGCGCGACAGCTCCTGGGTCAGATTCACTAGCCTCGCGCCGATAGTGGTCGCCACCCTCCAGGCGTGCGGCGGGCAGCCCGAGGCGACTCGGGCGTCGTTTGGCCAGCCGATCGCCGTCGGTCCCTACGTCCTGGAGGTAACGGGCGCGGAGCCGGGGCCCGAGCCACCCCCGCCGGTCAATGTCTTCCGTACGCGCGAAGACGAGAAGAACCTCGTGGTCTATGTCTACTGGCGCGATCTGGCGGGGCTCGAACCCGCGGAGCGGCGGGTGTTCGCCCAGAAGTTCCTCGAGTCCCGGCTGACCGTCGTCGACCAGCGCGGCGACCGTCGCCAGCCGGTGACGGCGGAGCCGAAGGACCTGCTGATGTCGATGTCCGTGAGCGACGACTGGCGCAACTGGGCGGTCGTGTTCCATGTGTTTCGGGACGCGACCTCGCCGACGCTCGTCGTGGAGAACCCCGATCCCCAGCCTGGCCAACCGCGAGCGGTCTCGGTCGACCTGGGGCTGTGGCGGGAGGGGAGTTGAGTCGTCGGATCGCCGCTCTCTGCTGGGCCGCGATCCTGCTGGCGTGCAGCGGTCCGTCCGCCGCGGTCGAGCGCGGCGAGCCGGTTCCGATCGGAGACTATTCGCTGACGGTGCGGCGCTCCGAGAGCCTGCCGTTGGAGAGGGACCGGAGCGGACTGGCGGTTCGTCGACCTGACCGTCGAGAATCCCCGGGCGCCGGGACAGGTCCACGGGACGGGCTACGCGTCGCTCGTCTCCGACCCGTATCAAGAGCAGCGCGAGCGGATGTTCCGCAAGGGAGTGCGGCTGCGAGGGCCCGGAAGGAAGGTCGTCCGGTTGGCCGGCTACGTTCGCGAGGACCTCTACCGCAAGGCGATGGCCTCTGGCGCGGAGGCCGGGACTTTCGAAGGGTTGACGCACGAGGAGTACGCGGAGGGCTACTGGAACGGCGAGACGACCGAAGGGTGGGTGCTCCTGTTCATCGTCCCTCCGGGCGAGCCCGAATACGCGCTCGCGATCCGCAACGGGGACCGGCGCGAGGGCCAGCCCGCCGAGGCCCGCGTGCCGCTCGAACCGTAGTCGTGGGCGCACGCGCGACCCGCTCGAGGCGTAGCCTCGCCGGCGTCGCATCGCTCATGGGCGGCGCAGCTCTGTTCGTGGCGGTCGTGGCGCACGGCGTGTTCTTCGACGGGCTGGAACCGACCTTCGGCGTACCGCGGGTCGAGATGATCCGTCTCCTCGCCGGCCCGTGACGTCCCCGCTCCGCTCTCTGGCGCGCGCGATCCTGGCGGGCCTCCTCGTCGCCGCAGCCCCTTCGCCGTGTCGGCGCGCTCACCGATCCGGTGTTGCGTCTTGGGATCCGTGCTGTCGATCGTCGTCGCGGCCCTCGTCGGATCGCTCGTCGGGGCCGTCGGTTCGGCACCAGGCCACCGAGTCGATCGTGGAGTCGGTTGTGGTGTCTGAGGTCCCCCCGGTCGAGCAGGGCGACGCGCTCGCGCTCCGCAAAACGGATCGCTGCGCAGGGCAACCCGCCGAGGCCCGCGCCCCGCTATCCCCGCGGCCGTGAACGCGCCCGATTTCCCCAGGCCCGACCGCTCGGGCTTCGAGCCCAACTTCCGCAAGACGGCGGACGACGACGTCATCGACATCGGCTGGACAGAGGGGGTGCTGTCGGACGGTCGCCCGTATCGCCTGGAGTGCTGGGCCCAGGATCAGGTGACGTGCGTGACGATCTTCGTCTCGAGTTCGGGTCTCGAAGGGCTCGACCGCGAAGGGCTCGTGGACCTGCTCGAGCGGGAGGACCTGGTCAGGTTCCCGCACGCAAAGCGGTACGTGAGCGCGCGCCCGTTCCGGGACGCCGCGGGAAACGACCTGCTGTCGATCAACGTCGTCGTCGGGGACGAGGAAGAGACCTACACCGCCGGTGGCCCGGCGCTCCGACCGTACCCCCGAACCCCGTGACGGA
>CAZCZH010000141.1:0-6903 GCA_964502985.1 uncultured Gemmatimonadales bacterium
TGCCAGATGGCGTCGTACAGGCCAGCGGCGCGGATCTCCTGGAGGTAGATCGCGTCGACCTCGCGCAGGACGTCCAGCCGCTCCGGCGTGACCTCCCCGAGCACGCGGATCGCCAGTCCCGGGCCGGGAAACGGGTGCCGGTCGAGGATCTCCTCGGGAAGTCCCAGCTCGCGGCCCACCTGCCGGACCTCGTCCTTGAACAGCTCGCGCAGCGGCTCGACGACCTCCAGGCGCATCGTCTCGGGCAGGCCGCCGACGTTGTGGTGCGTCTTGATCGTATCCGATGGCCCGTGGACCGAGCGCGACTCGATGACGTCTGGATAGAGCGTCCCCTGCACGAGGAACTCGACCCGCCCCAGTCGCCCCGCGGCGACCTCGAACACGTCCACGAAACGATGCCCGATCCGGCGCCGCTTCTCCTCCGGGTCGACGACCCCGGCCAGGTCGGCGAGGAACGCCTGGCTGGCGTCCACCACCTCCAGGCGCCAGTGGAGGTGCTGGCGGAAGGTCCGCTCGACCTGCTCGCGCTCGCCCTTCCGCAGGACGCCCGTGTCGACGAAGATGCACGTCAGGCGGTCGCCGATCGCGCGATGGACGAGGGCCGCGGCCACCGCGGAGTCCACACCACCCGACAAGCCGCACACCGCGTGCCGGTCGCCGATCCGCTCGTCGATCGCGGCAACGGCCCGGTCGACGAACGAGGCCATCGTCCAGTCCGCCTCGCATCCGCACACGTCGAACACGAACGCCGCCAGGATCTCGTCGCCGCGCTCGGTGTGGGCTACCTCGGGGTGGAACTGCACGCCGTAGCGCCGGCGCGCGGGATCGGCGAACGCGGCTACTTCCCCGTCGGTCGTCGTGGCGAGCGCCGTGTATCCCGACGGGGTGCTCCGGATGTGATCGCCGTGGCTCATCCAGACGTCGATCCGCTGCCCGGCTTCGAATCCGGCGAACAGCCCGGTCGGTCGCTCGACCACGAGCGGAGCGCGGCCATACTGCCGCGACCCCCCCTCGACCTGCCCCTCCCCGACGAGCGCCATGAGCTGCATCCCGTAACAGATCCCGAGCAACGGCAGGGGGACTTCGAACAGCCCCTCCGCCGGATGCGGGGCCTGCGGGTCGTAGACGCTCGACGGCCCGCCGGACAGGATGACGCCGGCGGGACGCATGTCGCCGATGGCGTCCGGCTCCAGGTCGTAGGGATGGATCTCGCAGTACACCCGCAGCTCGCGGATCCGGCGCGCGATGAGCTGCGTGAACTGGCTGCCGAAGTCGAGGATCAGGATCCAGCGTCCGGGGCGTCGCGCCGCCGCCGAGTCGGAGCGAGGATCAGAACTCATGGAACCGCACCGCGTGCTCATCCGCGTCGTAGATCGCCAGCGAGCCGATCCCGCCGACCCAGCCGCACACCTCGCCGGGGTTGACGACCAGGGTATTGCCGATCCGTCGCTCGTCCCGCTCGTGGGTGTGGCCGAACACGATCAGGTCGTACGAGCCTCCGGCGGCGACGTCGGCCACGCCTCGCGGCTCATGCATGACGAGGACGCGTTTCCCGTCGAACCCCGTCTCCCACCACTGGCTCTCGAGACGAGCCCCGATCTCGGCGAACGCGCGGCCGATCTCGCGCACGTCGCCGTCGTTGTTCCCCGTGATCCCGTGCAGCGGCGCGTCCAGCGCTCCCAGGTCGCGAACGGCGAACGGCGAGCAATAGTCGCCGGCGTGGAACACGGCGTCGACGCCGGCCCGGTTGAGGATCGCCACCGCGTCGCGGATCCGCAGGCGGTGATCATGGCTGTCGCTGAGCAGCCCAAGCCTCACGCGGCATCCCCCGCGAGACGCGCCACGAGGGCCTCCAGCGGAACGGTCGCCTGCTCCCCCGACGCGAGGTCCTTGACCTGGAGACGCCCGCTGTCGCGCTCGCGCTCGCCGATCAGGACGGCGACCCGCGCTCCTGCCTGCCCGGCCCGCTTGAGCCCCTTGCCGATCGACTGGTCCTTGAGCATCAGATCCGTCTCCAGGCCCGCCGCGCGGAGCTCGCTCGCGACACGGATCGCCGCGGGCCGGTCCGCGGGCGTGACGGGGATCACGTACGCGTCGCAGCGTGGTCCGCCGACCGGCAGCCGCTCGCGTTCGGTCAGCAACTCGACGAGGACCGCCTCTCCGAGGCCGAAGCCGACCGCCGGGAGCGGCTCCCCACCGGCGGCCTCGAGCAGGTCGTCGAACCGCCCGCCGCCGCACAGGGCGCGCAGATCCCCGGCGCGGTCGTACATCTCGAACACGACCCCCGTGTAGTACGCCAGTCCGCGGACGATGGCCGCATCGAACGTGCACGCCCCGGCAACGCCGTACGCCTCCAGATACGATTCGAGGCGCCGCAGGATCTCGACCTCCGACGACAGATCGGCGCCCTCCCGGGCGGCGGCGTCCTCCAAACCGGCCAGGTCGCGTCGTCCCACGGCCTCGGTCAAGGCGACCGCCCGTGGGCGCTCGACGCCCGCCTTGACCAGGGCTTCGACGACGGCCTCCGGTCCGACGCGCAGGAGCCGGTCCAGGGCGGCGTAGGCCGCCGGCCGCAGCTCGACGCTCACGCCGAACGCCGCCACGACGCGGTCCAGCAGACGGCGGTCGTTGTAGCGCAGGACGAAGTCTTCCTGGGTCAGGCCACACGCCTCCAGGACGGCCACCCCGGCCGCGATGATCTCGGCGTCGGCCTCGATCCCCTCGACTCCCAGAATGTCGAGATTGAGCTGCCAGAACTCGCGGAAGCGGCCCCGTTGGGGTCGCTCGTAGCGGAACAGGCGCGGAATCGAGAACCACTTGATCGGCTTGGGGAGGCCCTGGCTACGGGCCGCCACCATGCGCGCGAGCGACGGAGTCATCTCGGGGCGCAACGCGACCTGCCGGCCGCCCTTGTCCTCGAAGGCGTATAGCTGATCGACGATCTCGGCGCCCGATTTGCGGGTATACAGGTCGAGCGGCTCGAGGGCCGGCGCGTCGTACTCCTCGAACGCGAACCGTAGCGCGACCTCCCGCCAGCGGTTTTCGATCCAGCTCCGGACGCGCATATCGTCGGGGAAGAAATCGCGCGTCCCCTTGATGGAGTCGACGCGGGTCACGCGCGGAGGATCGCCACCGGCCCGCGCGCCGCGGGCTCGTACGGCTCGCCCGGGGTGGCCGCGCCGAGGGCCACCAGGGCGTCGCCCACGGTGTAGAACGAGCCGGTTACGACGACCCGCCGGGCGCGACCGGCGAGCACGGCTCGGCGCGCCGCGGACAAGCCTTCGCGCACGGAGTCGGTCCACTCCGCCCACGGACGGGCGTCGAGCTCCGGCTCCACGTCGGGCCGCTCCAGTCGCCGCTCCGGCCGGGCCCCCGCCAGGCGGCACAGCCACACGCCGGACGCTGCCGGCGCCATCCGGTCGAGCATCCCAGGCCACGCCTTGTCGGCCAGGATCCCGGCCACGAACGCCGAGGGCCCGGGAGCCACCGAACGCAAGACCTCGATGAGCCTCCCGATCGCGGCCGGGTTGTGGGCCACGTCGAGCAGCACGGGAACGCCGTCGTCGTCGAGGCGCTCCATCCGGCCGGCCGGGGCCAGTCCGGCCAGCGCGCGGCGCGCGGCCATCTCGTCCAGGGATCCTTCGCCGGCCCGTTCCCAGGCCCGCAGAGCGAGCGCCACGTCGGCCGCGTAGTGGCGTCCCGGCAGCGGAACGAACAGGTCCGTCAGACGGCTCTGCGGCGAGCGATAGTCGAGCCACGTCCCGTCGGGCTCGATGCGGAGCGTCCGCCATTCGACCTCGTCGTCGAGGAACGCCAGCTCGGCCCCCACCTCGCGGGCCGCCTCGACGAACGAGCTCTGAACCGCTGGCGCGAGCTCCGATCCGACGAGTGCCGGCCTGCCGGGCTTGAAGATTCCCGCCTTTTCGCGGGCGATGGACGCCAGATCGGTTCCGAGGTGCCGCTCGTGGTCGAGGCCGATCCCCGTTACGACGGCGAGGCGGGGCGTGACGACGTTGGTTGCGTCGAGGCGGCCGCCGAGCCCCACCTCTACGACCCCCAGCTCGACCCCGTGGGCGGCGAAGCGATCGAAGGCGATCAGGGTCAGGGCTTCGAAATAGGTGCGCGGCTCCGGCCCGAGGGCCGCCACGCGATCCCAGCCGGCGACCACGTCCGCGGCGCCGACAGGCCGTCCGTCGACCCGGATCCGCTCGCGGATGTCCACCAGGTGCGGCGACAGATAGCATCCGACGCGTCTGCCGTGGGCCCGGGCCAGGGCCTCGACGGCGAGCGCCGTAGTCCCCTTTCCGTTGGTGCCGGCGATATGGATCGTGGGGAACGCCGTCTCGGGATGACCCAGCTCGGCGCACGCCCGCCGGGCACTCTCCAGCCCGAGCCGCATGCCGAACGTCTCCAACCCGTGCAGCGCGTCGAGCGTCTCGTCGTAGCTCGTCACGCGTCCTCGGCCAGGGCCTCCCGTCCGAGCATCCAGCGCAGCGCGCGGGAGACCGTGCGCTTGAGCTCCTCCCGCGGGACGACCCGGTCGACGAACCCGTGCTCGAGGAGGAACTCCGCGGTTTGGAACTCGTCGGGCAGATCCTGTCCGATGGTCTGCTTGATGACGCGCGGGCCGGCGAACCCGATCTGCGCCCGCGGCTCCGCGAAGACGACGTCGCCCAGCATGGCGTACGACGCCGTCACGCCGCCCGTCGTGGGATCGGTGTCCAGAGCGACGAACGGCAGGCCTTGCCGATCGAGGGCCGACAGGAGCGCGCTCGTCTTGGCCATCTGCATGAGGGACAGGACCCCCTCCTGCATCCGGGCCCCGCCCGAAGCCGAGAGGATCACCAGCGGCATCTCGTTCTGCAGAGCGCGCTCGATGGCGCGAGCCACCTTCTCGCCCACGACGGAGCCCATGCTGCCTCCCATGAAGGCGAAGTCCATGACCGCCAGCGAGACCGAGACCCCGTCGATCGTCCCGACTCCGGCCAGGACCGCGTCCGACCGGCCGGTCCGCTCGCGGTATTGCTCCAGGCGCGTCGAATAGGGCTTTGAGTCGACGAACTCCAGCGGGTCTACGCTCTGCAGGTCGGCATCCATCTCCTCGAACGAATCGGCGTCGAGCAGGATCTCCAGGTAATCGTCGGCCCCGATGCGGAAATGGTGCTCGCAGCGGGGGCAGACCCAGACCTTCTGAGCCAGGTCCTTGCGATACAGGATGTCGCCGCACGACGGGCACTTCTGCCACAGCTCGCCGGGCAGCTCCTTCTTCTCCGTCGTCTCGATCTTGCGACGCTCGCGCTTGAACCAGCTCATGGCACCTCCGCGCAGAAGCCTACGCCCCACTCCCGGACGGGTCAACCGGGCCGCGCGGAGCTCGCGAGTCGACCTGCGGAGAGTCTTCTGCGAGCCGCAGGGCCATGACCAGGCCGTCCTCGGAAGGAAGGTGGTAGTAGTCCCGGCGGCGGCCGACGACCTCGTAGCCGTGGCGCCGGTAGAACGACTGTGCTCGCTCGTTCGACAGGCGCACGTCGAGGTACAGCCGGCGCGCGCCGCGGCACGCCGCCTCGCGCTGGAACGTCTGGAGCAGACTCGAGCCGAGGCCTCGCTCACGCCATTCGGAAATCACGGCGATGTTGGCCAGCTCGGCCTCGTCGGCCGCGATCCAGCCGATCGCGTACCCCACGATCTCCCCCGGCGGCACGGTCACGACGAGGCCGATCGCGCCGGAGAGCCCCGCCAGGCGCGCGAAATGTTCCTCGCGCCAGGGGGTCGAGTACACCGTGCGCTCGATGGCCTCGATCGCCCGCAGGTCTCGGGGGTCGAGCGATCGGACGCTGGCTTTCACAGCGGCGCCGTTCACGGCCGCTCCACACCGGCTCGGGCATACGTCAGGACGAGCTGCGCCGGATCGACCGCGCGATAGGCGTCGGGAGCGCCCACGACGACGTCGGCCAGGGCCGCGGCCAGTGGCCGAAAAGTCCCCGCACCGACATCAGGCCCCACGACGGTGACCCCGCCGGCGAAGCGCGGCACTTCCTCCGGCGAAACGTCGACGGGCCCCGCTTCCAGCGTCCAGCCGGCCAACGTCCTGTGGCACAGAGCGGCGTAGCGCCGGCCGCGACGCGCGTCGAGCGAAACGCACACACGCTCGCTCCCGGGAGGCGCGCAGGCCTCCGCGACGGCGACCGGGGTCGGGACGGCGTGCAGCCCGATCGCGCGCGTTTCCGCGAGAGCCACGGCCAGGGCCGCCCCGACCCGCAGGCCGGTGAACGAACCCGGCCCGGCGGGCACGACCAGCGCTGCGATCGAATCCCAGCCGAGGTCGGACTCCTCCAGCAGCTCGCCGATCGCCCGCGGTGTATCGACGAGGGCCCGGCGCCAGGTGACGGACCGCCAGCGGGTGCGCTCGCCGGAGCGCAGGGCGACGCTCGACGCCGCGGTCGCGGTCTCGATCGCCAGGACGTTCACGCCAGGCGCGCCCCCGCCTCGGCCAGCGCGGCCAGGGCCGGCTCCCATCCGGGTCCGGTCAGCGTTCCGGCGATTCGCCGCGCGGCGCTCGACTCGCGCGTCAGCCGGACCTCGCCCCAAGGCGTACGAACCTCGCGGGCCCACGCCGCGGGCCACTCGACGCAGGTCACGCCGGCGGGCTCCAGGATCTCGTCCAGATCGAGGGTCGCCAGCTCGCCAGGGTCGTCCAACCGGTACAGGTCGACGTGCACGAAAGGGCGCGCTCCGGAATGGTGCAGCACCAGGTTGTAGGTCGGGCTGGCCACGCGCTCGGCGACCCCGCAGCCCCGCGCCACTCCCTGGGCGAACGTCGTCTTGCCAGCGCCCAGGGCACCGTACAGCAACAGGACGGCCCCGTTGGGCGCGGCCTCTCCCAGTGCCTTGCCGATGGCGGCG
>CAZCZH010000142.1:0-2104 GCA_964502985.1 uncultured Gemmatimonadales bacterium
GCTCGTGCAGGCGCTCCTCCATGTGGAGCAGCTTCTCGGCCTCACCCTCGAGCATCCGCGAGACCGGGATGCCGGTCATCGTCCCGACCAGCGCGGCGATGTCGTCGGCACCGACCTCGGTGTCGATCTTCTCCTCGCGCTGCCACTCGCTTCGCTTCTGCTCGTAGTCGTCCTTGACCTGGAGGACCTCGGTGCGCAGGCGCGCCGCCTCCTCGTAGTCGCGGCGGCTGGCGGCGGCCTCGACCTGGCTGTCCAGCTCATCGAGGCGCGCCTTGAGCTCGCGCAGCGCCGGCGTCATCGACTGGGCGTCGATTACGTGCTTCGAGGCCGACTCGTCGATCAGGTCGATCGCCTTGTCGGGCAGGAAGCGCTCGGTCAGGTAGCGGCTCGAGAGGTGAGCGGCCGCCTCCAGGGCCTCGTCGCGGATCTTGAGGCCGTGGTGGGCCTCGTAGCGCGGCCGCAGCCCCTTGAGGATCTCGATCGTCTCCTCCTCGCTCGGCTCGTCGACGTAGACGGGCTGGAAGCGGCGCTCGAGGGCGGCGTCCTTCTCGATGTATTTCTTGTACTCGTCGAGAGTCGTGGCGCCGATCATGCGGAGCTCGCCGCGGGCCAGCGGCGGCTTGATCATGTTCGACGCGTCGACCGCCCCCTCCGCTCCGCCCGCGCCGACCAGCGTGTGCAGCTCGTCGATGAACGTGATCAGCGCGCCCTCGCTCTCGGTGATCTCCTTGAGCACGGCCTTGAACCGCTCCTCGAACTCGCCGCGGTACTTGGCGCCGGCCACCATCGCCCCCACGTCGAGCTGGATGACGCGCTTGTCGCGCAGGCTCTCCGGCACGTCGCCGGCCACGATACGCTGGGCCAGGCCCTCGACGATGGCCGTCTTGCCCACCCCCGGCTCGCCGATCAGGACCGGATTGTTCTTGGTGCGCCGGCTGAGGACCTGGACCACGCGCCGGATCTCCTCGTCGCGGCCGATCACCGGGTCGAGCTTGCCGCGCCGTGCGAGCGCCACCAGGTCCCGCCCATAGCGCTCGAGAGCCTGGTACTTCTCCTCCGGGTTGGGGTCGGTCACCCGCTGGGAGCCGCGGACGGCCTGCAGCGCGTTCAGGACGTCGTCGCGCGAGACGCCGGCTCGTTTCAGCGTCTGCCCGAGAGCGCCCCGGCCCGAGTCGACCCACGCCAGGAGCGCGTGCTCGATCGAGGTGAACTCGTCCTTGAGGCCGTCGCGCTCCCTCTCGGCCCGTTCGAGCAGCTCGGTCAGCTCGCGACCGATGCGCGGCTCCGCGCCGCCCGACGTGCGGGCCAGCCGGCCGACGGCGTCCTCGACCCGCTGGGCGGCCTGCGCCTTGTCGACCCCCAGGCGCTCGAGCAGGGTCCCGAGGAGGCCACCCTCCTGGTGCAACAGGGACAGGGAAAGATGCTCGGGGACGATCTCCGGGTTCCCGTTGCGCTGCGCCGTCGTGCGCGCCTCGAGCAGGGCCTCCTGCAGGCGCTGTGTCAGTCTGTCGAGCTGCATGCGGTCTCCTCAGTCGTTTCGTCGCGGAAGCTCAGAAGATATCATCGCCGGCGGTCGTGTCATCCGACCGGGGGGTGTGGTCGACGGGCACCTTTCTTGCTTCCAGAACGGGGCGCCATGACCATCGAGTCCCCCGAATCGACGAGAGCGGACATCGAACCCGCGCCGACCGGGACGAAGCTCGTCCGGATGCTGGTGGTAGGGACGAGCGTATCCTTGCTCGCCGCGGGCCTGGTCTCGCTCGGACTCGTCGGCGGGTGGGTCGTTCCAGCTGGTCTTTTCGTCGTCGCGGTGGCGTTCCCGCTGCTGGGGGTCGCAGTTCTCGCCGAGGATCGAAGGGCCCGCATCCTGTGGGCCACCTACGTGGTCGGCTTCGCGGGGTTCGCCTACCTGCGCGGGGTCACGGACGGGACGCCCGTGCCCGTGCGGTTCGCCTACGTCATCGACCTCGAGCGACTGCTCACTGGGACGATCCCGACCTTGTTCCTCCAGTCTCGCCTGTACGAGCTCGGAAGACCCGACGTGCTGGACTGGGCCGCGGTAACCCTCCATTTCTCCTATTTCCTCGTTCCGCACCTCGTCGCG
>CAZCZH010000142.1:2114-6903 GCA_964502985.1 uncultured Gemmatimonadales bacterium
GGGGGCCCCGTCGTCTGTTCGAGCGATACGTCCTGGCGGCGCTGGCCACGTTCTACGGCGCGCTGATCGTCAGCGCCCTGCTACCCACGGCGCCTCCCTGGCTGGCCGCCCAGAACGGGCACATCGATCACGTCTACCGCGTCGTAGAGGATGTCCTCTCGCACGTCGATCCGGCGACCTACGACTACGCCTACGAGGTGGCCGGGACGAACCCCGTGGCCGCCATGCCCTCGCTCCATTTCGGGATCACATGGTTGATCGCGCTCGCGTTGAGCCGCTGGCATCCAGCGGTCGGACTTCTCGCCTGGGCCTATCCACTGGCCATGGGCCCGGCCCTGGTCTACGCCGGCGAGCACTACGTCGTCGACCTCGTCGCCGGCGCCGTTCTCGCCCAGGTGTGCTGGAGCGTGGCAACGTGGCGTCCATTCTCGGCCGCGTCCGGAGCCCCGCCGCCCTCGCCGGACCGCTGACACGCCCGCGGATGACGCCCGGGCAAAATCGACGTCAAGGACCGGTCTCCGCAGGGACGATCTCCAGCTCGCGCTTCGAGCCGTGGCGCAGGACGACGATCGGAGTCGGCCGGCCAATGCGTTCCTCGAGCAGCATGCGGTGCAGGTCGTCGACGCCGCCGACGGGTGCCCCGCCGAAGGCGACGACGATGTCGCCGGGATGGATCCCGGCCCGGTCGGCCGGGCTGTCCGGCTCGACGCCCTGCGAAAGGACGCCACCCCCGACGGCCAGTTCGTGGCGCCGCACGCTGCCCTCGTGGAGGGTGATCGTCTGGCCCATGAGACCCAGCCACCCGCGGCGCACCCGACCGTGCTTCAGGAGCTGGGCCACGACCGGCAGAGCGGTGTCGATGCCGACGGCGAAGCAGATCCCCTGCGCCGGCAGGATGACCGCCGTGTTGATGCCGACCACGGCGCCGGCGGCGTCGACCAGCGGTCCTCCGGAGTTGCCGGGGTTGAGGGCCGCGTCGGTCTGGATCACGTCGTCGATCGCGCGCCCCGTGACGGACCGCAACGACCGGCCGAGGGCCGACACGACGCCCGCCGTGACCGTGCTCTGGAAGCCGTACGGGTTGCCGATGGCCACCACGAGCTGGCCCACCCGCAGATCGTGGGAGCGACCCATGCGGCTGGTCGGGAGGTCGTCCACCTGGGCCCGCAGGACGGCCGTATCGGTGTGCGGGTCGTCGCCCACCAGGGTCGCCTCGGCGGAGTGGCCGTCGGAGGTCGTGACCTGAATCTCGCGGGCCCCCCGCACGACGTGCGAATTGGTCAGGACGAAGCCGTCGGGCGCCAAGGCGAAGCCCGAACCCTGGCCGCCCTCCGGACGGCCGCGCCGCCGCCCGCGGGCGGTCGTGGCGATCCCGACGACGGCAGGTCCGGCCGCCTCGGCGGCCGAGACGACCGCCCGGGAGTAGGCGTCGAGCGCGTCGACGCCGCTCCGCCCGTCCGATGAGCGCCGTGAGCCGTCGGCGGCCGCCGCGGTCCCGCTCATGGTGATCCGAACGGGCCCCAGGGCCCGTTCGACGTCCTGCGGGGTCCGGCTGTCGCGTGCCACGCCGTGAATGTACGACCCCGCGGCGCACCGGCCATCGGCTGCGCGCGGCACGCCAGTCGCTTTGACACGCCGGGGCGGCCGGGGATAGACTGGCCCGCCGTGCGTCGCTCGATCCGCGTCCGCATCGTCCAGCACCGTCCCGTCCTGGGAGACCTCCGCGCGAACCTGGCGGATCACGCCGAACGCGTGGCCGCCGCCGTGGACGACGGAATCGAGCTCGTCGTGTTCCCCGAGCTGTCGCTGACCGGGTACGCGCTGGGCGACCTGGCCGACGCCGTCGCGCTGGACCCCGCCCACGACCTGTGGCAGGAGACGGCCGCCCTGGGCAAGGACGCGGACGTCGTCCTGGGCTACGTCGAGCGGGGCCGGACGGGCTGGCTCCACAACGCCGCCGGATACCTCCACGCGGGGAGCTGGCTCCACTCCCACCGCAAGACCTACCTGCCGACCTACGGCCCGTTCGACGAGGGGCGCTTCTTCGTTCCCGGCGACCGCTACGAGACGTTCGACGCGCCGTGCGGTCGGGTTGCGCTCGTGGTGTGCGAGGAGGCCTGGCATCCGGCCGTGGTTCACGCCGCCGTGCTGGGCGGGGCGACGGTCCTGTTCGTGGTCTCGAACGCCCCCGGCCGCGGTCCCCAGGGCGGCGGCTGGCGGAGCCAGCGCGGATGGCACGGGATCCTCGCCGCATACGCCCGCCTGTACGCGGTGTGGGTCGTGCTCGCCAACCGGGTCGGCTGGGAGGAGGGATTCCTGTTCGCCGGCGGGAGCGCCGTCTTCGGCCCCGACGGAGAGCTGCACGCGGTGGCCGACCCGCTGGACGAGGACCACCTCGACGTCACGCTCGATCTCGGCGCGTGGCGGCGGGCCCGGCTCGCCAACCCGGCCCACGGGATCGAGCGACCCGAGCTTCTGGCGCGCGCGCTGGCGCGCGCTGCGACCCGGGAGCCCCCGGTCTGAAGCCCTTCGATCCGGCCTTCGCCGCGCGCGCCCTGGCGCTCGCTCTGCGCCAGACCCTGGAGGACTCGGGCCGGGCGGGGTACGTCCTCGGCCTGTCGGGCGGCGTGGACAGCGCCGTGGCGGCCGCGCTGGCCGCCCTCGCCGTCGGGCCCGAGCGCGTGCAGGGTCTGTTTCTCCCCGGGTCGGCCACCTCGCTGGAGAGCGCGGCGGCGGCGCGCGAGACGGCCGAAGCGCTGAAGATCGGGCTCGATTCCCTCGAGCTTGCCCCGTTCCTCGACGGCGCGCCGCTGCCCGAAGACCGCGTCCGACGGGGCAATCTCGAGGCCCGGCTCAGGATGGCCCTGCTCTACGACCGAGCGGCGGAGTCCGACGTTCTCGTCCTGGGCCCCGGCAACAAGACGGAGCTCGCGCTGGGGTACACGACCCTGTGGGGGGACATGGCGGCCGACTTCTGGCCGCTCGGGGACCTCTACAAGAGCGAAGTGTATCAGCTGGCCGAATGGCTCGAGCTGCCGGCCGCCGTCGTCGAGCGGGAGCCGTCGGCGGAGCTGTGGCCCGGCCAGACCGACGAGGGCGAGCTGGGGGTATCTTACGGCGTCGCGGACCGGGTTTTGTATTATTATCTCGAGTCGCGGCGGCGGCCGGACGCGATCGTGGCCGCGGGAATCCCGCGAGACGTCGTCGAGCGGGTGCTCGAGCGACTCCGCACGAGCGCGCACAAGCGGGCGCTCCCGCGGATCCCGAAGCTCTCGGGACGCACGATCGGGCTCGACGTTCACTATCCCCGCGCCTGGCGCGGGCCCGCCTGAGACGCGGGACGGACTTCCAGCCGAAGGGCACGCATGGATCTCTCGCTGTGGAATTCGATCGCGCTGTGGATCATCGCCGCGTTCTTTCTGGTACTGACCCTCGTCCTGCTGTTCGTCGGGATCCCCGTCGCGCTCAACGTCAAGCGAACGGTGGCTCACCTCCGCGGGACGATCGACGAGGTGCGCGTCAAGGTCGATCCGATCCTGTTCAGCGCGCAGTCCGTGGCGGACGATATCCAGGAGATGGCCGCCACGGCGAAGCGCGAGGCGAGCCGGGTCGGCGAGTCCGTCGACCGGGTCAGCAAGCGGGTCGACGATTTCGCGGCGATGATCGAAGTCGTACAGGAGGAGATCCAGCGACCGCTGCTGAAGTCGGTGGCCACACTGGCCGGGGCGAAGAAGGTTCTTTCCCGCTTCCTGTGAGCCGACCGCCGGCCGGCACGGGACGACGCGGACGACCGTTTCGAGGAGGAGATCATGTCCGATCGGGACACCGGATTGATGGATTTCTGCGTGGCGTTCGCGCTGGGGGCGCTCGCCGGGGCCAGTCTGGCCCTGGTCATGGCCCCCGAGCGCGGGGACAAGACCCGCAAGAAGCTCGAGAAGAAGAGCCGTAAGTTGCGCAAGAAGGCCGGCAAGCGACTGGACGAGGCCGGTGACCGCGTCCGCGAGATCGGCGAGGACTGGTACGACGAGGCCGAGGACTTCGCCGCCGACCTGAGCAAGCAGATTGCGGACGTCGTCGAGGAAGGCGTACGCGCGATCCGCGACACGGTGGGCGAGGAGATCAAGGACTTCGAGAAGAAGCTGGGACGGAAGAAGGGCCTGTTCGGCTGAGTCCCGCGCGGCGGGCCTTCGCGTTCGCGGCGGTCGTGGGGGCAGCCGCGGCGTGGGTCCTGGCGACCCCCGACCCGGCCTGGGCCTGGGGGCCCACGACCCACGCCTTCCTCGGCAGCCAGATCCTGGGCAACCTGCAGATCCTGCCCCTGCTGGTGCGCGAGCTGCTCGAGGCCCACCCCTATCCGTACCTGTACGGCAGCCTGTCGGCCGACATCACGTTGGCCAAGCGCTACGTCCACTACAGCCGGCATTGCCACAACTGGAACGTGGCCTACGAGATCCTCGACCGGGCCGAGACACCCACCCTGCAGGCGTTCGCGCTGGGGTATCTGAGCCACCTCGCCGCCGACACGATCGCCCACAACGTGTTCGTCCCGCGCCGGCTGGTGGCGACGCCCCTGACGAGCAACCTCGGTCATACGTATTGGGAGTACCGCTTCGACGCGGCACTCGACGACCGCTACCTGCGCCTCGCGCGGGAAGTGGTGACCATGGACCACACCGAGGCCGACGAGCTTCTGGAGGCCGTCCTGACCCAGGCCTTCTTCTCGTTCCAGACGAACAAGCGCATCTACCAGCAGTTGATCCACCTGTCGAACCAGGAACGGTGGCACAAC
>CAZCZH010000143.1:0-6392 GCA_964502985.1 uncultured Gemmatimonadales bacterium
CGCGCGGAACGCGTCGCGATGCAGTCGGATGCGGAACGCGGGGCGCGGCGTCGCCGACGAAGGCCGTGAGGCGCGAAGCGCAGGCCGAGGAGGCGACGTCGCGTTCCGCCGGCGGCACCACCCGGCCCTCATCGACCGCTCCGCCCCTTCAGCCACCCCACCGGATCCACCGCCTTCCCGCCCTTCCTGATCTCGAAGTGCAGCTTGGGCCCCGTCAGGCTCCCCGTCTCGCCTACCGTGCCGATCGCGTCGCCGCGGCCGACCTTCTGCCCGATCGCCACGTTGGCCCGGTCGAGGTGCGCGTACAGCGAGTACCAGCCGCCGGCGTGGTCGAGGATCACCATCTGGCCGTAGCCCCCGTTCCAGTCGGCGTACACGACCTCGCCCGCCTCGACGGCCCGGACCGGCGTCCCGCGCGGCGCCTGGATGTCGATCCCGTTGTTGATCACCTCGGTGTGGTACACGGGATGGATCGAGCGGCCGAAGCGCTCGACGATCGTCCCGTCGACGGGCCACTCGAGGGCCCCGAACTCGCCGCTCAGGGTGGACGCGCCGGCCTCGGGCGCCGGGCGCCCGGACGCCTCGGCCGCCTCGCGGGCCACCGCCTCGCGCGCCGCGCGGCGCTTCTCGAGCGTCGCCAGGACGCTCTGGATGCGCCGGGTCTCCCTCTCCAGCGCCGACGCCGCCTCGAGGCGCTCCGAGCGCTCGCTCTTGACGCGCGCCAGCATGCCCTGGCGCTCGCGCTCGCTGGCGCCGAGGGTCTGCGCCTGCTGGAGCCGCGCCTCGCGCGCGTCGGCGAGCGCCGCCCTGGCCCGCTCGAGCGTCGCCCGGTGGGCCCGGACCTGAGCCTCGAGGCGTGCGATCCGCGCCACCAGCCGGTGGTCCTGCTCGGCCACCAGACGCAGGTACTTGTAGCGGCTCAGGACCTCTGGGAAGGAGCCCGCCTTGAGCAGCACCTCGAACGACCCGTAGCGCCCGAGCTCGTAGATCGAGCGCAAACGGCGGGCGAGGATCCGGCGCTTGATCGCCAGCTCGTCCTCGGCCCGCGCCAGCTCGCGCGTCACGTCGTCGATCTGGCCCGACGAGCGCGAGATCTGCTCCTCGAGGGTCTCGATCAGGCTCTGGGTGACCTCCAGCTCGCGCTCGACCTGGCGCAGGTCGGACAGGACGCTCGTCTCGCGCTTGCCGAGCCGGGCCGCCTCGGCGCGCTTCTGCTCGATCTCCCTCTGGAGCTGCTCCAGGCGCTGGCGCTGGGTCTGCAGCTCGACGTCCTCCTGGCCGGCGGCCGGGCGGGCAGCGAGGAGCGCGGCCAGGGCCAGGAGCGCGACGCCCGCCGCGCGGGCTACCATCGCGCCAGGTGGCGGCGCAGCGAGAGGAACGAGGCCATGGCCCCCAGCGCACCGCCCAGCAGGATCCCGCCCACCACTTGCCCCGGCGTGTAGAACGCCAGCGACACGACGCGCTGCTCGAGGAGCGAGTACGTCGCCGTCAACAGCGCCAGCGCCAGAATGGCCCCGATCGTCCCCTTGACGAACCCCTCCAGAACGAACGGCCGGGCGATGAACCCGCGCGTCGCGCCGACCATCTTCATGATGCCGATCTCCTCCTGGCGCGACAGCAGGACGAGGTTGATCGTGGCCCCGATGGCGACGAACGCGATGCCGGCGAAGATCGCCCCCAGCGTCAGCCCGAGGAACACCGACAGACCCTTCAGGAAGTCCAGCTTGTCGACCCACTCCTCGCCGTACTTGACCTCTTCGACGAACGGGAAGCGGGCCACCCGGCGGGCCACCTCGCGGACGTGCTCGCTGCCCCGGAATCCCGGCTTGAGGGCGATCTCGACCGACGCCGGAAGCGGGTTCGTCTCGAGGTCCTGGTACAGCTCGTTGTACTCCGGCAGGTCGGCGCGGGCCCGCGCCAGCGCGTCGTCCTTCGACACGTACGACAGCGAGTCGACCTCGGGGTACGTGCTCGCCTCGCGCACCAGGACGGCCGTGTCGCCCGGCTGGGTCGCGTCGTCCAGGTAGGCCACGACCTCGACCCGCGCCTCGATGTCGGACAGGACGCGATCGATGTTCGTCCAGATCAGGCCGAACGCCCCCAGCGTGTACAGGGCGAAGCCGATGGTCAGGATGGAGAGCGCGGTCAGGAGGGGCGCCCGGCGGAAGGCGAAGAACGCCTCGCGGGACGTGTAGCCTAGACGGGCCACGCCGGCGTCACCCGTCCGACGGGTCGCTGTCGCGGACGATGGATCCACCCTCCAGCTCGATGACGCGGGCCCGCGGGAACTCCTCGATCAGCGAGCGGTCGTGCGTGACGAACAGGACGCCCATCCCGCGCAGGTTGATGTCGCGGAACACGCGCAGCACCTCGAGCGCGATGCCGCGGTCGAGGTTGCCCGTCGGCTCGTCAGCCAGGAGCACGAGCGGGTCGTTGACCAGCGCCCGGGCGATGGCCACGCGCTGCTGTTCGCCGCCCGACAGCTCGGCCGGCATGCGGTCGCCCTTGTCGGACAGCCCGACGGCGGCGAGGGTCCGCAGGACGCGCGGCGTGGCCTGTGAGGCCGACGCCCCGGTGACCTCGAGGACGAACGCCACGTTCTCGCGCGCGGTGCGATTCTTGAGGAGGCGGAAGTCCTGGAACACGACGCCCAGCCGGCGCCTGAGGTGGGGCACGTCCCTGCGCCGCATGCGGTCGCTGGCGAACCCCGAGAAGCGCACCACGCCCGCCGTCGGGCGCTCCTCCATCGTGATCAGCTTGAGGAGCGTCGTCTTCCCCGCGCCGGACGGCCCGGTGACGAAGGCGAACTCCCCCTTGCGCAGGTGGAACGAGACGTCCCGCAGGGCGTGGCCGCGGCCGGGGTACTCCTTGGTCACGCCCTGGAAGCGGATCATCCAGGCGCCCGCGAGGCGAGGCGGTCGAGAGCCTGCTCGGGCGTCTCGCGGACGTCCACGTAAACGTCCTCCTTGAGGCGCTGGACGAACGCCTCCTCGGCCTTCTGCTGGGCGAGCTGCTGGCGCAGGCGCGGCTCGATCTCGTCGAACTCGATCTCGTCGCCGCCCGTCATCCCGCGGTCCACCAGCACGCTGAATCCGGTCGGCGTCTCGACGATCGTCGGCTGTCCCGACTCCGTCGCGTCGAGCTTGTCGGCGTAGCTCTGAGGGAGCTGCCCGCGGCTGACCTCGATGACGTCGGCCGCGGCCGAGTCGCCCGGCATGACGGCGGCCTGCAGGCTGTCGACGTCGGCCCCGGCGGCGATCGCCGCGCGGATCTCCTCGGCCCGCTCCTGGGCGCGCAGCCGGTCGGACTCGTCGCGCTTGAAGGCCACCAGGATGTGCCGCGCGTGGACCTCGTCGTCGCCGCGCTTCTCGAGGACCTGCAGGATGTGGAAGCCGAAGTCCGTCTCGATGGGTCCCTCGAGATCCCCCGCCGGAGAGCTGAACGCGGCGTCCTCGAACGCCGGGACCATCCGGCCGCGGCCGAACCACCCCAGGTCGCCGCCCTGGTCGGCCGAGCCCGTGTCGTCCGAGTACTGCCTGGCGGCGGCGGCGAAGTCCCGGCCGGCGGCGATCTCGTCCTTGATGCGCTGGGCCTCGGCTCGGGCCCGCTCGCGCTCCTCGGCGCCGGGCTCGGTGAGCACCGGAATCTCCTCGAAGCGGTACGCCTCGGGCCGCTTGCCGAACTGGGCCTTGTTCTCGTCCCAGTAGCGGCGCACCTCCTCGTCGCTCACCGGGCGCGGACGGATCTGGGGGCGCCTGGCGTCGAGGAACTCCTGTCCCAGCAGCTCGCGCCGCTTGCGCTCCTGCAGGTCGGCGCGGTACGCGGCAAGGCTCCCCCACTGGCTGTTGGCCAGCTCGCGCTGGAACGCCTCCTCGGACGGGAACCGCTGGCGGATCCGGTCCAGCTCCTCGTCGGCCGCCTCGTTGACGCGCTCGGCGTCGACCTGGATCGACGTGTCGCGCTGGGCGGCGGCCACGATGACCAGCTCCTGGACCATCTGGTCGAACGTGCGCCGGCCGAGGGCCCGGAGCTCGGGGCCCGTGCTGATGCCGGCCTGGTCGGCGATGAGCGTCGTCTGCTCGCGCCACTCCGACTCCAGCAGGAGCTGGTCGCCCACGATGGCCATGATGCGGTCCTCCGGGGACGTCGGCTCGAGCGCCGCCGGGGTCTGTTCCTGGCCCGGGGCAGGGAGCGCCTCGGCCCGCTCCTGCGCGCGGCTCGCGCGCGGCGCGAGGAGCAGCGCTCCAGCGACCAGCGCCAGGAGCGCCAGCAGGCGCGGCGGGTCAGCGCGTCGTGTCACCGGTCGCGCTCCGGTTGCCGGCCTCGCTCTCGGCCGGCTCGGTCCCTTTCTCCTCGTACTTCTGGCGCACCAGCTTCAGCACCTCGTCGTAGGCGTCGTCGTTGCGCGAGATCTCGACCTTCTGGCGCTGGCTGTCGGCGATCGCCTTGACCAGGTCGCGCTGAGCGTCGGGGTCGTTCATGGCCTGCATGCGCTGGCCGGCGAGCTGCTGCTTGATCTGGTCCGCGACCTCGGCGAACGGCTTGCCCTGATAGAACTCGCGGTGCTGGTCGTAGTACTCCTGCGCCGCCGAGTCGGAGATGTCGAACCGCGACTGCGCCGCGTCGCGGGCGTACGACTCCATGTACAGCTGGTCGATGCGCTCGTCGAGCTCGCGCTGGCGCGTGGTGTCGATCGCCACGTTGGCCGTCTTGGCGCGCTTGACGAGCAGGCGCTGCTGGACGAGCGGCGACAGGGCCCGCACCAGCCCCTCCTGGTCGAGCTGCGCGATGGCGTGCTTGTTGGCCTCCGGCAGCACGTCGTAGATCGACCACAGCTCGCCGAACGTGATCTCGCCGCCGTCGAACGTAGCCAGCGGAAGCTTTGCCTGGTCGTCCGTCAGGGGCGCCGGGTTCGACTCCTTCACCCGGGCGATGAACCGGTCGATGTTCGACTCGTGGAACTCGACGGCGCTGTTCTCCATCATCTTGGTGACGTAGTTCTGCTCGGCCTCCTGCCGCTCCGGGAGGGCGACCTCGTCCTCGATCGAGTCGCGCAGCTCGTCGAACGACTGCTTGCGCTTGTCCTCGACCTTGATGATGTGGTAGCCGAACTGGGTCTCGACGACGGGCGAGATCTGGCCGACTGGCGTCTCGAACGCGGCCTTCTCGAACGCCGGCACCATGCGTCCGTGCGAGAACCAGTCGAGCTGGCCGCCGCGCGTGGCGCTGCCCTGGTCGTCGGAGTGCTCGCGGGCAGCCGCGCCGAAGTCGACCTTGCCGTCGACGATCGCCTGGCGCAGCGAGTCGGCCTCCTTCCGGGCGTCCGCCTTCTGCGCCTCCGTCGCGCCCGGCGGCACCGAGATCAGGATGTGCCGCGCCTTGACCTCCTCGCCGACGTTCTTGTCGTACCAGTCGCGGAGCTTCTGCTCGTCGACCTTGACGTCCTTCCACACGACGTCCTCGCGGAACTGGTTGAGGAGCTGGATCTCGTTCCACTCGTTGACCTGCAGGCTCTCGGCCGGCGTCAGATGGTGGTTCGCCTTCGCCCGCTGCTTGAGCAGATGCAGGTCGATGAGCTGGTCGACGGCCTTGCGGACGTCCTCCTTGTTGGTGCCGCGGCCGGTGCGCACCATGTAGTCGGCGACATCCTCCGCGGTGAGCGTCTCGTCGCCGACCTTGGCCACGGCGGTGGTCTTGGATTCTCGGCTGCAGGCCAGCGCGGTCACGATGACCAGGCCGGCGATGGCGAGCCACGCGCGATGGCCGAATTGGGCGCGCGGCTGGGGATTCGCGATGTCGGGCCTCGGGGCCACGGGTGCTCCTTTTCGATTGAATGGACGCATACAGGACGGCCTGGGCCGGGATCCGGTCAGGACGTCACGATAGGTTCGGGGGACCACGCCTGCAAGCCCGCCGAAAGGGCCGAGAAGAGAGTCGTCGCGTCGTCCGCGACGAGCTCGAGGTGGAGCGGGTCCACGTTGCGCACGGTCACGGTCACGTCCCTCTCCCCGGCCGCCTCGTGGATCGCCTTCAACTTCGGCTCTACCCCCGTCGGCCAGCGCAGTTCCGCGCGCGCCTCGCCCGGCCGCACGCGCAGCCGGGCCAGTCGGGCCCGCGCGCCGAGCGCCTTGAGGCGCGCCGCCCGGCACAGGTGGCTGGCCGGCTCGGGCAACGGCCCGTAGCGGTCCTCGAGCTCGGCGGCGAAGTCGTCCACGGCCGCGGGGTCCGTGAGACGCGACAGGCGGCGGTACAGGGCCAGCTTCTGCTGACCGTCGGCAACGTACGCGTCGGGCAGATAGGCGTCCGCGTCGTACGCCAGCTCGGGCGGCTCCCAGCGCCGCTCCTCCCCGCCCTCTCCGCGCAGCCGCGAGACCGTCTCCTCGAGCAGCCGC
>CAZCZH010000143.1:6402-6886 GCA_964502985.1 uncultured Gemmatimonadales bacterium
GTACGTCTCGACGCCGACCGCGGCGATGAACCCCGACTGGTCGGCCCCCAGCAGGTCGCCCGCGCCGCGCAGCTCGAGGTCGTGGAGCGCGATCCTGTAGCCCGCGCCCAGGTCGGTGTGCTCCTCGATGACCCGCAGGCGTTTCTCCGCCTCGGGCGTCAAGGCCTGGCGCGGCGGCGTCAGCAGGTAGCAGTACGCCCGGTGGTGGCTGCGCCCGACGCGGCCCCGGAGCTGGTACAGTTCGGCCAGGCCGAACCGATCGGCGCGGGCGACGAGGATCGTGTTGGCCGTCGGGACGTCGAGACCGGACTCGATGATGGCGCTCGTCACGAGCACGTCGATCTCCCGATGGAACAACGCCAGCATGACCCGCTCCAGCTCGCGCTCCGGCATCTGGCCGTGGGACACCTCGATCCTGAGATCGGGGACGAGCCGCTCGACGAGGCGCTTCGCGGCGTCGATCGTCTGGACGCGGTTGTGGACG
>CAZCZH010000144.1:0-6871 GCA_964502985.1 uncultured Gemmatimonadales bacterium
GCAGCGATTGAATCAGATAGCTGCGAAATAGAATCCGCTTGCTGGGGACCCTCCCTCTGAAGAAACGCCATGCGTCGTAGCTGCCGGGCGAGCCGGATGCGAGCCAGCTCTGAAATTCTTCTGCATCGAGGATGTCGTTCCCGGGGAACAGCCCGAAGACCACCAATTTCGGCTCGAGGGGTCGACCGAATCTCTGGTAGATCCGGAAGTACTGCTGCGGAGCCGCTCCGACCAGGCCGAGATTCATCACGGTGATCCCGGCCAGGCTCCGATTCAGTTCCGAAACCCAGGCCTGCTCGTCGTCGACTCCATAGCCGAACGTCCAGGAATCGCCGAGGACAACGACGTCGGCAGAGTCGGGCCAGGCGATCGAATTTCGGAATCCCTTGTCGTCCGTCGTAAAAGCGAATTTCAGATCGCCGCGCTCGAGGACGTGATGGAAATGAGGAGGATAGAGGAACCCGACGTAAGGGTCCGGGAGGGTCGAAATCTTGTCGAGCCCGATGTCCTCCCAGTGGATTCTCCTCTGGGCGTCAGCGGGGAGGAGACCCGGAAAGACGCGCAGCGCCCCCTCCGCGAGCACGAGGGCGAGAAGGACGCTGCCCGAGAGCAGCGCCAGGTTCAGGACAATCGACTTGGCGCGCAACTGCCTTTCCCTTGGTAGCTTACGTGGAAGAAGGAGACCGAGGAAGTCGGTTTGAATCGAGCGAAATGTAAGCCTGACGGGCCATGCGCGTCAGTCCACCCGACTGTCCAGCAATCCCC
Source organism: uncultured Gemmatimonadales bacterium (assembly GCA_964502985.1). Taxonomy (GTDB): domain Bacteria; phylum Gemmatimonadota; class Gemmatimonadetes; order JACCXV01; family JAHWKZ01; genus CAZCZH01. The sequence goes on from CAZCZH010000144.1 coordinate 766, forward strand.
GTGCCGCAGCGGCGGAAGTGGGCCACGCGCTCGCAGATGATAGATTCATCCGCGCGGAACACGCACTCATCGTTCAGGAGAATGGATGGCGTTCAAGGGAGTCGATTACATGGGCCTCGACGGCGAGCTGTCGACGGAGGAGCGTCTCACGCGCGACACCGTGCGGCGTTTCGTCGACGAGGAGGTCCTTCCTGTCATCGAGGAGGCGTACCTCGAGGGGCGCTTCCCGGAGGAGCTGATCCCCGGCCTGGCCGGGCTCGGCGTCCTGGGGGCCAACCTGCCCGAGGAGTACGACTGCGCAGGCCTGAACAACGTGGCCTACGGGCTCATCATGCAGGAGCTGGAGCGCGGCGACAGCGGGATCCGCTCGTTCGTCTCGGTCCAGGGCGCGCTCGTCATGTATCCGATCTTCGAGTTCGGCTCCGAGGAGCAGCGCCGGCGCTGGCTGCCGCCGATGGCCAGGGGCGAGGCGATCGGCTGCTTCGGCTTGACCGAGGCAGACTTCGGCTCGAACCCCGCCGGAATGGCGACGCGCGCCGAGAAAACGGACGGCGGCTGGGTCCTCAACGGCTCCAAGATGTGGATCACGAACGGCTCGCTGGCCGACGTCGCCGTCGTGTGGGCCAGGGTCGACGACGAGGTGCGCGGCTTCCTCGTCGAGCGCGGGACGCCGGGCTTCTCGACCAAGCAGATGCACGGCAAGCACTCGCTCCGCGCCAGCGACACGAGCGAGCTCGTGTTCAACGATGTCGAGCTTCCGGAGGACGCGCTCCTGCCCGGCTCCGGCGGCCTCAAGAGCCCGCTCAAGTGCCTGACCCAGGCGCGCTACGGGATCGCCTGGGGCGCCGTCGGGTCGGCCATGGCGTGCTACGACGAGGCCGTGCGCTATGCCGGCGAGCGGGTCCAGTTCGACCGCCCGATCGGCGGCTTTCAACTCGTCCAGCAGCGCCTCGTCGAGATGCTCGAGGGGATCACGTTGGGTCAGCTCCTGGCGTACCGCTTGGGACGTCTCAAGGACGCCGGCGCGATGAAGCACACCCAGGTCTCGCTGGCCAAACGACACAACGTGATGATGGCCCGGAAGGTAGCCGCCTCCGCGCGGTGGACGCTGGGCGCCAACGGGATCCATTCCGAGTACCAGGTCATGCGCCACATGGCCAACATCGAATCCGTCTTCACCTACGAAGGAACGCACGACATCCACACGCTCGTCGTCGGTCAGGACATCACCGGGATCGGCGCGTTCGTCTGACGGTTCGCTCGAATGAAAGGGAGGCACCAAACGATGGCCGAGAAGAAGAAGCAGCTGGTGACGGTCGAGAAGGACGCCGGAGTGGCCGTGTTCCGCCTCGACGACCCGCCGGCCAACACCTACACCCACGAGATGATGAAGCAGCTCGACGCGGCGATTCTCGACGCGCGGTTCGACGAGGAGGTGCAGGTCATCGTGCTGACGGGGGCCGGCGAGAAGTTCTTCTGCGCCGGGGCCAACATCGAGATGCTCTCCAAGGCCGATCCCGTGTGGAAGTACTACTTCTGCCTGCACGCCAACGAGACCCTGTCGCGGTTCGAGCACACGCCGAAGCTGGTCATCGCGGCGCTCAACGGGCACACGGTGGGCGGTGGTCTGGAGGTCGCCATGGCGGCCGACATCCGGATCGCGCGCCGCGGAGCCGGCAAGGTCGGATTGCCCGAGGTCACGTTGGGCGTCCTTCCCGGAACCGGAGGCACCCAGCGCCTGACGCGGCTGGTCGGGAAATCGAAGGCCATCGAGCTGATGGCGAGCGGTACCAACTTCGAGATGGACGACGCCGCGGAGATGGGCATCGTCAACCAGGTGTGGGACGCCGAGTCGAACGACGCGTTCCTCGATCAGGTCAAGGAGTACGCGGCGAAGTACACCACGCCGTCCAAGGCCTCGATGGCCGTGGGACACATCAAGCGTGCCTGCCAATCCGGCGCGGAGGTGACACTGGAACAGGGCCTGGCCATCGAGCGCGAGCTGCAGGCCAAGCTGTTCAGCTCGGCCGACGCCAAGGAAGGCCTGAACGCGTTCGTCGAGAAGCGCAAGCCGCAGTTCGCCGGGCGCTAGGAGGGAAGCCGACATGAGCGACACGACGACGGCGGCCAGCGCGACGCTGCCCGAGGTCCTCTCCCCGGGCCGTCTGTTCATCGGCGGCGAGTGGGTCGACCCGGTGGGCAGCGGCACGTTCCAGGTGATCAACCCGGCGAAGGGGGAGCCCTTGACCGACGTCGCCGCGGCCGCGGCCGAGGACATCGACCGCGCCGTGAACGCGGCGCGCGAGGCGTTCGAAGGCGCGTGGCGCGCCACGTCCCCGCGTGAGCGGGCCCGGATCCTGTGGAAGATCGCCCACGGTCTCGAGGCACGGGCCGAGGAGATCGCCCGCGTCGAAACACTGAACAACGGCAAGCCCCTGTTCGAGTCGAAGATCGACGTCGCCATGACCGTCGAGACGTTCGAGTACTACGCCGGCTGGGCGACGAAGATCGAGGGCGCGACCGTGCCGCTCTCGACGGGGCCCCAGTTCGGCTACACGCTGCGCGAGCCGGTGGGCGTTGTGGGCGCGATCGTGCCGTGGAACTTCCCGCTCAACCTGGCGTCGTGGAAGGTCGCGCCGGCGCTCGCGGCGGGCTGCGCGGTGATTCTCAAGCCGGCCAGCGAGACCCCACTGACGGCGCTGCTCCTGGCCGAGATCGCCGCCGAGGCCGGGCTCCCGGCGGGCGCGCTGAACGTCGTGACCGGCGGTGGCCGTACGGCGGGGGAGGCTCTCGTCGCCCACACCGGCATCGACAAGATCGCGTTCACCGGCTCGACGGAGACCGGCAAGCGGATCGCGAAGGTCGCCGCCGACACGGTCAAGCGCGTGACCCTCGAGCTGGGCGGCAAGAGCCCCAACATCGTGTTCGCCGACGCCGACCTGCCGGTCGCCGCGAAGGGCGCCGTGACGGGGATCTTCTATGGCAAGGGCGAGGTCTGCGCGGCCGGGAGCCGGCTCCTCGTCGAGCGTGCAGCCCACGACGAGGTCGTCGAGGCCGTCGTCGCCGGGGCCGGGAAGATGACCGTCGGCGACCCGTTCGAGAAGGCGACCCGGATCGGCGCCATCGTGTCCGAGAAGCAGATGGCGCGGGTCCTCGGCTACATCGACAAGGGTCGCGAGGAAGGCGCCCGGGTCGTGGCCGGTGGATCGCGGGTCGAGCGGCCCGGGTATTTCGTGGAGCCGACGGTGTTCGACGACGTGACCCCCGACATGACGATCGCCCGCGAGGAGATCTTCGGGCCCGTCCTGGCGACCCTCTCTTTCGACGACGTCGACGAAGCGATCGAGCGGGCCAACGACTCACCCTACGGTCTGGCGGCCGCCGTCTGGACGCGTGATGTCAAGAAGGCGCACTACGTCGCCTCGCGGCTGAAGGCCGGCACGGTGTGGATCAACACCTATAACCTGTACGATGCGGCGATGCCGTTCGGCGGCTACAAGCAGAGCGGCTACGGCCGCGACCTCGGCCGTCACGCGCTCGACAACTACACCGAGACCAAGGCCGTTTGGGTCGACCTTCGCCGATGAAGAAGCGCTACATCCTCGACACGAACGTCCTGCTCCACGACCCCAAGGCGCTGACCGCGTTCCAGGACAACTCGGTCCTGATCCCGATCTACGTCATCGAGGAGATCGACGGGTTCAAGCGTCAGCTCTCGCGGCTCGGCCAGAACGCGCGCTCGATCGGGCGCTTCCTCGACGAGCTGCGGACTGGCGGGAGGCTTTCCGAAGGTGTCACCCTGAGCACGGGGGGAATCCTGCGCGTGGTGTTCGACCCGGAGGATCCGCAGCGCGTGATGACGCGCTCCGAAGGGTGGGTCGACAACGAGATCCTGCGCATCGCCGCCGTCCTCCAGGACGACGAGCCCGACGTCCCGCTGATCCTCGTGACCAAGGACGTCAATCTGCGGATCAAGGCCGACGCGCTGGGGCTTCGGGCCGAGGATTACACCAGCGATCGCGTGCGGCTGGACGAGCTGACGCGCGGGCATGCCGAGATCGACCTGCCGGGGGAGGCCATCCACGGGTTCCGCGAGAACGGCGAGATCGGCCTGCCGTCGGGGGAGTTCTCGCCCAACGAATACGTGCTGCTGCGCGACCAAGGGGACGCGTCGAACACGGCCCTGGCGCGGGTGGACGCGCTTCGCGAGCGATTCCGCGCGTTGCGCCCCGAGAGCGCCGGCGTGCAGGGGATCCGGCCGCGCAACAAGGAGCAGTACTTCGCGCTCGACGCGCTCCTCGACCCGTCGATCGTCCTCGTCACGCTGATGGGGAAGGCGGGCACGGGGAAGACGCTCCTGGCCCTGGCGGCGGCCCTCCAGCAGGTGTCGCGCAAGGGCCCCTACCGGCACCTTCTGGTTTCGCGACCCACCTTCCCGATGGGCAACGACATCGGCTACCTGCCGGGCTCGGTCGAGGAGAAGCTGAACCCGTGGATGCAGCCGATCTACGACAACCTGGCGTTCCTCCTCGAGGGCCGCGCCAACGGCGGTCCGCGTTCGGCGGACGAACTGGTCGCGCAGGGGCTCCTGGCGGTGGAGCCCCTGACCCACATCCGCGGGCGCTCGATCCCGCAGCAGTTCATGCTCGTCGACGAGGCGCAGAACCTGACGCCGCTCGAGGTCAAGACGATCCTGACCCGGGTCGGCGAGAACACCAAGCTCGTCCTGACGGGTGACCCGTGGCAGATCGACACTCCGTACATCGACTCCTCGACGAACGGCTTCAATCACGTCGTGAGCCGCTTCCGCGACATCCCGCTCGCCGCGCACATCGAGTTGCGCAAAGGCGAGCGCTCCAAGCTCGCCGAGTACGCCGCCAATCTGTTGTAAGGCCCCCGCGTCGGCGCGCGGGGGATCGTCAGTCCAGCCGTCGGATCATGGCCTCGAAGAAGGCCCACGTCGGAGTCGTGCCCCAGGCGGCGGACGCGTCCCACCGCGGGTATACCAGAACGAGCGCCCACCCGCTGCCATCGGACGGCTCGGCTATGATGAACAGGTGAAAGCGCTCGTTGCCGAACGCGACGTCCTGGTTCCCGCCAGGCGCCTGGACCGTCAGCGTGATGGGATCGGAAACGAGGCGAGCCAGCGACAAGTCGATGGAGTAGCGCCGTCCCTCCTCGGCATAGTACCACAGCTCGATCGCTCCGCCGCCTCGGCCGAGGAGGACCTCGCCGCGACCACCGTTCTCGTCGATCTCGGTTTGAGGGAAGTAGAACAGGGCGTTGTTGAACCGGACGAGCCCAGCATCCCGCGCGTACGGCGCCTGGGGTGTGAGTACGAACGCCGCCGGGTGGACGGCGACGTGTGGCGGTGGCGCGGCCGAAGAAGGACGCGACGGGATCAGGCTCGCACGGGTGGCGGCGTCCAGGGGCTCGGGTGGTGTGGCGTCCACGACGCCCGGCGAGGGCTCCAGCGGGCTACCTCCCACGGGAACGCGCATCGAGACCACGGCCACGCCGGGCGGAAGCTTGATCTGGGTGCGGACGGCGGCCTGGGCCGGATGCGCCTGGACGGCGGGGAGCTTGGCCTTCTGCGCCCGGGCGGATGTCGACACCAGGACGAGCGCCAGCCCGACGCATGCGAGTGCGCGACCATTCATGGCGACCTCCTCGAAGAGCGATCAGTTCTCGCGACCTTCCTAAATGGATGGCGGATCCGAGCGAGGTGGGCAACCCGGTCCTCCCGCATGTGTGAATAATCGGTGGATAATCGGTGGAGAACCGGACGCCCGATGTGGATCGGTCGTGGAGGTTTCGGGGAGACCTGTGGGAACCGTGCGCAACCTTTTCGCGAAGCATGGATTGCAGCGATCAGGTCGAGCGGGGGACGAGGTGAGAGCTTTCAACGCGAGACATGACAGATGCTTGCGTGGGCCTTCAAATGGAGTTGTAACTCGTTGCGGCCCAAGCGTTTGACAAGAACCGACTACTTCTAATCTTGTGGGTGCCATGCCCACGCGAAGCGTGAAGCCGTCCGGGAATTGAAATCGAGGTTTTTCGAGGCAAAGTGTGTGCCACTGCTTGCCACCGGCAAGCAGTGCCGGCC
>CAZCZH010000145.1:0-6865 GCA_964502985.1 uncultured Gemmatimonadales bacterium
CGGCGTGTACTGCCCGGCCCGGCGGTAGGCCCGCCCCAGGCGCACCTTGACCTCGACCGAGTCCGGCGCCGCATCGCGCGCCAGGAGGAGCTGGGCGATCGCCTCCTCGGCCTCGCCACGCGCCAGGTGCCCCTCGGCGCGGCGAAACAGGCCCTCGACGTCGCCGGCGTCGGGTTCGCTCGCCACGCGAGCGTCGGGCTCCTCCTCCAGCTCGAGCTGGTCGGCCGGCGCGTCCCGGCGCGGCGGTTCCTCCCTCCGAGGCCACGCCTCGGCACGCTGGGTCGGCTTCCGCAGGAGCGACGCCAGGGCCTCGGGGTCGATCCGCGCCAGCGGATCGTCCCACGTCGGGCGGGCTTCCTCAGGCACCGGCGAACCTCGCCACCAGGCGGCGGTAGTCGCGCGCCCCGTGCGAGCGGGGCGAGTACTCGAACACGGTCTGCTGGTGGCTGGGCGCCTCGGACAGGCGCACGTTGACGCGGATCGGATCGGCCAGTACGCCGGCGAAGTGTCGCTCGAGCGTGCTCAGGATCTCGCCGTTCTTGCGCAGATTGGCCTGGTAGAACGTCGGCACGACGGCGGAGATCGTGATGCGCCGTCCATCGTCCCCCGTCATCCGCAGGATGTTCTCCACGATCTGCTTCACGCCGATCAACGCCAGGTACTCCATGGAGATGGGGATCACGACCTCGTCGGCGAACGCCAGCGCGCTCGTCGTCAGGACGCTCATCGAGGGCGCGCAGTCGACGATCGCGAAGTCGTAGCCGTCGACTCCGGCCAGCCGCTGGTCGAGCCAGCGCTCGCGCTCGCCGCTGAGGATCAGCTCCTCCTCGGCCTCGGCCAGGCGCCAGTCGCTGGCGATGACGTCCAGCCCCGGTCGAACGCGAACGGTGCCCCCCGTCGTCGGGATCACTCGGCGCAGGACGTCGTGCATCCGGATCCGGTCGTCCTCCAGGCCGAACCATGCCCCGACGTTGCCCTGCGGGTCCAGATCGACGAGCAGCACCCGGGCGCCCTTCTCGGCGAGCCCGGCGGCCAGGTGCACCGCCGTGGTGGTCTTTCCGGTACCGCCCTTGTGGTTGACGACCGCGATCCTGCGCATTGGACTGATCCCTGACGTGGGTAAGGGGCCCCGGCCCGGGGACCCCTCACGAATCGGGAACTTAAGGCGGGTCTTGCGTTTCCTCAACCACCCAGCGGACGTATTCCGGACTCCCCCGGTCTACTTGCAGCGCCAGGAGCTCGGGGACGTCGTAGGGGTGCAGCTCGGTGAGCCGAGCGGCGAGTGTCTCGAGCCGCTCGACGCGCGTCTTCACGAGGAGCAGAAACTCCCCCGCCGTCTCGACGGCTCCCTCCCAGCGGAACACCGACGCGATTCCCGGCACGACGTTGACGCACGCCGCCAGCCGCTCCTCGACGAGGGCCGCGGCGATCCGCCGGGCGGACTCCTCGTCGGGGCACGTCGTCAGGACGACCCGGGCCGGGCCGCCGTCGACGGTCACGGGGCGCTGGCCTCCGGGACGCGTCCCCCGCGGATCAGGTGATCGCGCGCGGCCCACAATCCGACCAGCGTCTTGGCGTCGGCGATCTTGCCCCGCGCGGCCCACTCGAGCGCCTCCTCGAACGGGACCCGATGGACCTCGATCTCCTCGTCCGGCTCGTGCGCCCGGGTGCCTTCCCCGAGTCCCTCGGCGAGAAACACGCGCATTCGCTCGTCGCAGAACCCGGGCGTCGTCCAGAACGTGGCCAGCTCCGTCCAGCGCGAGGCGCGCGCGCCGACCTCCTCCTCCAGCTCGCGCTCGGCGCACGACTCGAACGATTCCTCTGGCTCCAGGGTCCCGGCCGGGATCTCCCAGATCTCGCCCCCCACCGGATAGCGGAACTGCCGCAGGAGGGCCACCGCGCCGTCGTCGTCCAGCGCCACCACGGCAACGGCGCCCCGGTGATGCACCAGGTCGTAGCGCGTATCGCGGGTGCGACCGTCGACAGTCAGTCGGATCGTGTCCACGTACACGTCGACGACCCGCCCCTCGAACGCCGTCTCGCGCTCGACGCGGACCCACTCCACGCGCCCGGCGCTCACGGACGCTTCCGGAGGACGACGGGGATCCCGGGCGCGAGGCCCAGCCGGTTGGCCGCCGAGTCGTCGCGGATGGCCACCTCGAGCCAGCCCGACGAGCCGACCAGGGCGCAGGCCTGGCCGACCTGCACGTCGCCATACGTCCGGACGACGGGCATCCGCCGTCCCCCGGCCTCGACCTGCGTCTCGCCGCCGGCGTGCTGCACCCAGCGCTCGGGCAGGTTGGTGACGGCGTTGCCGAAGTGGTCCACGCTGACGACCTCTCCGCGGTACGCTCCGCGGTCCTCGATCGGCACCGGCATGCCGAACCGGCGCACGTCGTCCACCGCCGGACCGAACTCAGCCAGGTCGACCGGGCCTTCGGCCGCCGCGCGCGCGATGTGCGCCGCCACCGGGGCGAACACGTCGCGGCCGTGGAACGTGGCGCTGAGCGACGTCGGCCGGCGCCACCAGCGCGCGACCTCCAGCGCCACGGCCTGCGGGTAGGAGTCGGCGAACGGGGGCAGGAACAGCGAGAACACGCCGCTGTCCGGCCCGACCAGGAACTGCTCGGCCTCGGTGCGCAGGGCCAGCGCTCGCCGCTCCGTGCCGACCCCCGGGTCGACGACGACGCAGTGCACGCTCCGCGGGGGATAGTACGGAATCGAACGATATAGCGCGAAGGCCGCCGTGCGGACGTTCTGCGGCGGGATGTCGTGCGTCAGATCGAGAACCCGCACGTCGGGGGCGATCGCCGCGATGACGCCCTTCATCGCGCCGACGTAGCCGTCGACCGTGCCGAAGTCCGTCGTCAGGGTGAGGAACGTCGTCATCCGATCCGCATCCGGCCGTCGACCGCCAGGCAGCGATCGGCCTCGGGGAACGCGAGGAACGGGTTGACGTCCATCTCGACGATCCGCGGGTGGTCGAGGACGAGCTGGCTGACGCGCTGGATCACCTCGCGAACGGCGTCGAACGCGATCGGCGGCTCCCCACGGACCCCGGCCAGGAGTGGGTAGGCGCGGATCGCGCCGATCATCTCGCGCGCCTCGGCGTCGGACACGGGCGCGATGCGGAACGCGACGTCGTTCAGCGCCTCGACGTAGATCCCGCCCAGGCCGAACATGATCAGCGGGCCGAACAGGCGGTCGTTGGTCATGCCGATCGCCACCTCGCGCCCGCCGGCGATCATGGGCTGCACGCGGACCGCCTCCACCCGGTCGGCGCCGACCGAATCCACGATCTCGGCGTACGCCTGGCGCACGGCCGCCGTGGAGTCGAGGCCGAGCCGCACGCCGCCGACGTCCGTCTTGTGGACCACCAGCCGGGCCTCGACCTTGAGCGCCACCGGGTAGCCCATCTCCTCCGCGGCGGCCACCGCCTCGTCGACCGATCCGGCGCGGCGCGTCGCGGCGAACGGAATGCCGTAGGCCGCCAGGACTGCTTCCACCTCGTCGGGCTCCAACCGCTCGCGGCCCTCGGCTGTCACCAGATCGAGCACGGAGGCCACGCGCTCGACGTCGACGTCGAACTCGGCCACCTCGCCGGCCGGCTTGTCGCGCCAGCGCCGATAGCGGTCCATGGCGGCCAGCGCGCGGGCCGCCGATTCCGGGAACATGTAGGCCGGCACGTTGTGGCGCTTGAGCTCGCTCATCCCCAGGTGCACACCCTTCTTCCCCATCAGGCAGCCGAGCACGGTCTTGTCGCCGTGCCCATCGACGATCTCGCCGATCCCCGTCGCCACGGCCACGGCGTCGATCTGGATCGGGGGCACGAAGATGGCGATCGCCGCGTCGACGGTCGGGTCGTCGAGCACGATGTCCAGCGCCAGGCGGTACACGTCGGCGTCGGCCGAGGCGATCAGGTCGACCGGGTTCTGGACGCTGGCCTCCTCGGCCACCTCGGCCCGCAGCCGGCTCCGCGTCTCGTCGGTCAGCGGGGCGATCTCGAGGCCCAGCGACTCGCACGCGTCGGCGGTCAGGATCCCGGGGCCGCCGGCGTTGGTGATGATCGCCACGCGGTTGCCGCGCGGGACGGGCTGGTTGGAGAACGCCATGGCGAAATCGAACAGCTCCTCGAGGGTCGTCGCGCGCATGACGCCGCACTGCTCGAACAGGGCGTCGACGGCGACATCGGTCCCGGCCAGGGCCCCGGTGTGGCTCGACGCGGCCCGCGCGCCGGTCCGGGTCCGGCCCGCTTTGACGGCCAGGATCGGCTTGTCGCGCGTCACGCGGCGCGCCAGGCCGGTGAAGCGCCGCGGATCGCCGAACGACTCGTTGTACATCAGGATGACGCGCGTCGCGGAGTCCTCGGCCCAGTACTCGATCAGCCGGTTGGTCGATACGTCGGCCTTGTTGCCGACCGACACGAACATCGAGATCCCGAGGCCCAGCTCCTTGGCGTGATCCAGGATGGTGACGCCCAGCGCGCCGCTCTGCGACACGAGGGCGATCGGCCCGGCCGGCGGGAACGTCGGGGCGAAGGTGGCGTTCATCGACACCTCGGGATCGGTGTTGATGACGCCCATGCAGTTCGGCCCGACGAGCTGCATCCCGTACCGGCGAACGATCTCGAGCAGCGCCTCCTCGCGCTGGACGCCCTCGCCGCCCACCTCGCGGAAGCCGGCCGTGATCACGACCAGGCCCCGGACGCCCTTCTCGCCGCACTGCTCGGCGACCTCCAGCACGTGGCGGTACGGCACGACGACGATCGCCATGTCGACCGGGTCGGGAATGTCGAGGACGGTCGGGTAGGCCTTGATGGAGTGCACGACGCGGGCCGTCGGATGGACCGGGAACACGACCCCCTGGTACTCGTGCTGGATCAGGTTGTGGAGGATCTCGTGACCGATCGAGCCGGAGCGCCGCGAGGCCCCGACGACGGCGATCGACCGCGGACGGAAGATGGCGTCCAGGCCGTCCACCTCGCCGATGGCGCGGGCCCGCTCCTCGATGGTTTCGACGTCAGTCCCGGTGTCGACGGCGGCTGGCCTGGTCAAGGATCCGCTCCTCTTCGGGAGTCAGGCTGTCGAGTCCGGTCTTCGAGATCTTGTCGAGGATCCGATCGATCTCCTCCTCGACCTCCGAGTCCCCCTCGTCGCGCCCGCCCTCGATCAACGTCAGCCGACGCCGGCGACGCGCCTCGAGGAAGCGCTCCACGGGGTTCGAGCCGTGATCCCACCACTTGAGGTAGGCGTAGCCGACCGCCATCCCCCCGACGTGCGCCGCGTTCGCGATGTGGCCGCCCCGCTGCGCCACGAGGTATACGATCTCCAGCCCGGCGATCCCCGCCACCAGCCACTTGGCGCGAACGGGGATCAGGAACCACAGGTAGACGTAGCGATCGGGGAACAGCATGCCGAAGGCCAGCAGCACGCCCAGCACGGCGCCCGAGGCGCCGATCACGACCGAATGGTAGTTGAAGACGAACGACAGGGCCGCCGCCCCGAGCCCGCACAGGACGTAGTACTTGACGAATTCGGACGTCCCCCACAGGCGCTCGATCTCGGCGCCGAACATCCACAACACGAACATGTTCAGCAGCAGGTGGAACAGCCCGGCGTGGACGAACATGTACGTCAGCGGCTGCCACACCCAACCCCGTCCGATGACGACCGCCGGCTGCAACCCCAGCACGTAGACCACGATCCCGCCGGCGAGCAGCGACGCCACGAACACCACGCCGTTGGCGATGAGCAGCCACTTGATCGCCGGCGGGAACAGTCCGCTCGGATCGTAGGTCGTGGTCGTCCGGCGCATCACTCCGCCTCGGGATCCCCCAGCACGAACGAGCGCCCCAGCTCGTCGGGCAGATCGTGCGGCCAGCGCGTCGCGATGACGCGCTCGAAGCGCGGGCGGTAGATCAGCTCGAAAGCGGTCTCCTTGCCGGGGAACAGGCCGAGCGCGACGCTGCGGCATTTCTCGACCGTCTCCAGTGCCTCGAGGTGCGACAGATCGGGATCCTGGTACAGGCGGGCCAGGGTCAGGTCCACGATCAGGCGCAGGCGGCGCAGCCTGCGATTCTCCTCCTTGAGCGCGTCGCGGAATTCCATCTCAGCTCGAGGAAAGGTAATCGACCACGAGCCGGACACCGGCTCCCGTCGCTCCGACCGGCGCGTACGGACCGTCCTTGGTGACCCACGCCGTGCCGGCGATGTCCAGGTGAGCCCACGGGATGCCGTCGCCGACGAAGAACTTGAGGAACGCCGCCGCCGTGGCCGCACCGCCCCAGCGACCGCCCGAGTTCTTGATGTCGGCGACCTTCGACTTCATCTCGTCGCCGTACTCGTCGTACACCGGCATGGGCCACGCGCGATCCCCCGTCCGGACCCCGCTCTCCTTGAGCCGCTGGATCATGTCGTCGTCGCCGAACGCGCCCGAAGCGTAGTGTCCGAGGGCCACCACGCAGGCCCCGGTGAGGGTCGCCAGGTCGATGATCTCGCGCGGCTCCTGCTGGCTGGCCCAGGCCAGCGCGTCGGCCAGGATGAGCCGACCCTCGGCGTCGGTGTTGATGATCTCGATCGTCTTGCCGGAGTACGAAGTCAGGATGTCGCCGGGGCGGTAAGCGGTCCCGCTGGGCATGTTCTCGGCCGACGGCACGACGCCCAGCAGGTTGAGGGGCAGCTCCAGCAGAGCCGCCGCCTTGAGGATCCCGAGCACCGCGCAGCCGCCCATCTTGTCGAACTTCATCTCCTCCATGTTCTGCGACGGCTTGATCGAGATGCCGCCCGTGTCGAAGGTCACGCCCTTGCCCACGACGGCCACCGGTGCCGCGCCCTTGTCGCCGCCGGAATAGCGCAGGACGATCAGC
>CAZCZH010000146.1:0-1692 GCA_964502985.1 uncultured Gemmatimonadales bacterium
CGATGATCGCGAGGTTGCGGAGGTCCTTGCGGGGCTCGCTCATGGGCGCCGCAGGCTAGCCCAGTCCAGGGCCGGCCGAAGGCTGGCCGTGCGGGCGGGCCGGCTCTGCCGGCCGGCGGGGGGTGGGCGCGCCGGGAGGGGGGGGCGGGCCGGCGCGCCAGCGCCCCGGTGGCGGCCGGGGCGCCGTCGACCGCCAGCGGCAGGGCCCAGGTGACCACCGCGACGAACAGGAACCCCGCCGCCGCGAGCTGCGCGGGCGAGTCGTCCCCGGGGCGGGCCGGCGGGTCGCGGGCGATCCAGGCGATCCGGGTCTCGCGGAAGAAGAGCCAGCCCACGGAGCGGGTGCGACCGGGGTGCGCTCACGCGCCGCTCCCCGCCCGCGCCGGTGCGCCACGCGCGTGGGGCAGCGCCGGCTCCCCGTGCGCGAAGATCCGGTAGGCCGCGAGCTTCACCCGATCGTTCACCAGGAACCAGGCCAGCGCATACCCCCAGACCGCGAGCGCGAGAGTCCAGCCGATCGGTGTCATGAAGACGCCGTAGACCGCAATCAACGTCGCCAAGGCCTGCGTTCCGAGCACCGCGCCGAAGAGGATCGCGGCCGGCCGGCGGCTCCAGAACGCATGGCGCGTGCGGGTCAGGAAGATCGTGAGATGGCCGGATAGCGAGAGCTTGAGATACATCAGCGTCTGGATCGTCGGTCGGTCCAGACCCAACATCCTCTCGCCCAGGTAGAAGAGCCCGAACGACGCGACCACTCCGATGACGCCGAGCGTGGAGGCGACCCCCAGCACCGCCGGCATGTTCCAGCGCTCGGGCCGGTCGGAGTAGTGCACGCGGTCGTAGGCGATCGAGAGGATCGCGCCGTCGTTGAGCACCGCCAGCAGCACGATCATGACCGCCGTCACCGGATAGAAGTTGAAGACGAGGATGGCGAGCGTCATGAAGAGGAGCACTCGGATGGTCTCCGCGATCCGGTAGATGGCGTAGCTCGTCATGCGCTGGAAGATCTTCCGGCTCTCCTGGATCGCATCGATGATCACGGAGAGCCCGGGAGTCATCAGCACGATGTCGGCCGCTGCCCGGGCGGCGTCGGTCGCGCCCGAGACCGCGATGCCCGCATCCGCCTGCTCGAGCGCAGGAGCGTCGTTCACGCCGTCGCCCGTCATCCCCACGATGTGGCCGCGGCCCTGGAGCGCCTCCACGATCCGGAACTTGTGCTCCGGGAACACCTGGCCGAAGCCGTCGGCGCGCTCGACGGTGTCGGCCAGCCGTCCGTTGCCGCCGGCCTCGCCCAGGGCGCCCGCGTCGAGGATGTCCGTCCCCAGCCCGAGCTGCCCGGCGATCTCGCGTCCGATCGCCACCTGGTCGCCGGTCACCATCTTGACGGCGAGGCCCATCTGGCGCGCCATGTCGATGGTGGCCTTCGAGTCCGCGCGCGGCGGATCGTAGAGCGGCAGCACGCCGAGGAACTGCCAGGGCCCGTCGCCCTCGGCGCGCGCGACGCCGAGCGAGCGGAATCCGCGCGCTGCGAAGCCGTTTACCGCTTCCTCCACGGCGCCCCGGACCCGATCGGCGTCGGCTGCGAGCGCCAGGATCACCTGGGGCGCACCCTTGCTCACCTTCCAGGCGTGGCCGTCGGGCGTCGTCACCGCGGCCTCGGTGCGTTTGTGGACGGGGTCGAAGGGCGAGAAG
>CAZCZH010000146.1:1702-6831 GCA_964502985.1 uncultured Gemmatimonadales bacterium
TCCCGAAGCCCGCCCAGCACGGCCTGGTCGATCGGGTCCCGGTTCTCCTCGCGGGAAGCCAGCGCGGCGGCCAGGACCACGTCCTCGGCGCGCACGCCGTCGAGTGCGAAGGGAGTACCGAGCGTGAGCTCGTTCTGGGTGAGCGTGCCCGTCTTGTCCGAGCAGAGTACGTCGAGGCCGGCGAGCTCCTCGATCGCAGCGAGCCTGCTCACGACGGCCTCCTCGTGGGCGAGAAGGCGCGCACCCACCGCCATCGTGACCGAGAGCACGGTCGGCATCGCCACGGGGATCGCGGCCACCGTCAGCACGAGCGCGAACTCGAGCGTCTCGAGCATCGGGTCTCCGCGGAAGAGCGCGACGGCCAGGATCAGGACCACCAGGGCGACGGCGATCACGATCAGGTAGTCGCCGATCTTGAGGACGGCACGCTGGAAGTGGCTCGTCGTGTGCGCGGTCTCGACGAGCTGCGCGGTCTTGCCGAAGTAGGAGTTGCTGCCGGTCGCCGTGACGACCGCCTCGATCTCGCCCTGGGTGACGATCGAGCCCGAGTAGATGCCCTCGCCTGCCTGGCGCGTCACCGGGAGCGACTCGCCGGTGAGCGCCGACTGGTCGACCTCGATCGGATCGCCCGCGCCGAGCTGGGCGTCCGCTGGCACGATCTCCCCGAGGCGCAGCCGGATCGCGTCGCCGGGAACGAGCTCGCGCGCCGGGATGGTGCGCCACTGCCCGTCACGCCTGACCCGCGCCTCGGGCGCCAGACGCGCCTTGAGCGCCGCGATCGCGTTGCCCGCCTGGTACTCCTCCCAGAAGCCGACCACGGCGTTGGCGACGAGCAGCACGGTGATGATGCCGAAATCGGTCCAGTCGCCGACGAGCAGCGCGAGGACCACGGCCGCCTCGATCATCCACGGGATCGGCCCCCAGAAGTAGCCGAGGAAGGAGAGGAGCGGGCTGCGCTCCGCCTCGACGATCTCGTTCGGGCCGACCTGCGCGAGGCGCCGCGCGGCCTCTGCGGCCGTCAGCCCGTCCGTGGCCGGTACGCGCGACGGAGCGTCGCTGACGGTGCTCTGCGCATCTGCATCCGTCGACATCGGTGCCCAGTCAACGAGGCGCGGGAGTACTCCCGAGGACCGGCAGTATGTCGCCCCCCGAGCCCGTGCCCATGGCCCTTGGAGTTTCCGTCCGAGGCGTCCGATGCACAAGGGGCACGGCTCCCCCGTCCGGGTGGATCGCCGGTCCGAGGGCTAGAGCGGCGCCATCCGATAGCCGAGGATCGCGCCGATCTCCGCGGCGCGGTCGGCGAGGTCGTCGCGGTCGTCGCCGCCGACATTCACGACGGCGTAGCGGTGGCTCGCGCCGTCCTCGTCGACGTCGAAGTCGCAGAGGTCGTCGCCGGCGGCGCACTCCGACCACACGAGCGTCCGCGCGAAGCGCGCCTCGGCCTCGGCCAGGCGCTCGGCGCCAGGCGCCTCGACCACCCGGGCCGGCGCGAAGACGCGGAGCGGGAAGCTCGCGGCCGCGCGGTCCGGGCCGGCGCCGCGGGCGGGGCGCGGCCGCCCGCCCAGGCACAGCGCGAGCGCCACCTCGTAGGCGTTCGTGCCGTCGACCTTCTGGTAGAGGTCGGCGAACTGGCCGCAGATGCGCGGATTCACCTCGATGATCGAGACGCGGTCCGCCTCCGGACTCCAGGTCATCTCGACGTTGAAGAGCGAGCGCTCGAGCCCGAGCTCGCCGATCACGCGGGACGCGACGTCGGCCATGCGCGCCTGCACCGCCGCGGGCAGCGCGCTCGGGTAGTCGAAGCGCGCGAAGCTGCCGCCCTCGTGGACCTGCGAGTCGACGATCCCGAGCAGCTCGACCTCGCCGTCGCAGACGAATCCCTCGACGGTCGCGAGCTGCCCGCCGACGAGCTCCTCGGCCAGCAGGTAGCCGCCGTCCACCTCGAAGGAGGTGAACGTCTCGACGAGCCGATCGAAGAGGATCATGTACTCGGAGGTGAACTCGCTCACGGCCGGCGAGGCCAGGAGTGCGCGCAGCGCCTCCATGGTCTCGATGCGCCGAGCGAGCACGGAGAAGGAGCTCTTCACGGGTTTGATGAAGAAGGGGAGCGGCAGGGGCGGCGTCGCCGGCGGCGCGTTCGGATCGACCAGCGCGAAGTCGGGCACGACCTCCGGCGCGACCCGGCGCTGGGCGATGCGGGAGTAGTACTTGTGGGAGGCGCCGATCACGTGCTCCGGTCGCGGGCCGGGCAGTCCCAGGCGCGTCGCGATCGCCGCGGCGACGGTGGCGCCGGGGTAGTCGCTCGAGCTCAGGACGCCGTCGACCCGGCCCAGCCGGCCCGCGGCGGCATCGTCGATCATTCCGAACACGTCGAAGCCGGAGGGGCAGTCGCAGTCGTTCGGCGGCGGGAAGACGACCTCGGCGCGTTCCACCCAGGCCGGCCGGCAGGCGTCGAGCTGCTTGCGATCCCAGTGGGTCTCGAACACCGCGAGCACGCGCTCGAGCCGCTCGTCTACCATTGCGAGTCGCGTCTGGGAGGAGGCCCCGCTTGCGCGTCGTCACGTCGCTGCCGTTTCGGGTCGTCGAGATCGAGCACAGCTGGATTCCGCTCGCCGACGGCTGCCGCCTCGCGGCCCGGCTGTGGCTGCCCGAGGGCGCCGAGCGGGAGCCGGTGCCCGCGCTCCTCGAGTACATCCCCTACGGCAAGCGCGAAGGGACGCGCGAGCGCGACGAGCCGATGCACCGCTACTTCGCGGGCCACGGCTACGCCGCCGTCCGCGTCGACTTGCGCGGCAGCGGCGATTCCGAGGGGATCCTGCGCGACGAGTATCTGGAGCAGGAGCTTCGCGACGGCGTCGAGGTCATCGACTGGATCGCCTCTCGCCCGTGGTGCACCGGGGCGGTCGGGATGATCGGGAAGTCGTGGGGCGGCTTCAATGCCCTCCAGATCGCCGAGCGGCGACCGCCGGCCCTCGGCGGGGTGATCAGCGTGTGCGCCTCGGACGACCGCTACGCCGACGACGCCCACTACATGGGCGGGTGCCTGCTGCTGGAGAACTTCCGGTGGGGCGCCACCCTCTTCGCGCTCGCCGCGCACCCCCCGGACCCGGCGCTCCTGGGCGAGCGCTGGCGTCCGCTCTGGCTCGCGCGGCTGGCGGCGGCCGAGCCCTTCGCACTGCGCTGGCTCGAGCACCCGCTGCGCGACGAGTACTGGCGACACGGCTCGGTCGCCGAGGACCGGTCGCGCATCGTGTGCCCGGTGTTCGCGGTGGGCGGCTGGGCCGACGGCTACACCAACGCGGTGCCGCGACTGGTTGCGGGGCTCGCGGCCCCCTGCCGTGGCCTCGTCGGGCCCTGGGGCCACGTGTACCCGCACCAGGGCGTCCCGGGTCCGGCGATCGGCTTCCTCCAGGAGGCGCTGCGCTTCTTCGATCACTGCCTGCGCGGCGAGCGGGGCGCCTCCGACGATCCCGCCTACCGCGTCTGGATGCAGGAGAGCGTTCCGCCGGCGGACGCCCATCCCCGGCGTGCCGGCCGCTGGGTGGCCGAGGCCGGCTGGCCGTCGCCGAACGTGAAGCCGTGGCGCCTCTTTCTCGACGAGGACGGGCTCGTCGAGGCGACGGTCGGGGACGGCGCTCCGCTCCGCCATCGCAGCCGACAGGCGACCGGACTCACGGCGGGCGTCTGGTGCGGGTTCGGCTCCGCCCGCGACATGCCCGGCGACCAGCGCGAGGACGACGCCCGCTCGCTCTGCTTCGACTCGCCGCCCCTCGCCGGGCGCCTCGAGATCCTGGGCTCTCCCGTGCTCTCGCTCTCGCTGGCCGTCGATCGGCCCGTGGCGTTCGTGGCGGCGCGCCTCACCGCCGTGGCCCCGGACGGAACGTCGACGCTGGTGACCTACGGAGTCCGCAACCTGACCCACGACGACGCCCACGCGACGATTCGCCCCGTCGTTCCGGGCGAGCGGCGCGTCGTGACGCTGGCGCTGAACGACGTGGCCTGCGCCTTCCCCGCCGGGCACCGCGTGCGCCTGGCCCTCGCCACGAGCCACTGGCCCGTGGTGTGGCCGTCTCCGGAGCCGGTGACGCTCACGCTGTTCGCGGGCGCCGGCTGGCTCGAGCTGCCGGTGCGGCCGCCGCGTCCCGAGGACGCCGCCCTGCGCGCCTTTCCCGAGCCCGAGGCAGCGCCCGCGCCGGCGGTCGTCGACCTCGATTCCCATCGCGTCGAGCGTCGTGTCGAGCGGAATCCCGAGACGGGCGAGGTCGTCATCGTCACCGAGCACGACCTCGTGGACGGCCGCCCGTCCATGTCCCGCATCCCGGCCATCGATCTCCAGGTGGGATACGGCGTCCGCGAGCGGATGCGCATCCGCGACGACGATCCGCTCGCCGCCCTGGCCGAGACCGAGCACGTGAGCGTGCTCGGCCGCGGCGACTGGTCGGTTCGCGTCGAGACGCGCCAGCGCATCACCGCGTCTGCGGAGAGCTTCCGGCTGGAGGCCGAGCTGCGCGCCTGCGAGGGCGAGCGCGAGGTCTTCGCCCGTCGCTGGGACGAACGGGTGCCGCGGCGAGGGGTGTAGCGCCGGGCGGCTTCGACTCCGCGCGGTGACGGCGCTGGGCCGGGATCAGAAGCGGAAGTAGACGAAGTCCCTTCCCTCGGGGCTGTGCAGGGCGATGGTGGCGGCGACCAGGACGACCAGGAGGAGGTGCTGGAGCAGGGCGGCGCGGGGGTGGCCGCGCAGGCGCGCCAGCGCCCCGGTGGCGGCCAGGGCGCTGTCGACCGCCAGCGGCAGGGCCCAGGTGACCACCGCGACGAACAGGAACGCCGCCGCCGCGAGCTGCGCGGGCGAGTCGTCCCCGGGGCGGGCGGCCAGGTCGCGGGCGATCCAGGCGATCCGGGTCTCGCGGAAGAAGAGCCAGCCCACGTTGGTCGCGGCGAAGAAGACGATCCAGCGCGGGAGCGCCCCGGCCCGAGCCGCGAGCAGCCCCGGGGCGACCCGCCCGACCGCGCGGTACGCGAGCAGCAGCGCGGCGTGATAGGCCCCCCACAGCGCGAAGTTCCAGCTCGCGCCGTGCCACAGCCCGGCCAGCACCAGGGTCAGGAACACGTTCCAGGCGCGGCGCGCGGGG
>CAZCZH010000147.1:0-6820 GCA_964502985.1 uncultured Gemmatimonadales bacterium
GTTCCCGGGCGTGATCTCGTTGCGGAACGCCTTGCCGATCTGGGCGATGCCGAACGGGACCTTCTGCCGCGCGGCGTTCAGCACGTTGAGGAAGTTCACGTAGATCCCCTGTGCGGTCTCGGGCCGCAGGTACACGACCGCCGCGTCCTCCTCGACGGGACCCATGAATGTCCTGAACATGAGATTGAACTGACGGGCCCCGCTGAGATCGCGCGAGCCGCAGCGCGGGCAGTGCGGGTCGTCCATCCCCTCGATCTCGTCGGCGCGGAAGCGGTGCTTGCAGTTGCGACAGTCGATCAGCGGATCGGTGAACCCGGCGACGTGTCCCGACGCCTCCCATACCTTCGGCGACATGAGGATCGCGGCATCGATGCCCTCGATGTCGTCGCGGCGGGTGACCATCGTCTCCCACCAGAAGTCCTTGATGTTGCGCTTGAGCTCGGCGCCCAGCGGGCCGTAGTCCCATGTCGAGCCGATCCCACCGTAGATCTCCGACGACTGGAACACGAACCCGCGACGCTTGGACAGGGACACCAGCCGGTCCATGACGTCGGACGAGTCGACGGCGCCCCAGTCGGACGGGGTCGCGGAAGTCGTCGTGACGGAGGTTTCGGCGGCGTCGCCCATCGGAACCACAGTTTGCAACGCGCCCCGCGCGGCCGCCAGCCCGGTCGCGTCGCCGCCGCGGGAACCCGCCGTCGGAGGTGGAGCTAGGGCTCGCCGGCCGCGGCCGGGCACGGCGCCGGCTTCAGCCGGAGAAGCATCCGCTCGAAGTCCAGCGTCACGGCGTACGGCCGCAGGAACTCGTGCGACACGAGGCCGCCCACGCGGAACCCGAACGCGCGCTCCAGGGATTCGGGGAACACGCCGGCGAAGCCCACGATCGGTCCCCGCGCGAGTCCGCCGAGCGACAGCCGGTCCACAGTGAACGGGACGACCCGCACCGCTCCGCCACCGCCCACGCCGGTGGCCGCGGCTTCGCCTTCGACTTCGATACCGGCCTCCGCCAGGGTCGACGGGGGAGCCGCGAAGCCGCCTCCGGCGAGACCCGTGTCGACGAGCAGGACGGTCGGGGCGGCGTCCCCCACGCTCCCCGGCGCGAGGAGGAAATGGTCGCCGGCCAGCCACAGCGGGACGTCGATCTCGTCCCCGGTCCGGGCCGCCTCTGCCACGTCGCGCCGCTCGAGGACCAGCCGGCGGCCGGGATAGTCGAGCGTCGCCCGGAAACGGTACAGGAACGCCGTCCCGACGACGCCGTCGATCGGCAGACCGCCCGCGGCCGCCGAGAAGCCGCGTGTCGCGAGGACATGGACCGGGACGTCGCGCACGGTCAGGCCCACGGCCTGGACCGAGTCGACGAGCCCGTATTCGAATCCGGCCTTCTTACCGGCGGCGAACTCGCCCGTCTCGACCCCGAACCGGAGGGCCCCGACGGAGTCGGCCAGCCCGGGATCGAGGATCAGCTCCGACGCCCCGGTGTCGAGGATGAAGTACGCCGGCGGTCCGCCGTTGACCCGGAGCTGGACGACGGGAAGCGGATCGGTGCGCACGAACGGGATCTCGACCCGCTCCGGCCCGGTCAGCGCGTAGGGCGCCCGTTCAGCCAGGGCGTCGAGCTGGTCGGCGCGGGGGATCCGACCGGCCTGGCGCCACAGCTCGGCGGCCCGCGCCAATTCGCCGCGACGGACGCGCGCCTCGGCCAGCAGCGGCACGGCGCTCGACGCGGTCGAGTCGGCGGCGCCCGCGGCGCGGGCGTCTTCGAACTCCCGGACGGCGTCGTCCAGGCGGTCCTCGAGGAGCGCGATTCGGCCGAGCCCGAGGCGGGCCCGCGCTTCGACCTCCGGCCCGGCGCCCTCGAGCGCGCGGTCGTACTCGGCTCGGGCCGCGTCGAGACGGGCCTCGGCGAACCACCCGTCGCCGCGCGCCAGGGAGGCCGCCGCCGGGTCTTGGCCGTTCGCCGGCCGGGGCCCGAGGAGCGCCAGCCCGACCGCGAGCCCCGCGCGGGCGAGCCCCCTCACCGCGCCTCTCCCGCCGGCGCCGCCCCCGTCTCTCCGAACGCCTCGAGCCGGTCCGCCTGGCGGTCCTCGATCAAGGTCAGGGTCGCCGCGAGGATCGTCAGGAGCGGCACGACCTTGTGCGGCGCGACCTCGTAGCGCCCCCGGGCGGGCTGATTGACGAGGCCCGCCGCCTGCATCTCGCCCAGGTGGTGGTACAGCTGACCGGGTGACGGCGATTCGAGGAGCTCGAGGAGTTCGTGGCTCGCGCGAGGCCGTTCGACGAGGCTCCACGCGAGCCGCAGCCGCACGGGATGGGACAGCGCGGCGAGCGCGGCCGCGACGCGCTCGGGTTCGGCCGCGCGCAGCTCGCCGAGCCCGTGCTCCTTCATCCACAGGTGGCGCCGGTCCCCCAGCCGGGCCCACCCGGCGTAGGCGATCGCCACCGTGCCGACGTCGTCCGCATAGCGCGGCCCGCTCCGGGAGCGGAGTCGCTCGAGGAGCCCGAAGTCGACGTCGTCGGCCTCCGACTCGCGGGCCACGGCCCCCGCGCGGCCGGGCCCCGGCCCGGACCGGGCTCCGGCCTCCAGCGCCTCGACGCGTCGGCTCAGGTCGGCCAGCGCCCGCCGGATCTCCTTTAGCCGATCGGGGTCGCGGTCGGTCATTCCATAATTCTAGACTACTAGAATTACGGATGTCAAGCTACGGCGCGGACATCTCTCCGGCGGTCGCCAGACGGCGCCACTCCTCCATCCCCGCCTGGCCGCCCGGCACCGACAGGACGCGCCTCAGCAGTGCGGGGTCCTTCGGGAACTGGCCGGCTACGACCAGCCGCGGCGTCAGGACGGCCCAGTTCGAGCCCGCCGCGAAGGCCTTCTCGAACAGCGGCAGCGCGCCATCGACCTGGTCCGTCGAGGCCAGCGTCACGGCCGTCCAGTAGGTCATCTCGGCGTTGTCGGGAACGCGCTCCATCGCCGCCCGGTAGTGCTCGACGGCCCCCGGCACGTCGTTCCGCGTCAGGGCCTCGTCTCCGGCGTTCATGTCGCGATACGCCCGGGCCAGGTTCAGCACCCGGCGCAGCTCCTCGAGCGGCTGGGGGCTGTCCTCGACGCGCAGGTCGAAGATCCGGTCCTCCCACGGCCGGCCGGTCGGCTCGCCCGAGACGACGAGGATCGCCGCCGACTGCCGGCCGCGGACGTCGCCACCCTCCGCCTGGGCCGCCTCGAGGGCCGCCATCAGGCGCTCGGCGAGGTCGCCCTTCGCCGACTCGAACGCGCGCGCCATGGCCGGCCACACGGTGGCCTTCTCCATCAGGTTGGCCTGGACCGAGTAGTTCTCGCCCGTCCGGTCTCCGGCGGCCGGGATCGCGCTCGCGCCGGTGTGCGCCGCGACCCGGCCCTGGGCGTCGATCATCGCCACCTGGCGCACCTCGGGGTGCGGATCCGCCTTCAGCAGACCCTCCAGCGCTTCGGGCGCCGAACGGCCGGCGCGCATCAGCGCCAGACCGAGCGGCCCGTACGACGGGTCGATGAACGACTGCGTGGCCACGGCCCCGACCCCCGCCTCGGCCCACGGCACGACGCTCCCCACGCTGAACCAGTGCGACTGGACGGCGACGCCGAGCTCGCCCGTGGCCGGGTCGCGGGCCACGATCGAGTACGTCGCGACGGGTCGCCGCGGGACGTCGCGCGCGACGGACTGAGCGGCGGCCGGGCGCGGGGCGAGGGCCGCCAGCCCCGCGGCCAGGAGCAGCGGGATACGACGCGCGAACGGACGCGAAATCATGGAAGACTCCTTTCCGGGAGGGAAGAGGGACGAAGCCGGGACTCCGCCGGGATCACCGCTCGAGCCGGCGGGTGGCCTTCCGCGCCCCGTTCGCGACGAGGAATCCGGCCAGCGCGTCGTCGCGCTGCGCGCACGCCAGATCCAGCGGGGTCAGCCCGCCGGCCTCGGCATTGACGTCCGCGCCGCACGCCACCAGGCGTTCGGCGACGGCCCGCCGGCCGCCGGCGACGGCCGCGTGGAGGGGCGTGTTGGCGAGCTCGTTGGCGCTCCGCGCGCGGACGTCCGCCCCCGCCTCGAGCAGGACCTCGACGGCGTCCAGATGGCCGAAGAAGGCCGCCAGGTGAAGCGGCGTCCAGCCGTCCGGACTGGTGGACCCGAGGGTCCCGGCGCCCGTGTCGCGGAGCGCCCCGGCGAGCGCATCGGCCCGCCCCAGGGCCGCGGCGGCGAACGCGTCGAGAGGCGCCCCATGCTCGAGCAGGACCTGGGCCACGTCGGGATGGCCGTGGTACACGGCGAGGAGGACCAGCGGGATCCCGTCGGCGGCGCCCGAGGCCCGCCCGGGGGGGGCGGCGGCCAGCAGCTCCCGCGCGCGCCCGGCGTCGCCCTCGCGAACGGCCGCCTCGAGCCCGGCCCGCGGGTCGGCCGGCGGCGCGCTCACCGGGCCGGCCCGCCTACCGGCGTCCGACCGCGCTCGGCCAGGAAGCGCTCGATCCCGGCGACCACGCCCTCGGCGATCCGTGACTGGAACACCTCCGTCCGCAGCGCCGCCTCCTGGTCGGGGAGCATCATGAACGCGCACTCCACGAGGACCGACGGCATCTCGTTCATCCGCGTCACGGCCAGGTTGCCGTACGACACGGCGTAGTCCGGAAGGTCCGTGCGCGGCAGGAGTTCCTTCTGGATGTCGAGCGCCAGCGCGCGGCTCTGGGGATGGTAGAAATACGTGCTGGTTCCGTTGTTGACGAACGGGTTCACGCCGTCCGGCAGGGCGTTGTTGTGGATCGAGACGAAGAGGTCGGCCCCGGCGTCGATCGCCATCCGGGTCCGGACGTAGAGCCCGAGCTCGTCCTCCGGCCGGGGCCGTGTCATGACGACCCGCGCGCCGCGCCGCCGCAGGATCCCCGCCACCCGATCGGCGATCGCCCAGTTGACATCGCGCTCGCGGAGTCCCGTCGGACCGACCGCGCCGTCGTCCGGCCCGTGCCCCGGGTCGACGACGACCGTCAGGCCGTGGAGCCGCGAGCGGTAGCGGTCGTCGGCCAGGGCCGCCGGGCGGTGGCGGAACCCCAGGACGAGGTGGGTCCCTTCCCAGTACGCCCGCCAGCCCCACGGCTGGTCCGCGTCCAGGTCGACGTCCAGCCGATACACGCCGTCGACCGGCTCGCTCCAGCGGATCGACTCGACGAGCGGATCCGAGGGCGTGAGCCGGATCCAGTCCGTGTTCGACGTCGCGCCGTAGATCCGCAGCGTGTAGCGCACGGGATCGGTCGACTGCTCGATCGAGAACGGGAGCCGGACCGTCGTCGGCACGACGAGCTCGCTCCAGCCGTCCGCGACGCGCGTCCGGACGACGGTCACGACGCTCGTCGGGCGCGGGATGGAGTCGGCGAACGCCTCGCCCGTCGCGACCCACGCCGTCTTCCCGTCCGCGAGGGCGATCTGCCGCGCCCCGCCCGCCAGTCGCGCGGTGCCGGCGACGGTGCCGTTGGGGAGCATCAGCTCGTAGCCCAGGCCGGGCCCCGTCCGGGCGACCACCCGGCCATCGGTATGTCCCGCCCGGGTCGGGTCGTCGTCGAGGACCGCCGTGTGGACGACGGTCGGGTCGAGCATCTCGATGTCGGCAATGCGGACCACCCGCCGGCTTCCGTCCGGTCGCTGGAAGACGAGGGCCAGGGAGTCCCGCTCGGAGCCCAGCAGCACGTACACGTCCCCGGCGTAGCGTCGCCACGCGCCCGGGCCGGCGCGCGGCGGGCCGGCCAACGGCCCGGGTGTCCCCCATACCTGGCGGCCTGCGCTGGCTTCGCCCGCGGGGACCGCGTGGAGCGGCGTGTCGCGGCCGCCGAGCCTGGCGGCCACCGTCTGATCCGGCGCCGCCACGACCGAGACGGCGAGCGTGTCCCCGGCGTACACCTCGAGCGTCCCACTGGGCTCGACCGTATTCGGCTTGTACCCCAGCGAGTCGCCCGGCGCCCACGCCGGACGCGGGACCCATACCGTGCGCTCGGCCGACGCCCGCCGCCCGCCGGCCTCGGCCGTGACGCGGAACGTGAACGAGTCGGGCTCGAGCGGGACGAACGCCAGCCAGCCGCCGCCGCGATGGACGGGGGTCGAGACGCCGTCGACCTCCAGCCGGACATCGGACGGGTCTGCGCCCGTCACCTGGCCGAAGACGAACGTCGAGTCCGTGGCCCCGATCCGCGCGCCGGCCAAGGGATAGCGGATGACGACGGCCAGCGGCCCGCCCGCACCCGCCGGCGGCGAGGCGACCTGGGCGCGGGCCGGCGCCGCGCAGAGGACGGCCAGCCCCAGGCCGATGGCGAAGCGGGAGGCACAGCGGCGGATGGCGGGCATGAACCGTCAAGCTAGCGCCGCCCGGCGGGGCGCTCAATCGTCCCTTTCCGCCCGGTTGCAGCGGGTGACCCGGCCCCGGTTCGACTATCTTGCCGCGCATGGCCGAGAAGTCCCATCCCGACCGCGACGTCCTCGACAAGCTCGGGGTCAAGGCGGGCATGCGGGTTCGACTGGTGGGGGACGTCCCCGCCGACCTCGCCGCGCGGGTCGAGGCGGTCGACGACGTGGCGGTCGAGCGCGAGGAAGAACCGCTCCACGGGGAGCCGACCGACGAGCCGGCCCCGTCGAACCTCGTCGTGTGGCGCCTCACCGATTCGGCCCACGCGCGCGGCGGATTCGCCCGGCTCCGGCGGACGATCCTGCCGGACGGCGCGATCTGGGTCCTGACGGCGAAGAAGGGCGCCGACGATTACGTCCGACAGGAGACCCTGATTCCGATCGGCAAGTCGACCGGCTTGATCGACAACAAG
>CAZCZH010000148.1:0-6730 GCA_964502985.1 uncultured Gemmatimonadales bacterium
GAGCACGACCGCCGCGTGAACGCCGCGACGCGCCACCGCGTGATGAGCGGGATCCAGCCGACGGGCGAGATCCACATCGGCAACTATTTCGGGGCGATCGAGAACTGGGTGCGGCTGCAGGATCAGCACGAGTGCTTCTTCTCGATCGTCGACTATCACGCCCTGACGACCGATCACACGCCCGACGAGTTCGGTGGCCTCGTCGAGGACGCCGCGGTGTCGTTGGTGGCGGCCGGCATCGATCCAGACCGATGCACGCTGTTCCTGCAGTCCGACGTTCCCGAGCACGTGGAGCTGGGGTGGATCCTGACCACCCTGACGCCGCTCGGTCAGTTGCAGCGCATGACCCAGTTCAAGGACAAGGCCGGGACCGCCGGCGAAGCCGTCGATGCGGGGCTCCTGATGTACCCCGTGCTCCAGGCGGCCGACATCCTGATCTACAAGGCCGACCGGGTCCCGGTGGGCGAAGACCAGGTCCAGCACCTGGAGCTCGCGCGGACCCTCGCGCGGCGGTTCAACAACGCCTACGGCGAGACCTTCCCCGAGCCCCAGCCGTTGTTGACCCGGGCGCGACGGATCGTGGGACTCGACGGGCAGACGAAGATGTCCAAGTCGAAGGGCAACCACATCGGCCTGCTCGACTCGCCGGAGACGATCCGCGAGAAGATGGCCACGGCGTTCACCG
This sequence comes from uncultured Gemmatimonadales bacterium, assembly GCA_964502985.1. Taxonomy (GTDB): domain Bacteria; phylum Gemmatimonadota; class Gemmatimonadetes; order JACCXV01; family JAHWKZ01; genus CAZCZH01. Next base: position 686 of record CAZCZH010000148.1, read on the forward strand.
ACCCGCAGCGCAAGCGACGATCGGACCCCGGCCGGCCGCAGGTGTGCAACGTGTTCGCCCTGCACCACTACTTCTCGGACGCCGAGACGATCGCCCGCGTGGACCGCGAATGCCGCGCCGCCGAGATCGGCTGCTACGAGGACAAAATGCTCCTGGCGGAGAACATCATCGAGACCCTGCGACCGATGCGCGAGCGCGCCGCCGAGCTGCGCGCCGACCCGGATCGCGTGCGCGACATCCTGGACGCCGGGCGCGACGCCGCGCGCGCCGTGGCGCGGCGCACGATGCAGGAGGTACGGGAGAGACTAGGCCTATGGCGATCGGTCCGGACTCCGAGCACAGCGTAAGGCTCGAGTCCCTCGACTTCGAGGGTCCGCTCGACCTGCTGGTGTACCTCGTGCAGAAGAACGAGGTCGACATCTGGGACATCCCCATCGCGTTGATCACGCAGCAGTTCCTGGAGTACGTCGAGCACCTCACGCGGTCCGGCCTGGAGACGGCCGGGGAGTGGATGCTGATGGCCGCCACGCTGCTCCGGATCAAGTCGCAGATGCTGTTGCCGCGGCCCGAGCTGGACGACGAGGAGATCGAGGACCCGCGGCGCGAGCTGGTCCTCAGGATCCTCGAGTACCAGCAGTTCCGCGAGGTCGCCGACCACCTGCGCGACTACGAGGCGAGCCGGCGGCTGGTGTTCCCGCGCGGCTGGCGCGAGTGGGACGCGGACGAGCCTGCCGCGCCGCGCGCCTCGCTGTCCGACCTGCTCAAGGCGTTCGCCGTTCTCATGCAGGAGCGCGCCCGCGACTCCGTCCACCGGCTCGAGCCGATCGCGGTCACGATCGAGGACAAGGTACGCTTCGTCCGCGAGCGGCTGCGGTCCGCGGGGCGGACCACGTTTCAGGAGCTGTTCGTGCCAGACGAGCCGCGTGCGTGGTGGATCGTGACCTTCGTGGCGCTCCTCGAGATGGCCCGCGAGGGGGAGATCCGGTTGCGGCAGGGGGACCTGTTCGGCGAGATCCACGTGTACCCGGGGGAGGGCCTGCGCGATGACGGCTGAATCCCGCCCCGAGTTCGGCCCGGAGGATGCCGCCGGGGCCGACGAGCGCAAGCGCGTCGTCGAGGCCCTGCTGTTCGCCGCCGACGAGCCCCTTACCTCGCGTCGTATCGCGAGCCTACTCGAGGACGCCACTCCGGACCTCGCCGAGGACCTGATCCGCCGGCTGAACGCCGACTACCTGGGGGGCGGCCGGGCGTTTCGCGTCCAGGCCGTGGCCGGCGGCTGGCAGATCGTGACCCTCGCCGAGCTGGCGCCGTGGGTGGCCCGCCTGCGCGAATCCGGCGGGCCGCCGCGCCTGACACAGGCGGCCCTCGAGACGCTGGCCATCGTGGCCTACAAGCAACCCGTCACGCGGGCCGAGCTGGAATCGATCCGCGGCGTGTCGGTGGAAGCCGTCCTGCGGACGCTCGTCGAGCGCGACCTGGTGCGGATCGCCGGTCGCGAGGAAGGCGTGGGCCGGCCGCTGCTGTACGGCACGACCGATCACTTCCTCGAGTACTTCGGCCTGCCGGGCCTCGACGCCCTGCCGCGCGCCGAGGAGCTCGAGGTGCTGTTCGCCGATCGCGAGCGCCAGGCCGAGCTGGACCTCGACGAGGCGGGCTAGGATGACCATCCGGCTCCAGCGCTACCTCGCGCAAGCCGGCGTCGCCTCGCGGCGCAAGGCCGAGGACCTGGTCGCGGCCGGCCTGGTTCGCGTCAACGGACGGGTCGTCACCGAGGCCGGCGCGACCGTCGACCCCGGCGTCGATCGAGTCGAGCTGCGCGGGGTGGTGGTTCGCCCGCGGTTCGCCGAGACGTCGCCCGAGCCGGCACTGGCGCTGGCCCTCCACAAGCCCGCCGGCGTCCTGACCGCGCGCTCGGATCCCGGCGGGCGACCGACGGTCTACGACCTGATCGAGGAGCCGGCGGACGCGCGCCTGATCTACGTCGGGCGGCTCGACCGCGACACGGAGGGCCTGCTCCTGTTCACCACCCACGGCAGCCTGGCCCACCGACTGACGCACCCCCGCTGGGAGGTCGAGCGCGCCTACGAGGTCGAGGTCGGCGGCGCCCTCGACGAACGTCGGCTGCGCAGCGGGGCGCGCACGGGCCTGCCCCTCGAGGGCGGTCCGAGCGCGCCATATCGCGTTCGCGCGCTCGCTCGACGGGGGTGCGGGTCCTCCTGCCCTGCATGGCGTCTCGAGCTGGTCCTCAGGGAGGGCAGGAAGCGCGAGGTCCGGCGCCTCGTGGAAGCGTGCGGCGGGACGGTCCTGCGCCTGATCCGGACGCACTACGACTTCCTCGGCCTGGACGGGCTGGAGCCGGGCGCCTGGCGCTGGCTCGAGCCCGAGGAGGTAGCCCGGCTCCTGGTGCGGGTCGACCTGCCGACACCGGCGCCCGCCGGAGGAGGGGAATAGGGATGGACCTGCGCGACCGGACGATCCTGATCCTCGGGGGATGGGGGCTCGTCGGCTCGGCCATCACCCGGGCGCTCGTTCCGGAACGCCCGGCCAGGCTGGTATTGCACTCGCTGCGGCGCGACGAGGCGGAGGAGGCCGTGCGCGCGGCCGGCGAGCGCTACGCCGAAACCGGATGCCGATTCCTTCCAGCGTGGGGCAACGTGTTCGTGCGCGGCGAGCTCAAAGACCGCGACCGCGCCGAGCTCCTGCGAACCCGCGAGACGCGTCGCACGATCGTCGACGACACGATGGAGGAGCTGACCGACGATCTCGTCCAGGGCGCGTTTCTGTACCGCCTGCTGACCGAGCACTCGCCCGACGTCGTGATCGACTGCATCAACACCGCCACCGCGTTCGCCTACCAGGACGTGTACTACAGCGTGCGCCGGGTACAGAAGGCGGTCGAGCGGGTCGACGCCGGTCGGGCAACGGCCGAGGAGCTGCGCGACGAGATCGAGAACCACCTCACGACCCTGCCCCTGCCGCAGCTCGTGCGCCACGTACAGATCCTGCGCGAGGCCCTGCGCGCGGCGCGCACGTCCGCGTACCTGAAGATCGGCACCACCGGGACGGGTGGGATGGGGCTCAACATCCCGTACACCCACTCCGAGGAGCGGCCCAGCCGGGTCCTGTTGAACAAGTCGTCGATCGCCGGGGCGCACTCCATGCTGCTGTACCTCCTCGCGCGCACGCCCGGGGCGCCGATCGTCAAGGAGATCAAGCCCAGCGCGGCGATCGCCTGGAAGCGGGTCGGCGTGGGGCGGATCGAACGCGCCGGACGCCCGATTCGTTTGTGGGACAGCCGGCCCGAGAACGCCGTCTCGATCGAGGCCGCGGTGAGCGATCGGGCCGACGGCTGGGAGCCCGTGGTGGGCCAGGACGGCGAGCAGCGGAGCCTGGAGTCGGTGTACATCGACACGGGGGAGAACGGGATGTTCTCGTGCGAGGAGTTCGAGACGGTGACCGCGCTCGGCCAGATGGAGTTCGTGACCCCCGAGGAGATCGCGCGCAACGTGCTGTACGAGATCAAGGGAGGGACGACGGGTCGCGAGGTCGTGGCCGCGCTGGATGGCGCCACGCTCGGTCCGACGTATCGGGCGGGGGTCTTGCGGCACCGCGCGCTGGAACGCATGCGCGAGCTCGAGCGTGAGCGCGGCGAGGACTCGATCGCCTTCGAGATGCTGGGCCCGCCGCACCTCAGCAAGCTGCTCTACGAGGCGTACCTGCTGAAAGGCGCCGTGGAGACGCTGGCCGCGGCGGCCCGCTGCGACCCCGAGGAGGTGAGTCGCGCCTCGACGAGGCGGCTCGTCACGGACGCCGAGTTGCGGGCGCGTATCCTGTCGATCGGCCTGGCGATCTGGCTGCCGGATGGCCGGCTTCTGCGAGGTCCCGAGATGAAGAGCCCACCGTACAAGGAGGAGGCCCGCGAGGCGCTCGACCCGGAGGTCACCGAGCGCTGGGCCGATGCCGGTTGGATCGATCTGCGGCCGGCCAACTTCGCCCGCTGGCGGGATCGCGCGCGGGTCATCCTGTCCGAGCTCGAGGCGACCCCCGCGGACACCTCGTCGGACGTGTTCGAGGATCGCGCCTATTGGAACCCGGAGCGTGACCTCCCGGTGGGTCGGATCGCGGCCTGGATCCTGGGCGTCGAAGAGGGCGGCCAGCGGGGGAAGGCGTCGTGAGGGAAGTCGAGACCCGGGGCCGCGCCGGGTCCGAGGTCCAGTCGGAGCACCTTCGAGTGGGGCGCCTCGTGCGCCGGGCGCAGGCCGGCGAGCGGCGCGCGTTCGCCGAGCTGATGAGCGTCTACCAGAACGCGTTCTACGGGTTGGCCCGGCGCTACACGGGATCCCACGAGGATGCCGACGACGTGCTCCAGGAGGGTTTCGTCAAGGTGTATCACAACCTGGCCGGCCTGTCGCGGCCGGAAGCGTTCTTCCCATGGGCTCGGCGAATCATGGTCAACACCGCCCTCGACCACCTGCGACGGCGCCGGCGCGGGGCCGAGATCGAGGTCGAGTCGCCCGACGAGTTCGCCGCCCTGGGGGCGGCGGCGGACGACGAGGCGCCGGACCGTGAGATCGAGCGAGCCGAGTTCTACCTGCGACTGGAAGCCGCGCTGCGCGAGCTGCCGCCGCGCCAGCGCGAGGTGGTCGTGCTGCACGACGTCGAGGGCCTGAGCACCGAGGAGGTGGCCCGGCAGTGCGGCATCCCGCGGGCCACGGTCCGCTCCAACCTGTTCTACGGTCGGGAGAAGCTGCGCCGGCTGCTGATGTCCGACGGCGCCGGATCCCAGGATGGTCCCGGCCGCCGGGATTGAACGCCGGCCCCGGGCTTGCGTCCTGTAGAAGAACGGACGCACGGAGGGGAGCGCAGATGCGATTGGCGCAGCACGTCGACAGCGAGACGATCTACGCCCTGCTGGACGGGCGACTGGAGCCGTCCCGCGCGCGATGCGTGGAAGCGCACGTCTGGCGCTGCGACCGCTGTCGCGCTCTGCGCGAGTCGTGCGGAGCCGTCCTCAGCTCGTTGCGCTGGTACGCCAGCGCCCCGCCCGCGCCGCCGGCCGGCTACTGGGAGGACTTCTGGACCCGTTGGTCGCCGACGACCCGGGCCGTCCGTTGGTCGCCCCGCCGCGCGTCTTCTCTCGCCGCTTCGCTGATCGCCGCGACGCTGGTTCTGCTGGCGGCCGGGGGACTATGGTTCGAGCGCGGGCCGCGACCCGCGCCGGAGCGCGTCGCGGTCGACACGGGTCCGGCCCGGAACGCCGTGGCGGGCACCGAGTGGGCGCGCGACGTGGAGACCTTGGAGCGCGTCACGTTCGCCGTCGGCGGGGTCGATCCGATGGCCAAGGGGGTCGTGCTGGCGAGCCTCGCCGAGGAGCCTTGAGGGCGCCCTTCCGGGCTTCAACCCGATGGCTCGCGCTCGCGGTCCTGGTGCTGGCCGCCTGCGGCCCTCACGACTCGTCGGACATTCGGCTACGATTCTCCTACCAGGAAGACGACTCCCTGCGATACAGCTACGAGGCGCGTGGCCAGGTGATCATGCCGGACTCGACCGCGCCCGGCGGCACCGTGACCCGGCCGTACGAGCATCACATGACCGTCGACGAGGTGGTGGCCGACGTCACGCCGAGCGGCGACTACCTGCTGGACTGGACCTACCACCTGCCGCCCGACACGACCCGCGAGGGCCAGCCTCTGCCGCCCCACATCACCATCGGCGTCGAGATCACGCCGCAGGGGAAGATCGTCTCTGTACGTGGCGTGGAGACGGCCCGACCGTTGTTCGGCGACCTCGACTTCCGCTCCTACTTCGAGCAGAGCCAGCCGGTGTTCCCGGAACGGGCGCTGGGCATCGGAGACAGCTGGACACAGGAGGTCAAGGTGTTGAGCCCCCGCCAGGAGCCGGTCGTCACCTCGTCGACCTACGTGCTGGAACGGACGCAGCGCGAGGACGGGCAGCCGATCGCCGTCATCGCGTACGATGGCGACGTCTACCTGCCCGTCGTGTACGCGGCGGATGACACGACGCGCGGTCCGGATCGCCCACGCT
>CAZCZH010000149.1:0-6723 GCA_964502985.1 uncultured Gemmatimonadales bacterium
CGTACTGGCCCTCGATGTAGTCGACCGCGAACTGGTTCTTGGCCGACACGAGGAGCTGGTTTCCCGACAATCCGACGGCCTCGGTCGGCGCCAGCCAGGTGTGGAAGGTCTGGGGGTGGATCGACTTCTTCGACTCTTCGAGGATGAGCGACCACACCTCGGTCGCGGTCAGTTCGGCAGACGGCAAGGGGCAGGCTCCGCTGTGGATCACGATATGGATCGGATGCGTGTAGCGCGTCGAGGGAATCACATCATAGCGGTGCATGCGAGACGTGTCAACCGGTCACTCGACGTCGCTCGACGGCCCGCGCGCGGTTGACGCTCGAGCGCCGCGAAACCTATATTCGGCGACCGCTTTCCGCTCTGAGATCGCACGTTTTTCGCCGATTTTCCGCATTGGAGATCCGATGAAGCGCACGTACCAGCCGAGCCGGCGGAAGCGCCGCAACAAGCACGGCTTCCGCTCCCGGATGAAGACCCGGAACGGGCGCAAGGTGCTGGCCCGCCGGCGGCGCAAGGGTCGCGCGAGACTGACCGTTTCGGGGGAGTTCTCCCGCAAGCGGAAGTAGTCGGCGGCGCGCGGGGAGGACTGCCCGATGGGGCAGCTTCCGCGAGGCCGCCGGATCACGACGCGGCGCGAGATCGGCGGTCTCCTGTCGGGTCGTCGCGTGCGCGGCGCCGACCTCGAGCTGTTCTGGCGCCCGGCGGCCCGGCCGGCCCCCCGCGGTACCTGCATCACGCCCAAGTTCGGACACTCGAGCGTCGAGCGGAACCGCCTTCGGCGCCGGCTCAAGGAGCTCATCCGGCACACGCTGTTGACCCGACCCGAAGCGCTCGACTACCTGATCCGGGCGCGTCCGTCCGCGTACGAGCGGAGCTTCGCCGAGCTGAAGAGCGCGCTCGACGAGCTCGTGGCGCGGATCGACGCCGAGCCGGACGCCTCCCAGCCCGAGGAAGCCTGAAGCACGTCCTGATCCTCCTCGTCCGCGCCTACCAGCTGGCCACCGCCTGGGCGCCGTCGCCGTGTCGTTACGCGCCGACGTGCTCGAGCTACGCCATCGAGGCGCTGGAAGCGCACGGGGCATGGAGGGGCGCCTGGCTCGCCGCGCGGCGCGTCCTGCGCTGTCACCCGTGGCACGCCGGCGGCTACGACCCCGTCCCGCCACGGGGCGACGCGCCAAGCGCCGAGCCGGTCTAGCGTGGAGCAGCGCCGAGTCCTGATCGCGTTCCTGCTGATGGCCGTCGTCCTGGCGGCCAGCCAGTGGTGGTACGGGCGCCTGTCGAAGCCCGAGCCGGGGAACGCGCCGGCGGACAGCGTGGCCACGGCGCCCGGACGGCGTGACACGCTGACCGGCCCCGCGCGGCCCGCGCGGGAGACGACCCCGCCCGCCGACTCGGCGCGGGTCGTCGTCTCCGACACGGCGGTCGCCACGGTGGCCGTGGCTCCGGCGGACACCGCCCCCAACCAGCTTCTGCCCGAAGGACGCGCGCCTGCGGCGGTCGTCGTCGAGACGCCGCTGTATCGCGCGCGGATCGACCCCGTGGGTGGCGTCCTCGAGCAGGTCTTCCTGACGCGCTACGAATCGTACACCCGCCCGACGCCCGTCGCGCTGGTCCCGTCGGGTCTGGCCTTCCTCGAGCGCAGCGCGGACCTCGGGGAGCGGCGGGTCGACCTGGCCGGGCTCGCGTTCCACGCCAGCGACAGCCTGCTGCGCCTGACGGAGGGCGATTCGGCGCGGACTCTGACCCTGGAATACGTCGGCGGCGGGCGGCGGATCGTCCAGACGTACCGCTTCCGGCCCGCGACGTACGTCATCGACTACCGGCTGGACCTCGGCGAGAAGACCGACGGGGTGCTCCATACGACGCTCGGTCCGCGCCTCGATTCGAACGAGAAGAACCCCAAGGACGACTACGGCGCTTTGCGCGGCGTGGCGCGAGTCGACGGGGAGATCGTCACCGAGAAGCCGAAGAACCTGGAGGCTTCCGTCGCGCTGGGCGGCAAGGTCGACTGGGCCGGTCTGCGCAACATGTACTTCCTGGGTGCCGTGCTGGCGCCGGCCGACGGGCCGCGCCTGACGGCGACGACGTTCGAGGGCGGCGCGGGCGACAGCCTGCCCGTCGTAGAGGTCAGCGCGGCGAGCCCGATCACGGACGGGGTCAGCGCGTACCGGCTGTACTTCGGGCCGCAGGAGTTCCGCCGCCTCCATGCCCTCAACGACGGTCTGGACGAGGTCAACCAGTACGGCTGGTCGTGGATCAACTGGATGGTCACCCCGTTCGCCAAGTGGATCGTCCTGGTCATGCTGTGGCTGCACCGCTTCATCCCGAGCTACGGCATGGTTCTGGTCGTGTTCGCCGTGCTGGTGCGGCTCGCGCTGTGGCCGCTGACGACCAAGTCGTACCGCTCCATCCAGGCCATGCAGGAGATCCAGCCCGAGATCCAGCGCATCCGCGAGCAGTACAAGAGCGATCCGCAGAAGATGCAGCAGGAGACGATGCGGCTGTACCGCGAGAAGAAGGTCAACCCGCTGGGCGGGTGCCTGCCGAACCTGCTGCCGATGCCGATCCTGTTCGCCCTGTTCTTCGTGTTCCGCTCGACGATCGAGTTCCGCGGCCAGGCGTTCCTGTGGCTCCCCGACCTGTCGCAGCCCGACCCGCTCTACGTCCTGCCGGTGTTGATGGGCCTCACCATGTACGCCACCTCGAAGATGACCACCACGGACCCCAAGATGGCTCCCATGACCTACGTCATGCCCGTCGTCCTGACGTTCGTGTTCATCAATCTGGCGTCGGGGCTCGTCCTGTACTACGCGCTGTCGAACGTGACGACCTTCGCGCAGCAGTGGTGGCTGCGCCAGGGGAGCGCGCCGGCGCCGGCGGAGGCCGAGGAGGCCCCCGCCAAAGGTCGAGTCAAGAAGCCCGCCGGCAAGACCTGACGCCGCAGCGTGGCCGGCTTGCAGCGGCCCGGCTCGGGCGGCAGATTGGCGACGACACGCGACGCGCCAGGCACGATAGTACGATATCGAACCATCATCGCCGGACCATCCCGAGGGTCATGACCCGAGCCAAAGACGCGCGCGCACGCGGCCACGAGCCCACTGCCCGAGAGGAGCGGGCTCACCTCGCCGCGGAGCTGGAGGCCGCCTTCGCCGAGGATCCCCCGGTGACCCGGGAGGACCGGGACGCCGTTTCACGTGAAACACCGCGTGGGGCGGCCGACCTCGCGGAGTCCGATGTTTCACGTGAAACATCCTCCGATCGGGCCCCCCGTCCGGGGAAGGTCGTGGCCATCGTCAACCAGAAGGGCGGGGTCGGCAAGACCACGACGGCCGTCAACCTGGGGGCGAGCCTCGCCGCGGCGGAGCGCCGCACGCTCCTGCTGGACCTCGATCCCCAGGGCAACGCGACGAGCGGGCTCGGCGTGGAGAAGGCGGGCCTGGCGCCCAGCGTGTACGACGTGCTGGTCGACGAGGCGCCCCTGGACAGCGCCATCCGGCCCACGGAGATCGAGTTCCTCGACCTGGCCCCGGCGACGGTCGACCTGTTCGGGGCCGAGATCGAGCTGGTCGGCGCCATGGCCCGCGAGCACCGTCTGCGACAGGCACTCGAGCCCGTCCGCGGGCGGTACGACTTCGTCCTCGTCGACTGCCCGCCGTCGCTCGGCCTGTTGACCGTCAACGCGCTGACGGCGGTCGACTCCGTCCTGATCCCCATCCAGTGCGAGTACTACGCGCTCGAGGGGCTGTCCCAGCTCCTGGGGACGATCCGCATCGTCCAGAAGAGCCTCAATCCGCGCCTCGAGATCGAGGGCGTCCTGTTGACGATGTACGACGCCCGGCTCAACCTCGCGCGGCAGGTCGAGGAGGAGGCGGTTGAGTACTTCGGCGAAAGGGTGTACGATACGGTCATCCCCCGGAACGTCCGGCTGAGCGAGGCGCCGAGCTTCGGCAAGCCGGTCCTTCTGTACGACATCCTGTCCACCGGCGCGACGAGCTACATGAAGCTCGCGGAGGAGCTGATCGAACGGTGCCGACCCCCCGCAAGAGACTAGGCAAGGGCCTCGGAGCCCTCCTCGGCGAGGAGGCGACCGCCCGCGGTGACCACCGGACCGGCGTGACGGAGGTCCCGGTGGCCCGGATCCGTCCCAACCGCTACCAGCCGCGGATCTCGTTCGACGACGAGTCGATCGCCGACCTGGCCGCGTCGATCGCCCAGCAGGGCGTCCTCCAGCCGCTCATCGTCACGCCCCACGAAGACGGCGACTACGAGCTGGTGTCGGGGGAGCGCCGGTGGCGCGCCGCCCAGCGGGCCGGCCTGGCGCGGGTGCCGGTCCTCGTCCGCGAGGTCGACGCCCGCGGGCTCCTCGAGATCGCCCTCATCGAGAACCTCCAGCGCGAGGACCTCGACGCGATCGAGGAGGCCACCGGCTACCGGCGTCTGGTCGAGGAGTTCGACCTGACCCAGGCCGAGCTGGCCACGCGGGTCGGCAAGAGCCGGCCGGCGGTGGCCAACGCGCTGCGCCTCCTGGATCTGCCCGAGGCGGTGCTGGAGCTGATTCGCGACGGACGCCTGAGCGCGGGCCACGGCCGGGCGCTGCTGGGGCTCGACAAGCCCGCCGCCATCGCCGACCTCGCGCGCGAGGCCGTGCGCCGCGAGCTGTCCGTGCGCCAGCTCGAGCGGTCCGTCAAGCGCCGCAACGCGGACGGTGGCGAGCCCGGCCCGGTCCCGGCTCGGTCGACCCAGCTCGAGCGCCAGCGCCTCGAGGAGGCGCTCCAGCACGCCCTCGGCACCAAGGTCTCGATCCGGCTGGGGAAGCAGGGGCGTGGGAAGATCGAGCTGGCGTTCTACTCCGCCGCCGACCTGGAGCGGCTGGTCGAGCGTCTGAAGTCCACCGCGTGACCGAACGCTACCTGACCCTCCTCGTGGTGCCGCACGACGAGCACGAAGTGCACCGCTGGCGGGTCCCGTACCGCTGGCTCCCGATCCTGGCGGGCGCGGCCGGGATCCTGCTGGTGGCCTTCGTCCTGGCCGTCGCGACGTACGGCCGGGTCGCGGCGCGGGCCACCCGGGCCGCTCTGCTGGAGCGCGAGAACGCTCGTCTGGCCGCGCAGAACGCCAAGGTCAAGGAGATCGCCGCCAACCTCGAGCGCACGGAGCGGGCCTACGCCCAGATCCGCGAGATGGCGGGGTTGCCGCCCGACACCGCGCTGGCGTCCGCCGGCCGCGCCGGCGCCTCGGCCGCGCCGGCCCGCGCCGAGGAGCCCCCTCCGGCCGCCAACCGCGACCCGGACGTCCCGTCCGGCTGGCCGCTGGCGATCAAGGGATTCGTCTCGTCCGGCTTCTCCGGCGGGGACGGGCCGGGACACCCGGGGATCGACATCGCCGTCCCCGCCGGGACCCCCGTCCTGGCGACGGCCGACGGGACGGTGGCCGAGGCGCGCGAGGACTCGACGTACGGTTGGATGCTGGTCCTCAGGCACGCCGACGGGCTCGAGACGATGTACGGGCACAACGCGGAGCTCCTCGTCGAGCCGGGCGACGAGGTCAGGCGCGGCGAGACGATCGCCACGAGCGGGAACAGCGGGCGCTCGACCGCCCCGCACCTGCACTACGAAGTGCGCCGTGACGGCCACCCCGTCGATCCCGGCCCGTACCTGCGATGACCCTTCCCCCGAAGGAGGACGCACGATGAAGAAGAACGGTCAGAACGGAGGCCTGAACTCGCTTCTGGGGAGCGGGGTCGAGTGCCACGGCAAAGCGCGGGTGGAGGGAACGCTCCGTCTGGACGGGACGTTCCGTGGCACGCTCGTCGTCGAGGACGCTCTCGTCATCGGCCAGACGGGGGTGTTCGAGGGCACGGCCTGCGCCCGCGAGATCGTCGTCGCAGGGAGCTTCACGGGCGAGCTCCTGGGCACCGAGCGGGTCGAGCTGCAGAAGGGAGCCCGCCTCGAGGGGGACGTCCTCACGCGGTCGTTCGTCGTCGAGCCGGGCGTCCACTTCGACGGCAACTGCCGGATGGAGTTCACCCAGGAGGACGAGGCCCGGCTGCGCGACGCCGCGGCTGGCGGGGCGCCGAGCTCGCGGGAAGCCGAAAGCCCCGTCGTTCGCTCGCTGCAGAAAGGGTAGCCGCCGCTTCGGGCGGGACCCTGGAATTGTGAATTGCCCCGGCCCGCGCCGGAAAAACAATTCTGCTCGTAACCCGTTCCATGGCAAGCGATTACGGTTTCTGTTCGGCTTTCCGGGGCGGGGTTGTCCACAGGTTTCCACAACGTTCGTCCGAGCCCTGTGACGATCCGGCGTCTGACGCCCGAAAGTGGCCTCGCGCAAGGGGCTCCGCGGTTTCGTGGGGATTCGGGGACGGACTGTGGACGGACGGTGGACGGGGCGGGGATCAGCGCGCCTTCTGGGCCACCTGCTCGCGGATCCTGGCCAGGCGCTTGCGCTGCTCCTCGCCGAGAATCGTGGCCTGGAGCAGGGGGTTCTCGGCGGCCGTCAGCTCGAGCCGCCGGGCCTCCTCGACGTCGATCTCCCGGCCCGCCTCGGCGTACGGCGTGAGGACCGTCACGACGTCGTCGAGGACGTGCAGGAACCCTTCGCCGACGGCGAACCACTCGAAGCGGTCGCCGACGCGCACGCGGAACTCGCCGATCCCCAGCGCGACCATCAGCGGGGCATGGCCCGGCAGGACGCCGAACTGCCCGTCGTAGGCCGTGGCCACGA
>CAZCZH010000150.1:0-6636 GCA_964502985.1 uncultured Gemmatimonadales bacterium
CGAAGTCGGCCATCGGCGACGGATAGAAGGGCGAGAGCCAGATCGCGTCCACGCCGAGCCAGACGAGATGGTCGAGGTGGCGACGGACGCCCTCCAGGTCGCCGACGCCGTCCCCGGTGGTGTCGCAGAAGCTCCTCGGGTAGATCTGGTAGACGACGGCGTCCTGCCACCACGGCGTGCTCCCGCTCGGATCGCCGGCCTCGTCCACTCGTCGGCCCCTGTCGTCGGCTGCGGATTCCGCGGGAGAATACGGCGTGGGCGCGACACAACCGAAGGACCACTGGGACACCGTCCATCGGGAGCGGCGCGCTGACGAGGTCAGCTGGTACCAGCGCCACCCGACGCGATCCCTGGAGCTCGTCGACGCCACTGGGATCGGGCACGACGCGGCGATCGTCGACGTGGGCGGCGGAGCCTCCACCCTCGTCGATCACCTCCTCGACGCCGGATACAGCGACGTCACGGTGCTCGACCTCTCTGCCATCGGCCTCGAGCAGGCACGGCGCCGATTGGGCGCGCGTGCCCGACTCGTCGACTGGGTGAGCGCGGACGTCCGCTCCTGGCGTCCGGATCGTGCCTACGACCTCTGGCACGACCGGGCCGTGCTGCACTTCCTCGTCGACCCCGGGGACCGGAAGCGCTACGTGGAGACCCTGCGCGCCGCGCTGGCGCCGGGAGGTCACGCGATCGTGGCGACCTTCGGTCCCGACGGACCCGAGCAGTGCAGTGGCCTCCCGGTGGTCCGCTACGACACCGAGGACCTCACCGTGCTCCTCGGAGCCGGGTTCCGCCTCGTGGAGCACCGGCTCGACGACCACCGCACGCCCGGGGGCGTCGCCCAGCAGTTCCTCTACGCGCGCTTCCGCCGGGATCGCTGATCGCGAGCTACCGGGCTCCCACGGCAGTAACAGCATCGCCGAACGCGCGGACGGTGCGATCCACGTCGTCGTCGCTCGTGGACCAGTTCGAGACCGAGATCCGGATGGCGTCGCGGCCGTCCCAGGTCGTCCCGCTCATCCACGCGCGACCGCTCTCCTGCACGTGCCGCAACACCGCCGCGGTCGTGGCGTCGTCCGCGAAACGGAGCAGCACCTGGTTGAGCACGACCTCGTTCATGATCTCGGCACCACGAAGGCGCTCGAGCTCGGCGGCGAAGCAGCGAGCCTGCGCACAGGACTGCTCGACGAGGGCAGCTACACCGGAGCGACCGAGCGAACGCAACGCCGCGTAGACCGTGAAGCCCCGCGCCCGGCGGGAGAACTCCGGCGTCCAGTCGAGGGGATCGCGCGCCGCGCCGGGCTCCGCCTGCATCAGGTAGTCGGCGTGGGCGGACATCGCGGCGCGGTGGGCTTCGGGGTGCGCACATAGCGCCAAGCCGCTGTCGTAGGGGACGTTGAGCCACTTGTGCGCGTCCGTCGCCCACGAATCGGCGCGCTCGGCTCCGTCGACGAGATGCCGCAATTGCGGGCTGGCCGCGGCCCACAGCCCGAATGCGCCGTCGACGTGCAGCCACGCTCCGGCGGCCTGCGCAACGTCGGCGACGGGATGGAACGAATCGAACGCGCCGGTGTTCACCTCGCCGGCCTGCGCAACGACGATCGTCGGGCTGGCAGGCCGTTCGAGCTCCGCGCCGAGCTCGTCGACGTCGAGGCGCCCCTGGTCGTCCGCGCCGACGGTGTGCAGCGCGACGCGGCCGATCCCGAGCAGCCGGAGCGCGCGATCGACGGTCACGTGACGGCGAGCGCCCGTCACGACCCGAATGGGCGGGGCGCCGGTCAGACCCTGCTCGTCGACGTCCCACCCGGCCCGCAGGAGCATCTCGCGGCGCGCGGCAGCCAGGCAGGTCACGTGGGCCATCTGGCAGCCGGTCACGAACCCGACGGACGTCCGGTCGGGGAGCCCGAGGAGGTCGCGGATCCACCCCTCCGCGGTCTCCTCGACGACCGACGCGGCGGGCGCGACCGCGTACAGACCCGCGTTCTGGTCCCACGTCGCGGTGAGCCAGTCCGCAGCCAGCGCCGCGGGGAGCGCGCCGCCGATCACGAAGCCGAAGAACCGGCCGCTCCCGGTGGCCATGAGACCCGGCTCGGCCGCGGCCGCCAGCGCGTCGACGACGTCGGCAGGGTCGGCCGGGTGCTCGGGGAGCGGCCCGCCGAGCGCAGCGCGCAGCTCGTCCGTGGATGCCGATGGGGGGACCGGGCGCGTCCCGAGGCTGTCGAGATAGGCCCGGGCGAGACGAGCGGTCCGCTCCAGCAGCTCACGCTCCTCGCCCATCGCGCCGACGCTAGTGCGCTCGTCCCGATGGGATACCCGGCGTGGTGGGTGGCGCCGTCGGTCCCCGCCGATAGGGTCCGCGACGACGCGAAGAGGAGGCCACCGTGTCGCGTTGGACTCGCGCGCTCGTCACCGGCGCATCGAGCGGTATCGGGGAGGCGCTCGCGCGGCGCTTGGCCTCCGAGGGTGTGAACCTCGTGCTCGTCGCGCGACGGCGGGAGCGTCTCGTGCAACTCGCCGACGAGCTCGGTGGTCCGACGACCGTCGAGGCGCTTCCCGTCGACCTCGGGGATTCGGTCCAACGGGCGGAGGTGGAGGCCCGCGTCGCCGACCCCGCCTCACCCGTCGACCTCCTGGTGAACAACGCCGCGACCGGGGGGACGCTCGGCCCGTTCCGCGAGCAGTCGCTCGACGCCGAGCAGCAGATGCTGGAGGTCAACGTCGTCGCCGTAGTGCGGCTGTCGCACGCGGCTGCGCGGGCAATGGCCCCGCGTGGGCACGGCTCGATCCTCAACGTCTCGTCGATCGCCTCCCGGATCCCGACGCCCGGCGCGGCCGTGTACGCGGCCAGCAAGTCGTTCGTCACCACCTTCACGGAGGCGTTGCACCTCGAGTTGCGGGACGAGGGGTTGACCGCAACGGTCGTCAGTCCCGGGATCACCGCCACGGAGATGCCGGGAAGCCAGGGGTACGACCTCGGCGATTATCCGGGATTCGCGATCCAGAGCGCGGACGGGGTGGCGGCGTTCGCTCTCGACGCCGTCGCCGCGGGCAAGGCGGCGGTGGTTCCCGGGGCCGTCAACAAGACGATGGCCGCGGCGCTGAAGGGCCTCCCGTCATCGCTGGTCCGTCGCGCGGCGCACGTTGCCGGCAAGCGGAACCGCTGATGACGGGGGACGGCTAGATGAGGACGGGGAAGGTGGCGATGATCCCCGCGCCGGAGAGCAGGACGACGACGCCGAAGCCCAGTGTGAGGTACTTCGCCCGCAACGACTCGAACTTGGTGCTGATGCCCGCGAAGAAGAGCACCGAGGCGAACAACACGGTGGTGAGCGTGTAGTTGTCGCCACGCTGGTTGGCTTGCCGCGCCGCGGTCGAGGCGTCGTCGGCCTGGGCGCTGAGACTCTCCGCGTCGACGAGGTCCTGGACCACGTACAGGTCTTCGTACTCGTCCGCGAAGGGGCTGTTCGGGTCCTCGTCCTCGTCCAAGGCGAGCGGGTCGCTCGCGATCCAGGCGTCGAAGGCGGGCTTGAACTCGTCCCGGAACCGCAGCTCGTAGAAATCGGCGAGCTTGGTTTGCTCACTGGCGACCGCGTTCAGCCAGTTGGTGAACAGCGAGACGTCCACCTGGACGAGCTGACCGCCGGCTGTCGAGGCCTGAGTGGCCTCCGTGCGCCGTGCGTTCGCCTCGCTGAACTTGATCGACATCTCGCCGCCCCACTTGCTGGCCTCGAACGCCGACCAGGCGGTGAGCACCGTCGCGATCGCGAGCACGACGGCGGAGAGCAGCTCGACCCGTCGCTCGACACGGATCCGTCTCGCCTCGTCGCTCGGGTTGCTCGGAACAGCGGGTTCGGCCATCAGAACAGCGGGTCGCCCATCCTCTGCATCGCCCGGTGCAGGCCGTGATGCCTCGCGACCCGCCGGTAGAGACGCTCGCTCAGCGCGTCGTCGCGATCGTCCCACGCGGCGTCCATCCCGGCGAGGAATCGCTCGCGGATCCGCTCGATCGCCGCCAGCTCCGCAGCCGTCGGCTCGGGGTCGGGAAGGTCTTGGGGCATTCCGCCCAGCTCGTCGGGGTCGAACCAGATGAACGGGTCCTCGACGCAGACGTCGAGCTCCACGGCGTACGTGGTCGCGCGGTCACCCTCCTCCCCCTCGCGCACCTCGTCGGGGTCGGCTTCGACGTGCACGAGGGCCATCGGTTTCGCGCAGAACGCGCAGGCTGCCCCGCGCCGCGACTCCACCCGCGCGCGCTGCCAGAGCTGGTCGATCTCGTCCTCCTGGAGCCGCTCGTAAGCCTCGGTGACGGTGAAACCGAGGCCGTGACCGTGACGGCACGACCACGGGTTCAGCTCGCCCTGCGCACCGAGCACGAGCTCGTCGTCGCAGCGGGGGCAGCGAGGCGGCGGGAGTGCGACATCGAGGGCTCCCTCTCGGGACGTTGCCTGGCCTCGGCCCGGGATCGGCCGTAGGGGGGAGCCTAGCCAGCGTCGCGAGGCGGCCGAGCCGGTGACCTTGGTCACATGTTTCTCAGTCCGTTTTGCCAGGAAACGGGAAGAAAGCGGCGGCGCGACGGGCATCTCTGGGGCCGTGGAACCTCGGACCTATTTCCAGTATCTGGAAGCTAACTTTCTCTCGCAGCCGCTTGCTGATGTTAGCGTCTCCTCTGGAGCCGCCCGTTAGGGTTGCTTCTTCCTTTTCACCCCGATTGTGTAGTCGGGGGAGGAGACAAGGAGGCGCAGATGCGCAAGGCAACACTCATCATCGCCGCCATCGCCCTGGTGCTCGGCACCGCGGGCGCGGGCTTGGCGTTGGCCGACGACAACGACGCCGCCGACGGCGTTCCCCATACCGAGCGGCCGGGGGCCGCACTCGACACGGCTGCTCACGATGGCTTGCTCACCAAGCAGATCGAGGGCGCGGGCGCGGCCAGCTGGGCCGTCAACGTCCAGGCTGTACAGACCATCGGCCTCCTGAAGGCGGTGAAGTACGCCGAGGACCTCCAGGCCGAGGCGGCCCTCCAGGCCGAGGCGGCGGCGCGCGCCGCTGAGCAGGCGGCCCGCACCTCGCGTGCATCCAGCTCCAGCTCCACCAGGAGCGGATCCAGCTCGTCCGGCGGAGGAGGCGGGGGCGGTCGCCTCGCCTGCATCCGGAACCACGAGTCCGGTGGCAGCTACTCCACCAACACGGGGAACGGGTACTACGGCGCCTACCAGTTCTCCCAGTCGACCTGGGAGGCGGTGGGTGGGACCGGGAACCCGGCCAACGCCTCGCCCGCGGAGCAGGATGCTCGCGCCCAGCAGCTCCTGGGCTCGGGCGGGATCGGGCACTGGCCCAACGCCAACTGCTGAGCGCTGCGCGGCACATCCCCCCGCGATCGACCCCCCCGCCGACTCGGCGGGGGGTCGTCGCGTCCCGCTCCGACGCGCGGGGACGCGCGCCGCGGATCGGCGCTAGGCTCGACACGAACGCGTGTTCGCCTGCTCGGAAGTCACGTGCCTCCTGCCGTCGCAACGACGCCTGTCGATCTCGAGTCCCTCGGCATCGGGCACCCGGTGGTGCGCGCCTGGTTCGAGCGCCGGTTCCCCGAGGGCCCGACGCCGGCGCAGGCGCGTGGGTGGCCTGCCATCGCCACGGGAACGGACACGCTCATCGCCGCACCGACCGGGAGCGGCAAGACGCTGGCCGCGTTCCTGGTCTGCATCGATCGGCTGTACCGGGCGCACGAGGCCGGTGAGCCCGTCGGCGCAGGGACGCGCATCGTCTACGTCTCACCCCTGAAAGCGCTCGCGGTCGACATCCACCAGAACCTCGACGAGCCACTGGCCGAGATCGCCGCGTTGGCTCGCGAGCTGGGATTCGAGCCCACCCCGATCACGGTGGCGGTGCGCACCGGCGACACGACCTCGTCGGAGCGCGCCGCGATGGTGAAGCGGCCGCCCACGATCCTCGTCACGACGCCGGAGTCGCTCTATCTCCTCGTCACCGCGGAACGAAGTCGGGCGACGCTGCGATCGGTCGAGACCGTCGTGATCGACGAGATCCACGCCGCGGCGCGCGACAAGCGGGGCTCGCACCTCGCGGTCACGCTGGAGCGGCTGGAGCACCTGAACTCCACGCGCCCGGCTCGCGTCGGCCTCTCCGCGACGCAGCGCCCCATCGACACGGTCGCGCGGCTGCTCGTCGGGGCCGGCCCGGAACGCTCGCACCGGGACGGCTCGCCCCGGTGCACCATCGTCGACGAGGGGCACCGGCGCGAGCTCGACCTCGCGATCGAGCTGCCGGAGGGTGAGCTGGAGGCAGTGGCTGCGGCCGAGCAGCTGGGCGAGATCCTCGATCGCATCGCGGCGCACGTCGAAGGACACCGTACGACGCTCGTGTTCGTGAACACGCGTCGCATGGCCGAGCGCATTGCCCACCTCCTCGCAGAACGCCTCGGTGACGAACAGGTCGCGGCACATCATGGGAGCCTGTCGAAGGACCGCCGGGCACGCGTGGAGGCGCGTCTGCGCGCCGGTGATCTTCGAGCACTCGTCGCGACTGCGTCGCTCGAGCTCGGCATCGACATCGGCCCGGTGGAGCTCGTTTGTCAGATCGGCTCGCCCCGCAGCCTCGCGGCGTTCCTCCAGCGGGTCGGAC
>CAZCZH010000151.1:0-6628 GCA_964502985.1 uncultured Gemmatimonadales bacterium
ACGATCGGCTCGTGGACCAGCGCGCGGGCGACCGCCACGCGCTGCTGCTCCCCGCCCGACAGGGCGCTCGGCCGATGCTCGAGGCGCCGGCCGAGCCCGACCTCTTCGAGCACGCGCGTGGCCCGCTCGCGCGCCTGGCTTTCCTCCACCCCCTGGATGCGCAGCGGCAGGGCCACGTTCTCCACCGCGTCGAACTCCATCAGCAGGTGGTGGAACTGGAACACGAACCCCAACAGGCGGCTGCGGACGTCGGACAGCTCGGCGTCCGTCAGGTGACTCAGGTACTGGCCACCCAGGACGACCTCGCCGTGGGTCGGGCGATCGAGGCCGCCCAGCAGGTGCAGGAGCGTGCTCTTGCCGGCCCCCGACGCCCCGACGATCGCCACCGTCTCGCCCCGCGCCACCGCCAGATCGATCCCGCACAGCACCTTCAGCGCTCCGCCCGCCCCGGCATACTCCTTGTGCAGCCGCTGTGCCTCGATGACGATCCCCGGTGCCTCTTCCCAGCGGCCCTCCCGGTCACTCATATCGGATCGCGTCCACCGGCGCCATGCGGGCCGCCTGTCGTGCGGGGTAGAGGGTGGCCGCCAGGGAGATGAGCAGGCTGGCCGCGACGATGAGGCCGATGTTGAACGGCTCGACGGCGACCGGCAGGACGTCAATGAAGTAGACGTCCCCGGGGAGCGAGATGAACCGGTAGCGCGCGAGCAGAAAAACCGCCCCCAGCCCGGCCAGGACCCCCAACCCGGTCCCGACGACACCGATCAGGACCCCCTGATAGACGAAGACGCGACGGATCGACCGGCTGTGCATCCCCATCGATCGGAGGATGCCGATCTCCTTCGTCTTGTCCATCACGATCATGGTGAGGGTACTGATGATGTTGAACGCAGCCACCAGTACGATCAACACCAATATAACGAACATGGCCCTCTTTTCCAGCTTGAGGGCCGAGAACAGGGGCTGGTTCAGCTCGATCCACGTGGTCGCGTAGAACGGCCCGTCGAGCCCGTCCACGGCCCGCTCACCGATCGAGCGCGCGTCCCAGATGTCGTCGACCCGCGCGGCCACCCCGTACACCACGTCGCCGACCCCCAGGTAGTCCTGCATCGCCCTCAGATCGGCGTACACGAACTTCGAATCGTACTCGAACAGCCCGCTCTTGAACGTCCCGGCGAGGACGAACTTCTGCAGTTTGGGCACCATCCCGTGGAGTGGCGAGATCGACGCCGCCTCGGGCGTCGTCAGGGTCAACGTGTCGCCCGGGAATGCCCCCAGCCGGTCGGCGAGCAGGTAGCCGATGACGATCCGCGGATAGGGCGAATCGGGACGCGGCTCCAGGTCGTAGCTCCCCGACAGGATCTGCCTCCGGGTGTCGGCCACGCGGTCTTCCTGCCGAGGGTCGATGCCCCGGATGACGGCCCCCTCGTTGCGCCCCCGCCCGTGGCCCAGGATTCCTTCGGTATACAGAAACGGCGCCGCGCCGGTCACACCGAACGTCGACTCGAGCCGCTCGACGACCTGTCGGTAGTCGGCGATCGGCTCACTGTTGTATTTCTGGACGAGGAGGTGCGGCGTATTGGTCAGGATCTTGTCGCGCAGGTCCTTCTGCAGCCCGTTCATGACGCTCATCACGATGACCAGCGCGGCCACGCCGACGAACACGCCGCCGATGGCGATCAGCCCGATCACCGAGATGACCCCCGAGCGGCGCCGCGACGTCAGGTAGCGCAGGGCGATCTGCCATTCCAGGCTCACGGCTCACCGTCCGGCTCGCCGTCCTCCGGCCGCAGCGTCGGGAACAGGATCACGTCGCGCAGGTTCGGCTGATCGGTGAGGAACGCCACCAGGCGGTCGATCCCGATGCCCATGCCGGCCGTCGGGGGCATGCCGTACTCGAGGGCCCGCAGGAAGTCCTCGTCGACCGTCGCCGGGGCTTCCAGGTCGCCCGCCGCGGCGAGCGCGGCCTGTGACTCGAAGCGCGCCCGCTGATCGCGCGGGTCGTTGAGCTCGCTGAACGCGTTGCCCCATTCTCGGCCGAACAGATACGCCTCGAAACGCTCGGCCAGCCGCGGGTCGGCGAGGTGACGCTTGGCCAGAGGCGACAGCTCGGCCGGGTGGTCGACGACGAGGGCCGGGCCGTCCAGGTCGGGCTCGACGAGCGCCCCGAACAGCCCGTCGAGGAGCTTGCCCGGGCCCTCCTCGGAGCGCACTTCCAGTCCGTGCTCGGCGGCCACCCGGACGAGGGCCTCGCGCGACAGGTCGTCGACCGGCACGCCCCGCTCGGCAAGCGCGTCCAGGAAGCCGATCCGCGGCCACGGCGGCTGGACGTCCACCCGCCGCCCCTGCCACGTGACGCACGTCCCGCCCGTCAGGTCGCGCACGAGGCCGCTCAACAGCTCCTCGGCGAGGCCCATCAGGTCGCCGTAGTCGGCGTACGCCTGGTAGAACTCGAGCATGGTGAACTCCGGGTTGTGAAACCGGTCGATGCCTTCGTTGCGGAAGTTCTTGGCGATCTCGTATACCCGCTCGAGCCCGCCCACGACGCAGCGCTTGAGATACAGCTCGTCGGCGATGCGCAGGTAGAGATCGGTGTCGAGCGCGTGGTGATGAGTGACGAACGGTCGCGCCGAGGCCCCACCGTAGACCGGCTGGAGGGCCGGGGTTTCGACCTCCAGGAAGCCGCGCTCGTCGAGGAACGCCCGCAGCCAGCTGACGATCCTGGCGCGGGTGACGAACGCCTCCCGGGCCTCCGGGCGGACGGCCAGGTCGGCGTAGCGCTGGCGGTAGCGGAACTCGCGATCCGCCACCTGGTGCCAGGTGCGCGTCTCGTCTCCGTCGGACGCCTCCTTGCCGAGCGGCAGGGGGCGCAGCGCCTTGGCCAGGACGCGGATCTCTCGCGCCCGCAGCGTGACCTCGCCCGTGCGCGTGCGGAACAGCTCGCCCTCGACCCCCACGAAGTCGCCCAGATCGAGCAGGGCGACCGTCTCATAGGCCTCTTCGCCGAGCTCGTCCCGGCGCAGGTAGACCTGCAGCCGGCCGGCGGAGTCGGCGATGTGCAGGAATGTCGTCTTGCCGTGGCCGCGCAGGGAGACGACGCGTCCCGCGATGCGCCCCGCCGGCGGCGGACCGTCGGCGTCGAACGCGGAGCGCAGCTCGGCGCTGCTCGCCGTCACCTCCCACCGCGCGGGATAGGCGTCGATACCGCGCGCCTCGAGCGCCTCGAGCTTGCGTCGCCGAGCCAGCCGCGGATCGGTCTCCGGGGCCTCGACGTCGCCCGTCACGACACCCGGGTCACGCGCCGCTCCGGCCCGCGGTCGAACCGGCGCTCTGGCGCAGCCAGGCCTCCATGAAACCCGTCAGCTCGCCGTCCAGCACACCCTCGACGTCCGATGTCTCGTGACCCGTGCGGTGGTCCTTGACCATGGTGTACGGGTGCAGGACATAGGATCGGATCTGGCTGCCGAAGGCGATTTCCTTCTTCTCCGCCTCGAGCTCTTCGCGCGATTTCTCCTGCTCGGCCTTGAGGTACTGATACAGCCGGCTGCGCAAGAGTCGCATGGCGATCTCGCGGTTCCGGTGCTGGCTGCGTTCGGCCTGGCTCTGGACGACGATGCCCGTCGGGACGTGCGTGATGCGCACCGCGGAGCTCGTCTTGTTGACGTGCTGGCCGCCGGCGCCGCTGGCGCGATACGTGTCCACCTTGAGATCCTTGTCGAGGATCTCGACCGTGATCTCGTCGGCCACGTCGGGATAGACGAACACGGAGGCGAAAGACGTGTGCCGCCGGGCGTTGGCGTCGAACGGGCTGATACGCACCAGTCGATGGACTCCCTTCTCGGCCTTGAGATAGCCGTACGCGTACTCGCCCTCGACCTCGACGGTCGCGCGCGTGATGCCCGCCTCCTCGCCTTCGGCCACGTCGATCACCTGGAACCGATAGCCGGCGTTCTCGATCCAGCGTGTGTACATGCGCAGGAGCATGGCGGCCCAGTCCTGACTCTCGGTGCCGCCGGCCCCCGAATGGATCGTCAGGATCGCGTCGCGGACGTCGTCGGGGTCGCGCAGCATGCCGCGGAACTCGAAGCGCTCGACACCGCGCCCGAGCTCGGCGACGTGCGCCTCGAACTCGGTCCACAGTGCCTCGTCCTCCTCGCCCGCCAGCAGGTCCAGCATCTCGCGCGCCTCGCCCAGCTCGCGCTTGAGCGAATCGTGGCTCTCGATCCACTGCTGTTCGCGGTTCAACTCGGACAGGACGGCACGCGCCCGCTCGTTGTCGTCCCAGAAATCGGGCTCGGCGGACGTCGCCTGGAGGGCGGCTATGCGCTCGCGCTTCGCCGGCAGGTCAAAGATAGCTCCCGAGGAGGTCGAGCCGCTCCTCTAGCTCCGCCAGTTCGCGACTGTATTCACGCTGTTCCCTCATGGCGCCGCACAAGATAACGGCTCACGAAGCGTCGTGCCGGCGATCGATGGCGTACAGGGAGCCGGGCTTCGACTTGGCGAAGTGCTTCATCTCTGCGGCCAGCTCGCCGACGCGCGCGGGGTGCGTGAACAGGCGGCGCTCGTTCGTCACGATTCCGATCGACACCGACATCAGCGGGATCTCGCGCACACGCCCCTGCCGATCCTCGGCCAGGAAATGCCCCAGTCGCTGGTCCTCCTCCGAGTATTGCAGCGGCATCAAGGTGTCGAACGTCTCGACGACGGCTTGCGATACGGGATGCAGGTCCCCCAGGGGGAGCGCGTAGATGAAATCGTCCCCCCCGATGTGCCCGACGAAGCCGCGCTTGGACAGCCGGCGCACGATGTCGCGCAGGATTCGCGACAGAATCCAGATCACGCGATCGCCGCGATGATAGGAGTACTTGTCGTTGAATTCCTTGAACGAATCGATGTCCGCGTAGCACACGGCGAACTTCTCGCCACTCTGGATGCGCCGCTGGATCTCGAGCTCGATGATCTTGGTGCCGGGAAGCATCGTCGTCGGGTGGACCGCCACGTCGCGGGCCGCGCGACGCAGGACGTTGCGCAGCCGCAGGAGCTGCTCGTCGGGAGCGGCTCCCGGCGTCAGCACCTCGTCGGCCCCACCCTCGAACGCAGCCTCGACCTCCTGCATGCGATGCGCGCCGCAAACGAAGACGATCGGGATGACGGAGTGGAACGGGTCCTCCTTGAGACGCCGGCACAAATCCACCGCCGGACCGAAGTCGTCGTCGGCGTCGACGATCAGGAGGTCGACCGCTCCGCGGTTGAGGACCGTCTCGACGTCGTCGGCCCGCTCGCAGCGCGTGACCTGACTGTCGGACCGCTCGGCGAACGCCTCCAGCGGGCCGGGAAGACCGGGTCGGCCCGAGAGGTAAAGAACGCGCGTGGGCACGAACTATCGGTCCTCGCGCTCCAGCGGGTGGTAGGGGGGCTCGACGTGCTCGAGGTACGGTCGCAGCCCGGAGGTGACCGTCACCTCGCTGCGTTCACCCGCCGGCGGGTTGGTCACGAAGATCGCGTCCGCCTCGGGCGCCTGTTCGATCATCCGGGGACCCTCGACGGGTCCCATGACGGCCAGCGCCGTGGCCAGGATGTCGCTCACCATCCCGTTCTGGGCGTACACCGTGACGGCCGCCAGGGCGCGGGTCGGCCGGCCGCTGCGCGGGTCGATGAGATGACCGTAGCGCTCGCCGCGGACGACGATAACCCGACTGAACGGCGTCGACGTCGACACGGCGCCGGGCGGCACGACGAGCCGGGCGAAGACCCGACTCGGATCGTACGGGTCCGAGAGCGCCACCGGCCAGCGGCCCTGGCCTTGCGTCCCGGGGCCGAGGAACAGCTCGTCGTGCTCGAAGTCTCCGATCGCGCTGGTCGCCCCGGCGGCGGCCAGCGCCTCGGCCAGGCGGTCCAACGCGAACCCCTTGGCCGCGGCGGCCATGTCGAACTCCATCTGGCTGTCGGGCAGGAACACGGTGTGGGCCTGCGGATCATAGCGCACCTTGTCCCAGCCCACGTGGCGTCGCGCCTCGGCGAGCGCTGCCGAGTCCGGGAACTCGCCCTGGGTCCGCCCGAACCCCCACACCTCGAGGATCGGCCCGACGGTCGGATCGAACGCGCCGTCCGAGCGACGAGCCCATTCTAGGCTCGCCGCGACGACGGCCTCGGTCCAGGGGCTGATTGCGACCGGCTGGCGACCGGCGGCCCGGTTGATGGCGTTGAGCTCGCTGCCGGCCCGGTGCAGGTCGAGGAGCTTCTCGACCGAGTCGGCGGCGGCGAACCCGGCGTCGAGCGCGCTCCGCGCGCGCGCCGAGTCGGGCGCCGTGGCCGTCACCTGGAGCTCGGAGCCCAGCACGAGGTGCCGGCCGGAAAGGGTCACGCCGGGCAGGTGCTCCGCCGCGGCGTGCTTCGCCTCGCGGGTCTCGACACGGCCGGCGCCGGCCGCGCCGCCGCCCGAGGCGCACGCCGCGACGACGGCCACGCCCGCCACGAACGCCGACCAGGGACCTAGCGCGCGCCGGAAGACCCGCTTCATGGGCCTAAAGATGACTTCCGCACGTTCCGGCGCAAGGCGCGGATCAGCGCTGAAGCTCGAGCTGGCTGTCCTCGACGATCTGCAGCTCGCGCCGGACGAGCCCCTCTC
>CAZCZH010000152.1:0-6615 GCA_964502985.1 uncultured Gemmatimonadales bacterium
GTCGTCGAGTACGCGCGGAACGTGCTCGGCCTGGACGCCGGTCACGAGGAGCTGGATCCCCTCACCGCGCTTCCCCTGATCGGAAGGATGGCGTGCGCCCTCGTCGAGGAGCGCGGCACGATCCGAATCGTCCCCGGAACGCGGGTCGCGGAGCTGCTCGGCGCGTCCGAGATCGACGAGGGGTACCACTGCAGCTTCGGAGTCGACCCTCGTCATGAGAACCTCCTCGCGGACGGCCGCCTCGTCGTCGCCGGTCGCGATCCGGCCGGCGAGGTGCGGATCATCGAGCTGCGCGGCCATCCGTTCTGGCTGATCACGCAGTTCCAGCCCGAGCGTGCCGGCCTGGAGGGACGATCGCATCCGCTGATCGAGGGATTCGCACGGGCCGCCCGGGACCGCGGGTCGCACTTCGTCCATGGTCAAGCACCCGATTCCATGTCCGCCTGACGGGACACCTCGTCCCCTCCCTGACACGCTGGGCTCGCGAATCGCATGGAAACGGCGAGCATGTGGCGCCGGCCCGCGGCTTGCCCCTTCTCATGCTGGACGATCGACGGGAGGAGGGGAGCAATGGACACGACCATTCGCACGAACCTGGAGCGCGAGGGTCTCGGAACGCGAAGGGGTCATCGCGACTTCGAGCGGCTCGCCGGCTGGGATTGCGTCGCGTGGAGCGATCGGCCGATCCCACTCGGGCCGGGTTACGCGCTGGAGCCGCAGACGGGCCTCGTCGTGACGCTCTGACGGGATCGGCGCGGGGTTTGACGCGCACGTGGGAGCGCGGTACCGTCTGCGTTCGCCCATGGTCCGCTTCCTGACAGTGACGGCGGCGCTCTTCGTGACCGTGCTGCCCGGCTCCGCGCCGGCCGCGCGGCCGTCTGCCACCGTGGCCTGCCGTGCGCCGAGTCCCCCCGATCTGTATCGCGTGAAGCTCGCCCCGACGGCCGCCGCCCAGGGCGCGTCGGGCGTGGCCGATCTCGTCCAGGACGCGAGCCCGTTCGGCGTCCCGCTGACGGTCGACGGTCGCCTGCGCTACGAGGCGCGGATCGCCGTCGACGGGCTTCCTGCCCCGTCCACGCTGGGCGACTACGCGGCATACGTCGTGTGGGCGGCGCGCTCCGACCTGAGCGGCGTCCAGCGCCTGGCCGTTCTCGACGAAGCGGGCCGTGCGCGGGGCGTCGTGGCCGAGAACAAGTTCGTGCTGTTCATCACCGCCGAGGCCGGGCCGGACGCGGCCGCGCCCGCAGGGCCGGTTCTTCTGCGCGGGCTGTCGCCGAGCTCCCTCATGCAGAACATGCTCGCCGAGCCGCTCGGGAACGGGGGCATGCCGCCGTGCTGAGGCGGCTCCGCCGTCCGACATTCGTGGTCCTGGCCGCAGCGCTCCTCGCCACGCTGATCTCTACCGCGTCGCCCCTTGAGGCCCAGCAGGCTACGGGCGGGTCTCACACCATGTCGATGCCCCACGACTCGGCCGGCCGGCGCGTGGTGCCGATGCACCCGGGGATGAGCATGAAGCTGGGGATCGAGAACGCGCGGCCCTCGACCGAGCCCTGGCTGCCGGGCGAGGGGATCGACCCGGCGACCTTGCTCGAGGCCGAGCCCAACCACCTCACGCGGCTGTCCGACGGCGACACGCTCGACCTGACGGCGGGGCTCGTGCGGCGCGAGATCGGCGGCCGGACGGTCGTCATGTACGCCTTCAACCGGCAGTATCCCGGCCCCCTGATCCGCGTCCCGCAGGACGCCGGGATCGTCGTCCGGTTCAAGAACGGGCTGTCGCTGCCGTCGACGATCCACTGGCACGGGCTGCGGCTCGACAACCCCAACGACGGCGTGCCGTACGTGACCCAGGAGCCGGTCCCGCCGGGCGGCACGTTCACCTACCACGTGCGCTTCCCCGACGCCGGCGTGTACTGGTACCATCCGCACGTGCGCGGCGACATCGAGATCCCGCTCGGGCTGTACGGCAACGAGGTCGTCGACTCGCCGGATCCGGACTACTACTCGCCGGTCGATCGCGAGGAGCCGCTCGTCCTGGCGGACCTGCTGATGGACGACCAGGGGATCTTCCCGTTCGGCAAGGACACGTCCGACTTCGCCATCATGGGGCGCTTCGGGAACGTGTTCCTGGTCGACGGCGAGCCCGACTGGAGGATGGAGGTGAACCGCGGCGACGTGGTTCGGTTCTGGATCACCGATGTGTCGAACACGCGGAGCTACAACCTGGTGTTCGGCGGCAACCCGATCAAGCTGGTCGGCGCGGACCTGTCGAAGTTCGAGCGCGAGAAGATGGTCGAGAGCGTGCCGATCACGGTGGCCGAGCGCTACATCGTCGAGGTGCGCTTCCCGCGGGCCGGCACGTTCGCGCTGACCAACCAGGTCCAGGCCGTCGACCAGGTCAAGGGCGAGTTCTATTCCGAGGTCGACACGCTGGGGACGATCGTCGTCTCCAACGCGCCGAGCGCCGAGGACCACGCGGCAGAGTTCGCCACGCTGCGCGAGAACCAGGACGTCGAGCGCGACATCGACCGCTATCGGAAATACTTCGACCAGCCGCCCGACAAGCGCCTCGAGCTGACCGTCAACATCCAGGGGCTGCCGGCGCCGGTGGCGGCGTTCCTCGCCGCGGACACGCTGTACTATCCGCCCGTCGAGTGGAACGACGGGATGCCGATGATGAACTGGATCGCCACGGCGCACGAGGTGCGCTGGATCCTGCGCGACACGGACACCGGTCGCGAGAACATGGACATCGACTGGCACTTCGAGACCGGACAGGTGGTCAAGATCCGGCTCCACAACGATCCCGGCTCGATGCATCCCATGAACCATCCGATCCACTTCCACGGCCAGCGGTTCCTCGTCCTGGCGCGCGACGGGGTGCCGAACGACGACCTGGCGTGGAAGGACACCGTGCTCGTCCCGGTGGGGCGCACGGTCGACATCCTGATGGACGCGTCGAACCCGGGGAAGTGGCTCGCGCACTGCCACATCGCTGAGCACATCGACGCCGGCATGAAGCTCGTGTTCACGGTCGGCCCCGCACCGTAGGGGTCGTGTTCTCGATCGCAACCCTGGAAAGAGAGGTCGCACGATGAGGCGTGCATTCCTTCGTTGGACCTGGGCCGGGGCGATGGCCCTGCTCCTGGCCCTGCCGGCGGGAGCCCATGCCCAGGCGGACTCGACCGCCGGCAAGGTCGGTGGCAGCGACAACATCCACATGCTGAGCCACATTCCGCTGGGCGACTTCTTCGCCGCCGCGGACATCGAGATGGAGCAGGACCCGGCGCGGCCCTACGTCTACGTGTCGAACATGACCTTCGCGCCCGGCGGCGCCGGGTTCACCATCGTCGACGTCAAGGATCCGAAAAACGCGAAGGTCCTCTACCGCTACCGGATTCCCGACGCCAGCCTGCACCAGGGGACCGGCGGGATGGACGGCAAGTACTTCCAGATCGGTGACCGGACGTACTACGTGCAGTCGTTCCAGTTCCTGCAGAACACGCCGGACGGGGACCTCGGCGCGATCGTGTTCGACGTGACCGGACTGCCGGACACGACGAAGGTGAAGGAGGTGGCCCGGATCCAGGACGAGAAGGATCCGCGCGGGTTCCACAACATCTTCGCCTACAAGCACTCGGACGGCCGGGCGCTCTTGTTCACGACGACCGGCGGCGACCACGCGAACGTCTACGACCTGGGGAAGATCGTCGGTGGGACCGACCCGGCCGAGGCGCTCGTGTCGACGATCCCCGATCCGGTCGGGCCCAACGAGCGCGCGTTCTACCACGACATGTACGTGGGGTACGATCCGGCGACCAAGCAGGACCGGTTCTACGGCGCGGGCGGCGGCGGGTACTTCGTGTTCGACGTCACCGATCCGGCGAACCCGAAGCAGCTCACATCGATCACCGGCGTGGCGGGCGTCACCTGGGGCCACACGTTCACCCCCGACCCGACGGGGCGCTGGGCGGTCACCGAGACCGAGTACCAGTACGCGCCCTTGCGCATGTTCGACCTGAAGCCGGGGTTGGAGGGAGAGAAGTCGACCGTCTCCTCGCCGATCAGTGCGTGGACCGCCGACTGGCAGGACCTGGCCCACAACCACGAGGTGCGCTGGCCATACGTGTTCGTGTCGGGCTACGAGGACGGGCTGCAGGTGTTCTCGCTGGAGGATCCGCAGGACCCGAAGCAGGTCGGGCACTACTACACCTGCCTGTGCCGCCACGAGACGGGCTGGGGCGGGTATCCCGACATCCGCGGCACGAGCGTCATGAACGGCGCGTTCGGCGTCGACGTGCGGAACGCCGACGGGCTGATCGTCATCAGCGACTCGAACACCGGCTTCTGGGCGTTCAGGATGGACGGCTTCGACGGGTGGAGCGGCGCGAAGTACGGCGTGCCCGACATCTCCAGCGCCCAGGACTGGCAGAACGGCCCCGCGGCGCACGCCGGGAACGCCGGCAAGGCCGGGCAGAAGGCCACCCGCTAGCGGCGGCGGACGGCCGATGAGCCCGGGCGGCCCCGACCGCCCCCCGGGGACGGGCGGCTCCGATCGCCCGCTCCTCGTCTTCGACGGCGCGTGCGCCTTCTGCCGGCTGTGGGTCCGGCGCTGGCACGCTCGCCTGGGGGATCGCGCCGGCTTCGCGCCGTACCAGCAGGTCGGCCGGCGCTTTCCCGACATCGACGAGGAGGCCTTCCGCCGGGCGTCGTGGCTGATCGAGCCCGACGGGACGCGGCGCTCGGGGGCGGCCGCGGCGCTCAGGCTCCAGGCGTACGCTCCGGGTCACGGCTTCGGCTGGTCGGCGTACCGCCGCGTGCCGGGCCTCGCGCCGGCGCTCGAGGCGGGCTACCGGGCGATCGCCCACAGCCGCGGGCCCCTGTACCGGCTGACGCGACTCGGCTGGGGCGACCATCCCGAGCCCGGCCGCTGGGCGGGGACCGCGTGGATCGTCCTGCGCGCCGTGGCGGCGGTGTATCTCGTGGCGTTCGTCTCGCTGGGCGTCCAGATCGCGGGGCTCGTGGGGCCCGACGGGATCCTGCCGGTCGGCCAGTTCCTCGATCTCGTGCGCCAGGCCGCGGGCTCGATGCCGCGGGCCGTCCATTACGCACCGACCCTGGCGTGGCTCGGGACGGGGGACTCGTTCCTGGTCGGGCTGGCCGCCGCGGGAGCCGTCTGCGCGACCCTGCTGCTCCTCGACGTGGCGCCACTGTTCGTCGCGATCGGGGCGTGGGTCCTGTACCTGTCGCTGACCGTCGCCGGGCAGGACTTCCTGTCGTTCCAGTGGGACGCCCTGCTCCTCGAGACGGGCTTCCTGGCGATCGTCCTGGCGGGCGTGACGCGGGGACCCGGGATCCGGCCGGCGCTCGGGCTGGGCGGATCGTCGCCGCGACGGGTCCGCGCGGTCGCGCCGCCGTTCGTCGCGATCCTCCTCTTCTGGTGGCTCGCGTTCCGGCTGACCTTCGAGTCGGGCCTCGTCAAGCTGGCCAGCGGCGACCCGGCGTGGCGCGACGGGACGGCGCTCTCCTACCACTGGTGGAGCCAGCCCCTGCCGAACCCGATCGCGTGGACCGCGGCGCGGCTCCCCCTCGGGGTCGACCGCGCGGCGACGTTCGGCGCGCTGGCGATCGAGCTCGGCACGGGGTTCCTGTTCTTCCTGCCGCGGCGGATCCGGCACCTGGGGGCCGCGCTCGCGATCGGCCTCCAGGCGCTCATCTTCGCGACCGGGAACTACGGGTTCTTCAACCTTCTGGCGGTGGCGCTGGCCTTGTCCCTGTACGACGACGACGCGTGGGCGTGGCTCGCGCGGCGGGTCGGGGCGGCGCGGGCGTGGCGGAGGATCGCCGGCGGGCCGCGCTCCGGGCCTCCACCGTGCGGCGGGGCGTTCGGCCGCGCGTTCGCGGCGGCGTTTCTCGCGCTTGCCGTCCTCGTTGGCGCGGCGCAGCTCGCGCGGATCGTGAAGCCGGCCCTCGTCCCCAGGCCCCTCGCGCGCTTCGAGGCCTGGCTCCAGCCGTTCATGATCGTCAACCCGTACGGGCTGTTCGCCGTCATGACGAAGGAGCGCCCGGAGCTCGTGTTCGAGGGCCGGGACGCGGGCGGCGCGTGGCGCGAGCTCGACTTCCGCTTCAAGCCCGACGATCCGGCCGAGCGCCCCCACCAGGTCGCGCCCCACATGCCGCGCCTCGACTGGCAGATGTGGTTCGCCGCGCTCGGCGTAGCGCGGGGCGACCCGTATGCCCCGCGCTGGGTGGCCGGGTTCGTCGACGCGCTGCTCCGCGGCTCGCCCGCCGTGACCGCGCTCCTCGATCCGGGGAGCCCGTTCCGCGAGAGGCCACCGGACCAGCTCCGCATCCTGTTGTACGACTACCGCTTCACGACCGCCGAGCAGCGTTCGCGCACGGGAGACTGGTGGATCCGCGACCAGGTCGGGGTCGTGCTCCCGGCGGTCGAGAGAACGGAGAATGGCCTCACACCCGTCGCGCCGTGACGCAGCAGCACTTCAAACCTTACCGAGCAGCTCCTCGAGCACGAGCCAGCTCTTCGGCAGGAGCCGCTCCTCGTCGTAGTACCGCTCGACGATAGCCAGTGCTTCCTCCACGGTCGTCACGTTGAGC
>CAZCZH010000153.1:0-6614 GCA_964502985.1 uncultured Gemmatimonadales bacterium
CGCCAGGACGCGCAGCTGCCCCCGGCCGAGCCCCGCCAGGACGTTGCTCATGCGGTAGTTGAAGCCGAGCTCTCGATGCTCGTAGTGCGGCACGGGCTCGCGGGCCTGGGTGATCAGCTTGTGGACGCGATCGGCCAGCGCGGGATCGTCGGTCGCCATGGCCCCGCCTCCGGCAGTGGTGATGATCTTGTTTCCATTGAACGAGAAGACGCCCACGTCACCCAGGGTCCCCGCCGGCCGGCCGCGATACGTCGCCCCAAGCGCCTCCGCGGCGTCCTCCACCAGCCAGATATCCCGCTCCTCGCAGACGGTTCGCAAGGGATCCATGTCGGCGCACTGGCCGTACAGGTCGACTGCCACGACGGCGCCCACACGGCGCCCCGCGCGCTCCTGCTCCGCCAGCGCCTGGACGACGAGCGCGGGGTCGAGGTTCCACGTCTCGCTCTGCGCATCGATGAAGACGGGCGTGGCCCCCAGCTCGACGATCGGCGTGACGCTCGCGACGAACGTCAGGGTCGACACGAGCACGACGTCGCCTGGTCCGATTCCCAGCGCGCGCAAGGCCACATGGAGCGCCGCGGTCCCGGACACCGTGGCCACGACACGCTCCACCCCGAGCGATTCCGCGAGCTCGCCCTCGAAGGCATCGACGTTAGGACCGAGCGGCGCGATCCAGTTCGAGTCGAACGCCCGGCGGACGAAATCCAGCTCCTCGCCTCCCATGTGCGGGACCGAGAGGTGGATGCGCTCGCTCACCGGCTTCGCTCGGTCGGCGCCGCCGGGATCCCGACCACGGTCGCTTCCGCTGCGACGTCGGACAGGCACACCGCGCCGGCTCCGACGATGGCTCGCGGGCCGATCTCGACACCGCCCACGACCGAGGCGGCGAGCCCGATCCATGCCCCGCGTCGGGCCACCACCTCTCCCGCCAGGCGCGCCCCCGGGCAGACGTGCACGCCGTCCTCGAGCAGACAGTCGTGATCGACCGAGGCGTTGGTGTTCACGATGACCCCCGCGCCCAGCTCGGCTTTCGCGCAGACGGAGGCATTGGACAGCACCACGGTTCCGGATCCCAGGCGAGCCGAGGGGCTGACCCACGCGCTCGCGTGTACGACGGGCGGCAGGGCGTACCCGGCCCCGGCGATCCGGGCCAGCCATTCGAGCCGCGGTTTCCACGCCCCGATCCCCAGAGCGAAGCACGTGTCGCGAGGGAATTGCTCGAACTCGTCGTCGGCACCGAGAACCGGCATCCCCGCCCGCTCCGGCGGCAGCGTCGCGACCCGCGCGTCGAGGGCGCCGGCTACGTCGTGGCCCGCCGATCGCGCGGCTTCGGCGACCACGATTCCATGTCCTCCGGCTCCGATGACGACGAGGCTCACCGCTCTCCTCGAAACTTGCGCTGAGTGGCGTGGCCCGGCGCGGAGATTCCGCGTCCGGTCACCACGAGAAGGAGCGTGCGCGCCAGGATCCGGACGTCGAGCCACAAGGACCGGCGCTCGACGTATTCCACATCGAGGCGCAGTCGCTCGGGCCACGAGACCGCGTTTCGGCCCGCGACCTGGGCCAGCCCGGTGATCCCCGGGCGCACGTCGTGCCGACGCGCCTGCTCGAGCGAATATAACGGCAGGTACTCGGGCAACAGCGGCCGCGGGCCGACGAAGGACAGGTCGCCCCGCAGAACGTTGTAGAGTTGCGGCAGCTCGTCCAGGCTCGTGCGGCGCAGGAAGCGGCCCACGCGAGTCATACGCCATTCGTCGGCCAGCGGCTCGCCGTCCGGGCCGCGCTCGTCGCGCATCGTGCGGAATTTGTACAGCACGAAGGGTCGGCCGAGGAGCCCGGCCCGCCGCTGGCGGAACAGGACCGGTGGCCCGAGGGAGAGGCGCACGACGAGGGCCACGACCGCCATCAAGGGGAGCGTCGCGACGAGCAGAAACGTAGCCGCGATGACCTCCAGCGTGCGCTTCACCGACCTCCCGAGAGGGAAACTCCTCGCGGGCGCCCGTCCGGCGTCATCGGTAGACCGCCGCCCGGACGTCGTCCGGGAGGGTCATGATCTCGGCACGATACCATTCGACGAAGCGTCGTATGCCGTCCTCGATCCTGACCTGCGGATCGTAGCCCAGCAGCCGCCGCGCCCGGGATACGTCGGCATAGGTCCTCCGCACGTCCCCCGGTTGCATCGGCAAGAGCTCGCGACGGGCGTGCGTTCCCAGCTCCGACTCGAGGCACTCGATCATGCGCTCGAGGGGCACGGTGTGCGAGGCCGCAAGGTTGAAGATCTCGTAGACGTCGTCACGCTCGAGCAGCAGGTCGAGGGCCCCCTCGCAACCACGCACGATGTCATCGATGTAGGTGAAGTCTCGGTTCATGTCTCCCATGCCGAACACGGGAATCGGCTGCCCCGAAGTGATCAGATGGGCGAACTTGTGGATCGCCATCTCGGGGCGACCGCGCGGTCCGTACACGGTGAAGAACCGCAGCGCCACGACGTCGAAGCCGTACAGGTGATGGTAGGTGAAGCAGATTTCCTCGCCGGCCTTCTTCGTCATGGCGTACGTCGAGACCGGATGGTCGACGCGATCCTCCTCGGAGAAGGGGACCTTCTCGTTCGCCCCGTAGACCGACGACGAGCTGGCGAACAGGAACTTCTCGACGCCCGCCCGACGGCACGTTTCCAGCAGGGTGAGGGTACCGCCGAGGTTCACGTCGAAATAGCTGAACGGGTCACGCAGCGAGGCCCGGACACCCGCCTTCGCCGCCAGGTGGACCACCGCATCGAACGCCCCCTCGGCGAACAGCTCCCGCAGCAGATCCGCGTCCCGGATGTCACCCTCGACGAACCGGTAGCCGGCACGCCCGAGGGAAGGCGCGACGTTCTTCTCCTTGTACGCGCGGGGGTACGACGGGTCGAAGTTGTCCAGCGACACGACGCGCACGCCACGTGAAAGCAGCCGCTCCGCGAGATGCGAACCGATGAACCCGGCGCCGCCCGTCAGCAGGATCGAACGATCCTCGCTCATCGCTCCAGCCTCCTTTCGACGATCGTTCGACTCGGCGGGGGATCGCTCCCGGCGGCGTCAGAGATACCGCGTGCCGACGGAACCAGCTCGACGTAGAGATCGTACAGCTCCGACCAGATTCGCTCCGGCACGAAGTCGCGCAGGACCCGCTCGCGGCCCGCCTCCCCGTGACGCCGAGCCAGCTTCGGGTCCTCCCCGTAGCGTCGCAAGGCCCGCGCCAGAGCCGGCGGATCGGCGGGCGAAACGAGGCTTCCCGTTCGATCCTCGACCACGGCGTCGACACAGCCCGGAACGCGCGTCGCCACGACAGGGAGCCCCATCGCGGCGGCCTCGAGGGGGACGTTGGGGAATCCCTCACGATGGGTCGGCAGGACGACGACGTCCATCGCCGGATACAAGGACTCCGGGGCGTCCACCATGCCGGCCCGTGCGATGCGCCGGTCGTCGCGCAGGATACGCGCCGCCTCCGGCGAGAGCGGAGACTCGGCCTCCGGAGCCCCGACGACGAGGAGCCAGGCGTCCTCGCGCTCGGCCCGCAGCTCGCGCCAGGCTTCGATCAGATCCTCGACCCCCTTGTCGGGGACGACGCGCCCGACGAAACCGACGACCCACGCCTCCGCCGGGATCCCCAGCTCCCGACGCATGGCGGCTCGCGCACGCGCGCCGCGCGCCGGATCGAACTTCCCCCGCGCGTCGACCCCGTTTCCGCTCCCCTTCGCCAGGACGAGCGGTCGGTCCGCGCACACTCCCTCGGCCTGCGCCGTCGCCGCCAGCGAGGGACCGACGCACACGACCTGGTCGGCGAGCCGACACGACACGCGCTCCGTGAAGCGTAGGATGCGGCGTCTCCATCCGGTCGCCGTCACGTGGGGCAATCCGCGCATGTGATAGACGCGGGCCGGAACCCGCGCCCCGCGAGCGGCCAGCATGCCCAGGAGGCCGCCCTTCGGCGTGTGCGCGTGCACGATCGCGGGCCGCAGCGTACGCAATACACGATACAGGCGGACGAGCGCGCCGAAATCGGCGAGCGGCGTGATCCTGCGGCTCATGGCGAGGGAATGGCCGGTGACTCCCTCGCGGCGCATGAATTCCGCGAAGCCCGGACCCGGGCTGCAAACGACGTGCACCTCGAGACCGCGCTCTCGCATGTAGCGCAGCTGGCCGGAGAGGAAGCGCAACGACATGGGGACCGTCATCACGTGGACCAGTCTCTTCGGAACGACTGCGGACTTCGAGTTTCCGTCCGTCACGCCTTCCACAGCTTGTCGGGGTCGACGTCGACGTCGCGCATCGCGTTTCGAGTGTCGACGATGCACCGCGCCCAGCGGGCGAGGTCGTGGTAGGGGACGGCCGCGTGGTGGGTCGCGATGACGATCGCGTCGTACCCGCGGATCGCCTTCTCGCTCCAGCCGACCGACTTCTTGCCCGCCCACAGGGAATGCCTGCGACTGGGCTGGATCTCGGGGACGTGAGGGTCGTGGTAGTCGACCTCCACTCCCCACTGGCTCAATCCGTCCATGATGTGGTAGCTCGGCGACTCCCGATCATCCGCGACGTCGGGCTTGTAGGCCAATCCGAGCACGAGCACGCGGCTGGCGCTGGCCGCCTTCCCGGCCTCATTGAGCGCCTCGACGACGCGCCCCACGACATGCTCCGGCATGCCGGTGTTGATCTCGCCGGCGAGTTCGATGAACCGCGCGCTGCGGCCGTATTCGCGAGCCTTCCACGAGAGGTAGTAGGGATCGATCGGGATGCAATGTCCGCCCCATCCTGGCCCGGGATCGAAGCGCATGAAACCGAACGGCTTGGTCTCCGCGGCGTCGAGGACCTCCCAGACGTCGATCCCCATGCTCTCGTAGATCAGCTTCAGCTCGTTGACCAGAGCTATGTTCACCGAGCGGAAGATGTTCTCGGTGAGCTTGCTGGCCTCGGCCGCCCGCGCGCTGGAAACGGGGACCGTCCCTGCGACCACGGCCCCGTACAGCGCGTCCGCCAGTTTCGTGGAGACTTCATCCACCCCACCGACGACCTTCGGAATGACCGCTGTCGAGAACTTCGGATTCCCGGGATCCTCCCGCTCGGGGCTGAAGGCGAGGAAGAAATCGCGCCCGCAGACGAGACCCGACTGCTCGAGCGCGGGCTTGACGAGCTCTTCCGTGGTCCCCGGATACGTCGTCGATTCGAGGACGACCAGCTGGCCTGGTCGGAGGGCGTTCGCGATGAGCTGAACGGTCCGTTCGATGTATTGCATGTCCGGCTCGCGATTGCCGGTCAAAGGAGTCGGCACACAGATCAACAACGCGTCCGGCTCGGCGAGTCGCGCGAAGTCCGAGGTTCCCTCCAGTCGCCCCTCTTCGACTCCCTTCCGGACGAACATCTCCTCCAGATGGGAAATGTAGCTCTCTCCGGCGTTCAACGACGCGACCTTCCCGGGGTCCACGTCGAATCCAAGGACCGAGAATCCCTTGTCGACGAAGGCCAGCGACAGCGGCAAGCCGACGTAGCCCATGCCGATGACACCGACTCTCGCGCGGCGCTCGTCGATGGCTTTGCGCAGGCTCTCGGCGTGCGATGGGGCCTCCCGCGAGACCGGGGGCGTCGATCGCGGATCATCCATCGTCCCACTCACCCTTTCCTGGTCGTCCCTCGTCCCGGCCGGACTCTCGCGAAGCGGGCGGACGCTCCGCCACGCCTCATCGCAGCCGCTCGATCGTCAGATGGCGCAATTCGCGCGCCTGTTCGGGGCTCGTCTGGCGCACCCTGACGAAGTAGGCGTGGATCCCCAGTCCGATGGCGACCACGACGAGACCCAGGCCGGCCCCCAGTAGTGCAGCCAGGACGATTCCCATCCGGCTCTCCTCGGCGGATCCTTCGGGCGGATCGATGATCGTCAGCGTGGGAATCGTCCGCGCTTCTTCCATGCGCGCCCGTTCCAGAGCTTCAACCAGAAACGCATAGATGCGCTGATACATCAAGGCGTCGCCGGCCCGTTGCTGGTACTCGACCCCCAGCACCGGAGACGCCCCGAAGGACGGATTGCGTCGCAGGAAGCGCTGCAGGGCCTCCGAAGCTTCTTCGTACTGGGCGTTGACCTGTTTGACCCGCGTCTCGAGGAACTCCCGCTCGGCGCGCGCGCTCTCCCGGCGCCGGTCGATGTCGATGCTGTCGATCACCTCGAGCAGACGCCGATTGATCTGCTCGGCCAGGCGAGGAGAGTTGGTGTCCGTGGTCAGATAGTAGATTCCGCTCTGGTCGTCGAAATCGCTGCCCACGACATCGTCCCTGAGGGTGGCCACGACCTCGTCAAGGCTGTCCCGGCGAGTCTCTGCCGACGGGGCCAGCAAGGCGATCAGGTCCGCGGAGCGGTCGCCGACGTGGTACTTCGTCCGGGCCACGCTCTCGAGCACCGTCCGGGAACGGACCAGCTGCAGGTAGAACCCGGATGGCGTGCCCGTCTGGCCAGGCAGCGTCACTCCGAGAGTTCCTGCCAGTTGGGCCAGTCCCCCCGTGTTGGTTCCCGTGTCCTTGGCGGTGAAGCTGGACTGCGCCTGGTACAAATCCGGCGACAAGGCGACAACTCCGACTGCTAGGCCG
>CAZCZH010000154.1:0-6612 GCA_964502985.1 uncultured Gemmatimonadales bacterium
TTCGCCATCGACCCCTCCTTGTACGGTGAAGGATCCGGTTCCCTGCGATCGCCTCTTGATAGCGTCCAGCCCGAGGGCCGTCAAGGGGTATGGCGGCCTTCGAGCCGTCGCCGGACGGCGCCCACGAGCTCGGCGGCCCCCGGCAGGGGAACCTGGTAGCCGACTACGCGATACGCCCAGTTCCGGTCGGCAGTCAGGATCTGGGCTCCGAGCACTGTGCGCTGGGCTTCCAGCACCCGGTTCCACGGGATCGGCCTGAAGCGCCACAGGTACTTGACCCACAGCGCCCGCCGGCCGACCCGGATGACGGGCGCCACGTAGGCCGACAAAGCCAGGCTGAACAAGGACCACCCGAGGATGAACCAGCGGTGCACGAAGACGTCGATCGAGAACAGATACAGGAACAAGACCGCGCTGGCGAAGAACCACCCCTTCAAGATCCAGCGCACGACCGAATGACCGAACTCCATCAGCCCGACGAGATCAGCTCGAAATCGATCTGCCGCTGATCCTTGTCGACTCGCGCCACCCGGACCTTCACCGGATCGGCCAGGCGATAGCGACGTCCCGTGTTGCGACCGATCAGCGCGTACTGCCCCTCGTGAAACTCGTAATAGTCGTCGGACAGGTCGTGGGCATGGATCAGTCCCTCGACGAAGTACCGGTCGAGCCGCACGAACAGGCCGAACGAGGTGACTCCGCTGATCTTGCCCTCGAACTCGTCGCCCAGGTGGCGCTCC
Source organism: uncultured Gemmatimonadales bacterium (assembly GCA_964502985.1). Lineage (GTDB taxonomy): Bacteria > Gemmatimonadota > Gemmatimonadetes > JACCXV01 > JAHWKZ01 > CAZCZH01. The sequence goes on from CAZCZH010000154.1 coordinate 741, forward strand.
ATGAACTCGACCTTCTTGAGGTCGATCGAGTCGCGCTCGGCCTGGACTGCGTTGCGCTCCTCGATCGAGCAATGCTCGGCGATCCGCGCCAGCCGCGATTGCAGGTCCTCGCGCTCGCTCTCCTTCTTCCACCGCTCGCCGGCCATGATACGCTTTGTCAGCCGATGCACGACCAGGTCCGGATAGCGGCGGATGGGCGACGTGAAGTGTGTGTAATCCTCCGCCGCCAGGCCGAAATGGCCGACGTTGTCCGGCGAGTAGCGGGCCTGCTTCATCGAGCGCAGCACCACCGTGTTGACGAGCTCCTCCTCGCGCTTGCCGCGGACCTGCTCGAGGATGCCGGCCAGATCCTTGGGGTCGAGCTCGCCCTTCGGCAGCGAGTACCCGAGGGCCCCGACGAACTCCCGGATCTGGTCGAGCTTCTCCGGCGCCGGCCGGTCGTGGATGCGGTACAGGAAAGGCACCTCCAGACGTGTCGCGTGCCGAGCCACGGTCTCGTTCGCCAGCAGCATGAACTCCTCGATGAGCCGCATGCTGTCCAGCCGGACGGATTCCTGGATATCGATCGGGAACCCGTCCTCGTCGAGCTCGACGATCGCCTCGGGCAGGTCGAAGTCCAGGCTCCCGCGCTGAGCCCGGCGCTGGCGCAATACTTTAGCCAAGCGCCGTAACGTCTGAATCTCGAAGAGGATCGATTTGTGGGAATCCATCTCGGGTTGGCTCTCGATGATGGCCTGGGCCTGCGGATAGGTCAGCCGGAAGCGGCTCCGGATCACCGTCTCGGCGATCTGGTGGTCGAGGACTCGCGCGTCATCGTCCATCGTCACGATGACCGAATACGCCAGGCGATCCTCGTCGGGTTTGAGAGAGCACAGGTCGTTCGAGAGGACTTCGGGAAGCATCGGGATGACCCGGTCGACGAGGTACACCGACGTGCCACGCTCGAACGCCTCGCAGTCGATCGTCCCGCCGGTCTCCACGTAGTGCGATACGTCGGCGATGTGGATCCCGACCTCGAAGCGTCCCTCCTCCAGGCGGCGGATCGACAGCCCGTCGTCGAAGTCTTTGGCGTCCGTGGGGTCGATCGTGACGACCGTCCGGTCGCGCAGGTCCAGCCGGCGCTTCGCTTCGGCCTCGATGTCCGGACGGATTTGTTGCGCCGCGCGCTCGACTTCCTCGGGAAAGACCTCCTCGAGTCCGTGCGTCTTGATGATCGACAGGATGTCGACGCCCGGGGCGTCGGGCGCGCCGAGGACCTCCACGACGCGGCCCTCGGGGCTCTTCGTCCCGTCGCCCCAGTCGTCGATCGCGACGACGACCTTCTCCCCCTCCTTGGCCTGCTTCAGGTCCTCGGCCGCGACGTAGACGTCGAACCCGAGGCGCGGATTGTCGGGGACGACGAAGCCGAACTTCTTCCCCTTCTGCAGCGTCCCGACGAGATCCTCACGGGCCCGGGTCAGGACGCGCAGCACGCGGCCTTCCGGATTGTCGCGACCCTTGCGCTTCTCGATGCGCGCCACGACGCGGTCGCCATGCGTCGCGCCCATGAGCTTGTGCGGTGGAACGAACACGTCCGGCTCGTCGGTGCGGCGCTCGGGAACGACGAATCCCGCCCCCCGCTTGGTGGCGTCGATCCGGCCCACGACGAGGTTGATCTGCTCGGGCAGCGCGTAGCGCTGGTTCTTGATGCGGTAGATCTCGCCTTCGTCGACCATTCGCGCGAGGGTGTCCTTGAGCTCCGGATAGCCCGCGTCGCCGATGTCCAGCGCGCGGGCGATCTCCTTGAGCTTCAGCGGACGCTTGGCACCCTCGGCCAGGTGGTCGAGGATGCGTCTCTCGATGCCGACCCTGGCGCCCGGCGCCACGCTATCCGCAATCCCTTTCGCGGCCGTCAAAACGATTCCGCCTCGTCGATCAGCATGATCGGGATGTCGTCGCGGATCGGATAGCGCAAGCGGCACGCTTCACACACCAGAACCTGTTCTTCCTCCTTGTAGACCAGCTCGCCCTTGCACTTCGGGCAGGCCAGGATCTCCAGGAGCTCCTTGTCGAGCGACATGCGTTCTCTCCTCTCGGTGGTCGGGGCAGACCGTAGCGTCCGGCGGCTTCTAGCGTCGGTATCCGAAGAACTTGAGGTCCGCCTCGCGGCGGGACCACTTCTTTCGAACCTTGACCCACAGGGTGAGGTACACCGATGCTCCGATCAGCGTTTCGATCGAGCGCCGGGCGGCCGTGCCGATCCCCTTGAGCCTGGCGCCGTCCGCGCCGATCACGATGCCCTTCTGGCTCTCGCGCTCGACGTAGATCACGGCCCGGATCACCGTCTTGTCGCCCGGCGTGGGGGGCTCCTTCCACTCCTCGACGGCGACGTGGACGCTGTACGGCACCTCCGCCCCGAGCTCGGCGTAGCACGCCTCGCGGACCATCTCGGCCGCCAGGAAGCGGAGCTGGAGGTCCGTGAGATCATCCGGCGGATAGAAGAACGGCTGTTCGGGGAATCGGGCGCGGGTCGCCGCCAGGAGCTCGGCCAGCCCCTCCCCGGTCACCGCGCTGACGCGGAACGACTCCGCCCAGTGGCCGACCTCCCGCCACGTGGCCGCGCGCCGGTCGACCTTCTCCGCCGGAACCTGATCGGCCTTGGAGAGGACGAGAAACGCGGGCGTCGCCGCGCTGGCGAGCCCGTCGAGGAGATCCCGCTCGACGCCCGACGGGTCGTCGTGGTCCACCAGCCAGTACACCACGTCGACCCCCTCCACCGCCTTGTCGACGGTGTCGCGCATGGCCCGCTGCAGGGGATCCGCCGGGTCGAGAAGGCCCGGCATGTCGACGAACACGAACTGTGTGTCGCCCTCCGTGCGGAAGCCCGGGATCCGGTGGCGCGTCATCTGCTCGCGCGGGCTGACGGCGGCCAGGTGCTCCCCCACGAGGGCGTTCAGCAGGGTCGACTTGCCGGCGTTCGGGCGGCCCACGATGGCCACGAAGCCGGACCGTGTCCCCGCCATCAACGTTCCCCCGCCAGAGACCCGAGCTTGGCCTGGACCCGCCCGTCGCCGGGAACGAGCGTCAGGGCGTGGCGGTAGGCCGCGGCGGCGCGCCCTGACTCGCCACGGGCGCGGTACAGGTCGCCCAGCGTGACCCAGGCGTCGAACACGTTGGGCCGGGCCGAGGTCAGGGTTTCGAGCGCGCGGACCGCCTCGTCGACCCGCCCCAGGTCGACCAGCGTCAGCGCGCGGTTGTAGGAGGCGTACGGGTCGCCCGGCGCGAGCTGGAGGGCTCGCTCGTACTCGGCCAGCGCGTCGACGGGCCGCCCCTCCTTCCGCAGAACGTTCCCCAGGTTCGTGTGCGCTCCTGCCAGGTCCGGTGCGGCGTCGATCGCCTCGCGGTACGCGGCGGCCGCTCCCGGCAGGTCGTTCCGCGCGAACAGTGCGTTCCCCAGGCTGTGCCATCCCTGGGCGAAGTGCGGGTCGATCTCGACCGACCGGCGGTAGTGGGCGAGCGCCTCGTCCGTCCGCCCGAGTCGCTCCAGGGCGTACCCCAGGTTGTGCTCGGCGCGGGCCATGGACGGGTCGATGGCGAGCGCGCGGCGGAACGCTTCGGCCGCAGCGCCGAAGTTCTCCCGGGCGAGCTGGACGTTCCCCAGGTTGTACCACGCCGGCGTCACCTGCGGATTCTTTCCCAGGACGTCCAGGTAGCCCGACTCGGCCGCCTCGAGTCGGCCCGCCTCCTGGGCCGCCAGCGCCAGATTGTAGCGCGCCCGCCAGTCGCCGGCGTCGAGCCCCAGGTCGTGCTGGGCGCGGGCCTGCATCAGGCGCCACGCGTCGTCCGCGGAGCGTGGCACGAGCTGCACGATCAGCTCGCCCATCTCGTCCGTGGATCGGTTGCCCGACCGTACGCGGATCGGCGGGTCGTTCGGGTTCTCCGGGTTGTCGCTCGAGTTGTCGTAGGTGTAGTGCATGACGAGCGTCGTCCCGGCGGGGAGCGTGATCGGCTCGGCGTAGTAGTACTGCCCCTGCCGCATGAAGCTCCAGTCCGCGATGTGGATCAGCTCCCGGCGCTTGCCGTCCGGCAGCTCGGCCCACCCGCGGAGGTCCTTCCCCAGGTGGTGGGCGTGCGGGAAGACGCTGATGACCCGCGCGTCGACGGGCAGCTTGAAGCGGTCCTCGACCTCGTAGTTCGACTCGCCGGGCGGGATGTCGATATGCAGGTTCCGCAACGTGATCAGGACCGGCTGCCGCCGGGGCGGAGAGTCGGCGAAGTACAGCCCGACCGTCGGCCGGACGTCCGTCGGCTCCTTCGCCGGCATGAGGTGGAGCTGGAGCACGAGGTCCGTCGAGCCGTCGAGGCGCCACGCCATGTCGGGGTAGCCGCGGAACGGGCGCGTGCCCGGAGTCCAGCCGAGGAAGTGGCCGTCCGGCGCGTCCGCCACGTTGACGTCCATGCCGCCGAACCCGGGTGCCGTATCTTGCGCGTCCAGACGTCGCGCGGCGCCCGAGCGGTCGACGTACAGGATCGCGTGATGAACGACCCGCGCGTCGCCCGGCCGCAGGTCGATGGCCCGCACCCAGCGCGTCCCGCTGACGGGAGCCGGGATGACGAGGTTCCGGAACACGTCGTGGCCCACGGGCTCGAGATGGAACGCGCGTGGCGCCTGGACGACGAGGTCGGGCGGGCCGAGCGGCCAGCCCTCGGCGGTCTTCGGCGGGGCCGGCGCTGCCGCCAGGTCCCCGGGCGGCATCCCGTCGTCGATCCAGCGCAGGATCGTCCGCTTCTCGTCGACGGAGAGGCTCCGGTCGTTGGCGAACGCGGGGCCGTCATCGTCCGGTGGCCAGGGTGGCATGTATCCAGTCTCGACGACCTCGTGGATCCGGTCCGCGTGGGCCTTCAGGTCGTCGTACGACAGCAGCGGAAAAGGGCCCGGCCCCTGCGGGTTGTGGCATCCCGCGCACTTGGCGTATACGATCGGCGCGACGTCGGCGCTGAACGTCGGGTCCGGACCCCGCGAGCAGGCGGCCGTCAGGGCCAGCCCGCCGACGAACGCGATGGACGAGAGCGTTCGGAATCGTGGCATGGAGCTCGATGGCATGGGGATCGAAGGTACGGATCTACTCGACGTCCCGCAGGTTGGCCCGGATTCGCTCGCGGAGCTCGGGCGTATCCTCCCGCTCGTGCGCCTGCTCGGCATGGATCGCGGCCGCCAGGACCACGTCCTCGGGGTCACCCGAGATCTCGAGCGTGCACTGACCGGCAAGGACGTCGCCGAGATCGATCGTCTTGCGATTCATGAAACTCCGGATCTGGGTAGAGATTCTCGCGCGAAGGGTTTACGCTGAAGCGAGATGATCCGCAAGAGCCCGACTCTGCTGGCTCTCGCTCTGGCCCTCGGCGCCTGCGCGGGGGGCCCCAGGGCACAGCGTCCCGCAGGTCTCCTCCTCTCCGGACTGACGACCGACCAGGCGCGCGGCGTCGCCGTGGACGTCCTTCGCGAAGCCGGACTCGTCGTCGCTCCCGGCTCGGAATCGACGGTCGTCGGCTCGACGCGCGGCGACCTGGCTCCGAGGGGGGCCCTTCGTCTCGTCCGCTGCCCGAGCCTCTCCGGCACCGCCGGACCGAGCCTTGGCTGCACCGACCGCCCTACCGGCCGCGTCGAGATCCACGTTCGGCCCTCCCCCGCCGGCGCTCGGCTCCTCGTCGAGCCGCACTTCGTGTCCCGGGTCTGCAACTACAACCGTGACGTGGATCGACTCGACCGGCACGCTGCTCCTGCTCGAGGGCGGTCTCCACGACCGAGTCATGATCCTCGAAGGCGACTCAGCCGATCCCGAACGGCCGGGCAAGACGATCCGCAACCGCATCAGCTGGTCGGTCGTCGACG
>CAZCZH010000155.1:0-6602 GCA_964502985.1 uncultured Gemmatimonadales bacterium
GGCTCGCGTCGACCTGGGCGTCGGCCGCGTTGTCGGCGCTGGCGCTCGTCGAAGCGCCGTCGGCGTTCTCACTCGGCCGGCCACGCAGGCAGGCAGCGAGCGCGACGACCGCCGCGAGCCCGACCGCGAGCCGGATCGTGCGTCCATTCATGCGTCCTCCTCCGATCTCGATCGGGTTTCGGCCCGAGCCACAAGTTACGTCCGGCGAGCGGCTTGACCCACTCCCGGCCGGCGCGCACCTTCCCCCCGCATGACCGCTCCCCACCTCGAAGAGCGCCGCGACGCCCCGTTCGACCCTCGCCTGGCCCGGCGCCTGCTGGCGTTCCTCCGGCCCTACCGGGGACGCGTGGCGCTGGCCCTGGCGATGCTGCTCGGCGTGGGCGCCATCGAGGCCGTCCAGCCGATCCTCGTCAAGGTGGCGATCGACCGACACATCGCCGTCGGCGATCTGGCCGGCCTGGCCGGCATCGCCACCCTGTACCTGGCCACCCTGGTGGGCGAGCTGGCCCTGGGATACGGCCGGACGTACCTCACCGAATGGGTCGGCCAGCGCTCGATGCACGACCTGCGCCAGCGCCTGTTCGACCACCTGCAGCGGCTCCCGCTGGCGTTCTTCGACAAGAACCCGGTGGGCCGGCTCGTGACACGCGTGACGAGCGACGTCGAGGTGCTGAACGACCTGTTCAGCTCGGGCGTGGTGGCGATCCTGAGCGACGCGTTCATGCTGGCCGCCGTGGCCGTGACGATGCTCGTTCTGGACTGGCGGCTGGCCCTGGTGACGTTCGCCGTCCTGCCGTGCGTGTTCGGCGTCTCGTTCTGGTTCCGCACGCGCATGCGCGACGCGTACCGCGAGATCCGGCGCTGGGTGGCGCGGCTGAACGCGTACCTGCAGGAGCGCGTGACGGGCCTCGTCGTCGTCCAGCTGTTCCGCCGCGAGGCGGCGAGCCGCGAGGAGTACGGCGCGATCAATCGGGGCCACCAGTCCGCCCAGCTCGAGTCGGTGCGCTGGTACGCCCTGTTCTATCCCCTGGTCGAGCTGCTGAGCTCGGTCGCGGTGGCCCTCGTCCTGTGGTACGCGGGAGCCGGGATCGCCCGCGGCGCGCTGACGTTCGGCACGCTGGTGGCGTTCCTGCAGTACGCCCAGAAGTTCTTCTCGCCGATCCGCGACCTGGCCGAGAAGTACAATCTGCTGCAGGCCGCGATGGCTTCCGGCGAGCGGCTGTTCGGTCTCCTCGACGAGCCGCCGGCGCCGGGAATGGACCGCCCGGCCCTCGTCGCCGACCTCGCGCCACGCGGGTCGATCGCCTTCGAGAACGTGTGGTTCCGCTACACGCCGGAGCGCTGGATATTGCGCGACGTCTCGTTCGAGGTCCCCGCCGGCTCGCGGCTGGCGCTGGTCGGCCCCACGGGATCCGGCAAGACGACGATCGCCAGCCTGGTGTGCCGCTTCTACGACGCCCAGCAGGGCCGCGTCCTGGTCGACGGGCACGATGTCCGCGAGTGGCCGCCGCGCGAGCTCAGGCGCCGGGTCGGGCTCGTGCTGCAGGACGTGTTCTTGTTCTCGGGCTCCGTGCTCGACAACGTATCGCTCGGCGAGCCGCGGATCGACGCCGACCGCGCGCGGTCGGCGCTGGCGGCGATCGGCGCCGCGCGCTTCGTCGACGCGCTCCCGCGCGGCCTCGACACGGCGGTCGGCGAGCGCGGGCGAACGCTGTCCACCGGCCAGAAGCAGCTTTTGGCGTTCGGCCGCGCCCTGGCGTGGGATCCGCCGATCCTGATCCTCGACGAGGCGACGTCCAGCGTCGACAGCGAGAGCGAAGCCCTGATCGAGGCCGCCGTCGAGCGCCTTATGGCGGACCGCACCGCGCTCGTCATCGCGCACCGTCTGTCGACGATCCGCCGGGTCGACTCGATCCTCGTCCTGCATCACGGCGAAGTGCGCGAGCGCGGGACCCACGACGAGCTCCTGTCGCGGGGTGGGCTCTACGCCCGGCTGTGGGAGCTCCAGTTCGCCGGCGGGGACGAGGCCGCGGTGACCGTCGAGGAGCGGTCGTGAGCCGGGCCGAGGCTCTCGAGACGCGCCTCGAGGAGCTGCGCCGGGTTCACGCTCCCGACCCCCGCCTCGCGGTGTGGGAGGTCCGCGTCGAGGCCGGCGGCGCGCCGCGGATCGTCGGGCAGACGACGGCCGTCGACGCGATGCCGGCGATCCAGTTGGCCGCGCGCGACGCGGGCTTCGCCTGCGAGGTGGCGACCCTGCCCGACCCCACGCTCGGCGGCGGCGGGCGGGCCGTCGCGCACCGCAGCCTCGCGCACCTTCGGCGTCAGCCGTCCCACGCGGCCGAACTCGTCAGCCAGATGATCCTCGGCGAGGAGGCCAGCGTCCTGTGCGAGGCGGACGGCTGGCTCCTGCTTCAGACGGCCGACGGCTACGTCGCCTGGGCGCACCCGCGGTCGGTCGTGCGCGATCCGGAGGGCTGGGCCGGCGATCGGGTCGTCACCGCGCGCTGCGCGCGGTTGCGCTCCGGGCCGGCCGCCGACGCCGGGCCGATCTGCGACCTGGTCCAGGGCGGGCGCCTCGCCGGCGGCGAGATACGGGGCGGCTGGCTCGAGGCCCGGCTGCCGGACGGGCTGGCCGGATGGCTGCCGGCCGACGCCACGGCGCCCCGCGACGCGCTCGCCCGGACCTTCCCCGCCGATGGCGAGACGATCTTGTCCCACGCCGCCCAGTTCCTCGGGCTCCCGTACCTGTGGGGCGGGACATCGGAGAAGGGGTTCGACTGCTCGGGGCTCGTCCAGAGGATCTTTGGGCTCCACGGGATCGACCTGCCGCGCGACTCCGACCAGCAGGCGCGGATCGGCGAGCCGGTCGAGACCGGCCCCGACTGGTCGGGGGTCGTCGACGGCGACCTGGCGTTCTTCGCCGAGTCGGAAGGCGGGCGCGTTACGCACGTCGGGATCGTGGCCGCCGGCGGCCGGATGCTCCACGCCTCGACGACGCGCAACGGCGTGGCGTGGGACGGCCTTCACCCCGGCGCCTCGAGCCACGACGCATTCGGCGCCCGGCTCGCGAGCTGGCTGACGGGCGTCCGGCGCGTGCTGCCGCTCGCGACGCTCGTCGCAGGGCTGGCGCTGACGGCGTCGCTCGGGTGCGCGGCGGTCCAGGGAACGAGCCAGGCGCATCCGGAAATTGAGCGCTCCCCGGTCGCCGTCGATTTCCCCGTCTCCTGCACGGCGCAGGCACGGGCGGAGTTCAATCGAGCCGTGGCCCTGCTTCACCACATGACCTATCCGCAAGCGCGCGAAGCGTTCCAGCGGGTGGCAGAAATGGACCCCGAGTGCGCCATGGCGTACTGGGGGATCGCCATGACGCTGTTCCAGCCACTGTGGCCCACACGGCCCGGGCGCGAAGAACTGCAGCGTGGATGGGACGCTGTACGGAAGGCCGAGGCCCTCGGGCCCGCGACCGATCGCGAGCGCCTGTACGTGGCTGCCGCGAAGGCCTTTTTCCAGGACCCCGAATCGGGGGACTATTGGCAGCGGATCGCGCGATGGGAACGGGCGATGCAGGAGGTCCACGCAGCCTGGCCAGAGGATCCCGAGGCGGCCGTATTCTATGCCCTGGCGCAGCTCGCGGTGGCGCCTCCCGGTGAAATCTCGACGGTCCATTCCGACAGCGCCGCCCGACTGCTCCTCGACGTGTACGCGCGGAATCCCGACCATCCCGGGGCGATGCACTACCTGATTCACGCCAACGACGTCACCGGACGGGAACACGAGTCCCTCGACATCGTCCGCAGGTACGAGACGACCGCTCCCGAGAACCCCCACGCCCTCCATATGCCGACACACATCTACACCCGGCTCGGCGACTGGGACGGCGTGATACGGGGGAATCTGCGTGCCGCGGACGCGGCACTGGAGTTTCCCGCCGGGGACCACGGCGAGTACGTGTGGGACGAGTTCCCCCACGCGATCGAATACCTCGTCTACGCCTATCTGCAGAAAGGCGAAGACGACGAAGCCGAGGCGCAGGTGAAGCGCCTGCTGGGCACCGCTCGATTGCAGCCGTCCTTCAAGACGGCCTTTCACCTGGCGTCCGTCCAGGCCCGCTACGCGCTGGAAAGGCGGGCGTGGAACGAGGCCGCATCGCTCGTTCCGCGCGAACCGCGCACGCTCGACTGGGATCGTTTCACGTGGCCCGAGGCGGTCGCATGGTTCGCCCGTGGTCTCGGATCGGTTCACGTGGGCGCCCTCGACGAAGGGGGCCGGTGCGAGACGCGCTTGCGGGAGCTGGAGATGACGGCTTCCGAGGCGAGCGAAGAGTTGTTCGCGCGCAACATTCGCGTCCTTCGCCTCGAGTTGAGCGCCTGGCTCGCTCATGCGAGCGGAGACAGTCGATCCAGCGTGGCCCTGATGCGGCAGGCGATCGAGATCGAGACGACGACACCGAAGCATGCCGTGACTCCCGCTCCAACGCTGCCCGCCTTCGAGCTGTTGGGAGACCTTCTCGTAGAGGAGGGACATCCGGCGGAAGCGCTGGTCGAGTACGAGCAATCGCTGGATCACTATCCTCGTCGCTTCCACAGCGTGCTGGGCGCCGCGAGGACGGCGCGTTCGTCAGGTGATGAATCCCTGGCTCGCGCGTACTACGAAAGCCTCCTCGACATCGCCCGTGGGAGTCAGAGAAGGGAAGTCCGCGAGGAAGCCCGCCAGTTCGTAGCTCGGCGTTGAAGCGAACGAGCCGGAGGACGGCTCACTCCTTCGACGAACCTCCCGGCTCGTAGCGCGTCCCCTCCAGCTCGTAGCGGTACTCGCAGCGGCGCTTCTTCTCCTTCCGCACGAGCGCCGGCAAATCGGGCGTCCGGACGAGGTACTCGCCCGTGTAGCCGTCGCCGTCGAACGAGGCCGTCAGGCGGTAGGTGATCGTCTCCAGAGAGTCGGCCGCCGTGGCGCGCTGGAGCAGCGAGTCGGGCAGCGGGATGTCCTCCTGCACGACCTGCCGGACGTCCAGCTCGTCACCGGTGAAGTCCCCGGTCAGCTTGATGATCGGCCCCATGACGGCCGTGGCGCGGTTGTTCGGGAACTGGTTCACGACGAGCTGGAAGCCCGGCATGACGGGCGGGTAGTCGGCGCCGGAGCAGTCGGTCGAAGACCTGGTGACCTTGGTGAGGTATGTGCCCGACCAGTCCTGGGTCGGATAGCGTGGCTCGTCGGAGCCGCCGCCGCAGGCCAGCGCGAGCGCCAGGGCGGCGAGCGCCCCCGAGGCCGTCGAGCGCCTCAATGCCGCAGGTCGAACACGCAGATCCGGGGCTCGGTCATCTCCTCCATCGCATAGCGCACGCCCTCGCGCCCGAGGCCCGACCGTTTGACCCCGCCGTACGGGAAGTTGTCGACGCGGAACGTCGGATACTCGTTTACGATGACCCCGCCGACGGTGAGGTTGCGGAACGCGTGATCGATGCGCCGCACGTCGTGCGTGAACACCCCGGCGTGGATCCCGTATTTCGAGTCGTCGACCCGCCGCACGGCTTCCTCGAAGTCGGCGTACGTCTCGACGACCACGACCGGACCGAACACCTCCTCGCGCACGACCTCCAGGCCGGGATCGACGCCTGTCAGGACCGTGGGCCGGATGAAGCGGCCGTCGCGCTCGCCGCCCGCCAGGAGGCGCGCGCCTCCCTGGAGAGCCTTCTGGATCCACGACTCGACCCGGTCCGCCGCCGCGTCGTCGATCAGCGGCCCGACGACGGTCCCCGGATCGCGCGGATCGCCCATCCGGAGGCCGTCGACCCGGTCGACGAACGCCGGGATCCACTCGTCCGCCACGGCGCGGTCGACGAACAGGCGCTGGACCTTGATGCAGATCTGCCCGGCGTAGGCGAACCCGCCGATCGCGGCCCGCTCGGCGGCCCACTCGAGGTCGGCGTCACGATGGACGATCATGCCCGCGTTGCCACCCAGCTCCAGGATGACCGGCTTCATGCCGGCCTTCGACTTGAGCGTCCAGCCGACCTTCGCGCTGCCGGTGAACGAGAGCAGCGTGAAGCGCTCGTCCGTCGCCAGCCGCTTGGCGACCTCGGGCTTCATGTGGAGGATGTTGAGCGCGCCGTGCGGCACGCCCGCGTCGGCCGCGATCTCCGCCAGGAACAGGCTCGTCAGGGGCGCCTGCATGGGCGGCTTGAGGACGATCGTGGCGCCCGTAGCGAGCGCCGGCGCGACCTTGTGGGCCACCAGGTTCAGGGGGAAGTTGAACGGCGAGATGCCGGCTACCGGCCCGCGCGGGAAGCGCCGGGTGAAGGCGAAATACCCCTCCGAGCGCTCGGTGATGTCGACCGGCACGACCTCTCCGCCGAAGCGCCGCGCCTCCGCGGCGCCCAGCGTGAACGTCGAGATCGCGCGGGTCACCTCGCCCTCGGCGTACTGCCTGGGCTTGCCGCACTCGGCGATCATGCGCTCGACGATCTCGCTCCTTCGGCGGGCGATCCCGTCGGCGATCGCCTCGAGCTGCCGGGCGCGCTCGTGGGAGGACTGCTCGCGAGTCGCCTCGAACGCGTCCTCGGCGGCATCGATGGCCCGCTCCAGGTCGTCGTCCGTTGCCAGCG
>CAZCZH010000156.1:0-6583 GCA_964502985.1 uncultured Gemmatimonadales bacterium
CCCTGATTCCGATCGGCAAGTCGACCGGCTTGATCGACAACAAGGTGTGCTCGATCGACGAGGGCACGAGCGCGATCCGCTTCGTCATCCCCGTCGCCCAGCGGGAGAAGCCGGGCCCCGAGCGCGGCTAGGCGATCAACGCGCGAGGAGCAGGGCGACAACCGACAGCGCGGCGAGCCCGAGGAAGAGCGATGAGAGCGCTCCGCCGGCTCCCGCCCCGGTCGCCACGATCCCCACGACGACCATCGGCACCGTCCACCAGACGGTCCACGGCCATCGCTCGCCGCCACGGTAGCCGTGGACGGCGCTCGTGACGAGCCACGCGCCCCAGCCCAGCAGCACGAGCGCCTCGTGTCGCGCGAGGAGCGTCACGAGGCGCCCCATCCCGGGGTCGCGCGCTCGCAGGGAATCCCACTCGAGCCCGGTCAACCGGCGCACGACCGCGACATTGCCGGGAGCCCCCGTGACCAGTCCCTTGACGCCGAACGCCAGCGCGACGAGCCCCACCAGGACGAGCATGGCCCATCCCGCTCGCTGCCTCCCCGTCGGATCCACGGGTCTTCTGTAATCCACCGCGGCCAATCCGTCAACCGAGGAGCGCCTCGATCCGCTCGCGCGCCAGGGCGCGGGCCAGGCCCCACCCGGAAGCGACGGCCACGGCGGCGAACGCGACGCCCCAGCCCCACTCCAGCAGCACGAGCTTCCCCATCCCGAACAGGGCGGCGTAGATGAACGCGGTGGCGAGGGCCCACAGTTTGAGGCCCCGCGCCAGGCCGCCCCGCGCGGGCCGGGGCGCCTCGCCCAGAGCCTCGCGGACCGGTCCCCACCAGCCGGGCGGCCGGACGCGGCGGTAGAACTCGGTCAACCGTTCCATCGACGTCGGCCGGGTGACGAACGTCACGCCGACCCACACCAGCGTCGAGCCGACGAGGTTCAGGAAGACCTGCGCGGCGAACGGGAACGTCGGCCCGCCGAGCCGCGGCGACAGACCGAGGAGGCCGCCGACCACGCTCGAGGCGATCATCGCCGCGATCTCGCTCCAGGCGTTGACCCGCCACCAGAACCAGCGCGCCAGGTACACCAGGCCAATTCCCGCCCCGAGCGTCAGCAGGAGCTGGAACAGCTGCACGATCGAGCCCCAGCGCCATGCGGCATAGGCGATCACCGCGGCGACCGCCAGCGCCCCGACCGACGCCAGCCGGCCCAGCGCCACGTAGTGCCGCTCGCTCCTGCCGGGCGCCACGAACGGCCGATAGAAGTCGTTCACCAGATACGCCGCGGACAGGTTGATGTACGAGGTCAGGGTCGACATGAAGGCCGCCACCATGGCCGCCAGCATCAGGCCCAGGAGCCCCGCCGGCAGGTAGTCGACCATGGCTCGCGGGTAGGCCAGCTCGGGATCGGCGATCGACGGGTACAGGACGAGAGACGCCAGCCCGACGAGGATCCACGGCCACGGCCGGAGCGCGTAGTTGGCGATCTGGAACCACAGAGTGCCGAGGATGGCCTCGCGCTCGTCGCGCGACGCGGCCATGCGCTGGATGACGACCGCTCCGCCGTCGGCGTTCTTGTTGGCCCACCACTGGATCGTCACCAGGACTAGGAACGTGGCCAGGGGCGTCGCCGACCACGCCAGCAGCATGGACCAGAAACCACCCGCACCGGCGGTCGCGGCGCCGACCCGCTCGAGAGACGGGGCGAACGACAGGACCGTGCCATGGCCGCTCGACCGAAGCGCGTCCAGCAGCGCGTGGAGCCCGCCCGCCGCGTCGACGGCGAACCACGCCAGCAGAACGGCCCCGACCATCGCCAGGACGAACTGCACGAGGTCCGTCACGACGACCCCCCACAGCCCGCCCAGCGTCGAGTAGACCAGCGTGATGGCGGCGGCGAAGATCGTCGCCTCGAGCGGCCCCACGTCGAACACGACGGAGAACACCTTGATCATCGCCAGCACGACCCAGCCCATCGTCAGGCAGTTGGCGTACAGCGTCATGTACCAGGCGCGCACGCCGCGCAGCGCGGCCGCCGGCTTGCCAGAGTAGCGGAGCTGAGTCAGCTCGACGTCGGTGACCACTTCGCTGCGGCGCCACAGCTGGGCGAACACGAACGCCGACAGGACGCCACCCAGGGCGAACACCCACCACAGCCAGTTGCCCTGGATCCCCTGGCGCCGAACGAGTGCCGTGACGAACAGCGGGGTGTCGACGGAGAACGACGTGGCGACCATCGACGTGCCGGCCAGCCACCACGGGAGATCGCGGCCCGAGACGAAGAACTCTTGCGTCGAGGCCCCCGCCCGACGCACGAACACCAGCCCGACGACGAGCGAGAACAGGAAGTACGCCGCGAGGACGAGCCAGTCGAGCCAGCCGAGCTGGGCGAAGAACCCCGCCAGAGCGCTCATCGATTCACCGGACGACGCATGCGGCGCGCAACGTAGGCCGCGAGGGGTTGACCCGCCAAGCCCGCACGGCCTATCGTGCGCGTCGATGCCTCCCCCCCTCGTCCTTCGCATGGCGGACGGAAGCCGGCTCAAAGGGTACTCGCGGGATTTCTATCCGGGGAAGCGCCAGTTCCACTTCCAGGAGGTCGACCGCCAGGGGCGGGTCGTGGCTCGGCGCAGGATCGACCTGGCCGACGTACACGCGATCTTCTTCGTGCGCGACTTCGCCTTCGACCGGCAGCGCCGCTTCACCGCGGACGACGCGCCGCGCAACGCGCTCGCACCCACAAAGACGGGAAGCCTGCGACTCAAGGTGCGCTGCGTGTGGGGCGAGGAGATCGAGGGGCTGACATGGGCCTTCGAGCCGGCCCGCGCGGCGTTCTTCCTGTTTCCCACCGGGCCCGAGGAACGGGCCTACAACCTCGAGCGGGCATTCTTCACCGCCCAGGCCGTGGCCGGAGTCGAGCCCGCCGCCTAGCGCGCCACCTTGAGGCGCTGGCCGACGAGGATCCGGTTGCGGTTGGAGAGCCCGTTGAGCGACGCCAGCTCGGTGACCGTGATGCCGTACTTCTGGGCGATCGAGCTCAGCGTGTCGCCGCGCTGCACCGTGTACCAGCGCGCGCCGGACGGGCCGGGGTCGCGGGTTCGCCGGCCGCTGCGCCCGGCGGCCGCCGATGCGAGCTGCATCGGGGCCTCGCGCCCGTAGCCCGGCGGCACGCGCAGATCGAACCCGGCGGGGACGTTGCGCTGGCCGCGCCAGACGGCGTCGGTCAGCGACGGGTTCAGCTTCCACAGCCGATTCTTGTCGACCTGGACGGCGCGAGCGACATCGTCCAGCGTCATCCCCACCGGCAGTTCGACCGTGTCGAACTCCAGCGGCCTGAACGGGTCGTGCACGCCGAAGTACTGCTCGGCGTGGGTCGCCGCGTCGAGGGCGGCGAGGAACTCGGCGTAGAAGTTCTTCGAGGCGAAGCCGAACGCCGGCCCGTCGTACAGCCGGCGGATCGTCATGTAGTCGTCCGTGCCGACCTGCTGTACGGCGCGCCGCATCCCGTAGTAGCCATGGTTGTACGCCGTCAGGGCCAGCGGCCAGTTGCCCAGACCCTCGTAGTCATGATGCAGCAGGCGCGCCGCCCCGCGCGCGGCGAGGATCGGATCGAGCCGCTCGTCGACGGTGTGATCGACGCGCATGAACAGCCGCCCCGTGCCGGGCATGAACTGCCACACGCCGGCCGCGCCGACGGCCGAGCGGGCCTGGACGTTGAACGTCGACTCGACCATCGGCAGCCACGCCAGCTCGCCCGGCAGGCCCTCCTGGCGCAGGATCTTCAGGATGTGGTCGCGGTACTGGCCGGCCTGCAGGAGACCTGTAAGGAAGCGCTCGCGGAGCCCGCGCTGGACGCGGATCCGGTCGGCCGCCTGACGGAACCGCTGGGGGCTCGCCTGGTCGCCGAACGCGACGTACACGTCGCGGTAGTCACCGGTCAGCGTGCGCGGGTCGGGATCCCGCGCCGCGAGATCGAGGAGGATCTGGCGGTAGCGCTCGACGATGACCTGCTGCGCCGCGTCGTTGGCCTTCTCCTCGGCCGCCGTCGTGGCCTTCTTCTGGCGCATGACCTTGTACACCACGCCCAGATCGTCGCGATCGTGGAACGCGACCTCGTCCTCGCTCCAGCGGGTGTAGACCTTCTTCCAGAACTCCACCGACGGCACGAGACCCGGCGGGAGCGGGAACAGCGCCTCCTCGCGCTCCTGGGCGACGGCCGGGCGCGGCGCGAGAAGCGCCGGCAGGAGAGCCGCCACAGCGGCCACGACGAGCGCGACGCGGCACGTCCGGTTCGATGCGGCGGCGCTCGGGATGTTCGTACTCGAGATGTCCATGCGTCGAAAACCCGCGTCCGAAGTTGACCGTTTACGAGCCGAGCGCGATCGGCGGTCGTCCGGCCGCCGGCAGGGCGCCACGCAGAAACGCCACGACGGCGCGCTGCGAGGCGGGATCCTCACCGTAGGCCCAGACGATGCGGACGGGGGGACGAACCGCCTCAACGATACGTGGGTCGCCGTGCACGATCAAGACGGCCTCGCGCGCGGCTCCGCAGACGGCGTTCACCGCCTCGCGCGCCAGCGGCGACAGGCCGGCCCGGCCCTTCCACGCGCGCACCGGATTGAACACGGCGCACGCGACCCACGCCCGCTCGGCGCGGGCCATGGCCTGGGCCAGCGCGGCGCGCGCGGCGGCCTCGTCCGCCGCCGCGTCGACGACGACCAGGCGCTCCGCCGCCCGCGGCCCCAGCTCGCGGCCCACCACGACGTCTCCTGCAACGATCGCGCCATCCAGGACGACGACCCACTGCGCGCGGTCCGGCCAGGCCGCGCCGGCGGGCGGCCGGGGGGGCTCGGCGGCGAGGGCGGCGGCGGCCACGGCTTCGGCGACGGGAGCCGCGCTCGTCGCGGGCCAGCCCGGGGCGGGCTGGCCGGCGCCCACGGCGAGCTTGAGGACCGTCAGCCGCTCCACCGCCCGCTCGCAGCGACCGCGATCGAGCGTGCCGCGCTCGAGGGCCCGCGCCAGCCCGATCCGGACGCGGGCCGGGTCGGGGGGGTACAGCAACCAGTCGACGCCCGCGGCCAGGGCGCGGATCGCGACCGCCTCGGGCGCCTCGCCGGCGACCGCCCCCATCATCAGGGCGTCCGAGCACAGGAGGCCCTCGAAGTCCCATTCGTCGCGCAGGATCCCCGTCGATACGGCCGGCGAGAACGTCGCCGGTCGGTCGCGGGCCCCGTCCGGCTCGAGGGCCGGGAACGCCACGTGGGCCGTCATGACGAGGCGCGCCCCGGCGTCGAGGCCGGCCCGGAACGGGACCCAGTCGGTGGCCTCCAGCTCCTCGCGCGTGGCCTCGACGACGGGCAGCACGGCGTGGCTGTC
The DNA here is from genome assembly GCA_964502985.1 of uncultured Gemmatimonadales bacterium. Taxonomy (GTDB): domain Bacteria; phylum Gemmatimonadota; class Gemmatimonadetes; order JACCXV01; family JAHWKZ01; genus CAZCZH01. Next base: position 5,370 of record CAZCZH010000156.1, read on the forward strand.
GACCGTCGTCCGGCGGTGCCCCGGGAAGTGTTTGACGGTGGCCGCCACACCGCCCTCCTGCAGACCGGCCACGCTGGCCGCCACGATCTCCGCCACGCGCTCCGGGTGGTCGCCCGCCGCGCGGGTCGAGACGATCGGGTTCGCGGGCTCGCAGGCCAGGTCGGCGACGGGCGCGAAGTCGACGTGGAATCCGGCCGAGCGCAGTTCCCGCGCGGCGGCCAGCGCCGCCGCTCGGGCCAGCGCCGGGTCGCCCGCCGAGCCGAGCGCCATGAGCGGCGGGAACGACGTCCCGCCGCGCGGGAACTGCTGCCCGAGCCCGCGCTCGAAGTCGCCCGTCACGAGGAGCGGGACGTCGCTCCGCGCGTCGGCCTCGGCGACGAGGTCGCGCACCGCGGCCAGCTCGCCGCCGAACACGATCACCCCGCCCCAGCCGTGTCGCGCGACGCTCTCCAGGAACGCCATCCGCTCGGAGCCGTCGCCGGCGTAGTCGCGGAGCGCGACGCACACCAGCTGCCCGGCCAGGGCGGCGGGGGACATCTCCGCCGGGTCGGGAAGCGCGCCCCTCACTCCGGCGGGAAGGCGAGCTTCCCCAGGCGCGCGGGGCGCGCGGCCCCGGTCACCGAAGGCACGTTGGTCGGCCGGCCGAGCGCGCTCTCGTAGGCCAGCACGGCGAACGCCACGGCCTCCTTGAAGTCGCCGTCCAGCCCGAGGTCGTCGATCGGCAGGACGTCGCGCGGCGCGAGGCGCTCGGCGAGCCGCTTCATGAGGGTCCGGTTGCGCCGCCCGCCTCCCGACACGACGACCCGCGCGTCCGGCGGCACGATCCCGGTCCCCGCCTGGCCCTCGAGCGCCCGGGCCACGCTCTCGACGGTCAGCTCGACGGCCGTCGCCAGTCGCTCGCCGATCGCCTCCTCGGCGAGGCCGTCCAGCGGGCCGAATCGACGCTCGGTCCACGCCGCCCCGAAGCCCTCGCGCCCGGTCGACTTGGGCGCGACCAGCCCGAAGTACGGGTCGGCGAGGGCCGCCTCGAGCCGCGCCCGATCCGGCCGCCCCCCCGCCGCGACGCGGCCGTCCGCGTCGTGCGCCGTTCCCAGGAGGCGCCGCGCCAGGTGGTCGAGGACCATGTTGCCGGGACCCGTGTCGAATCCCACGAGCTTCCCCGAGCCCCCGGGCGGCACGAGCGCGACGTTGGCGATCCCGCCCAGGTTCAGAGC
>CAZCZH010000157.1:0-5712 GCA_964502985.1 uncultured Gemmatimonadales bacterium
ATCCGGCTCAGCGTCTCGCGCTTCGAGAGTACGCCGTAGTTCTCGAACAGCGAGCTCACGGCGTAGTGCGCGCCGACCTTCTTCAAGTCGACCCGGGCCGGCTCGACGGACGTCCGGTAGACGTCGCGCCCGTTCCCGTTGCCGGGGATGTTGCTCTCGGCCTTCTCCAGCCGGCGCAGGAACTCGTCCTCCAGGTGATCGCCGAACAGGTCCTGCGCGAGCTGGACGGCGCGGCCGGCGTACTGGATGACCTGCACGGTCTCGATCCCTGACAGCTCGTCGAAGAACCAGCCGCAGGAAGTGTACATCAGCATGGCATGGCGCTGGAGCTCGAGGAGCTGGAGCGCCCGCACGCGCTCGTCCCGCTCGAGGCGCCGGCCGGCGTGCGCGGCGAAGAACCGGTCGACACTCTCGTCGCTCCTGTCGAGGACCACCTGGACGTACGCGTCGCGCGCGGCCCACGGGTCGTCGAACATTTCGCCGGCGGCGTCCTCGTACAGCGGGGCCATGGCGTCGCGCAGCCAGTCCAGCGCCTCGCGGAGCGGCGCCCGCCAGGCCTGGTTCCACTCCGGCCGGCCACCCGTCGAGCAACCGCAGTCCGAGCGCCAACGTTCGATGCCGTGGACGCAGCTCCACGACGTGTTCTCGAGGATCCGCACCTCGTCCCGGGGCGGGAACAGATCCAGGATCTCGCCGTAGTTCGTCAGCCGCACGTCGTCCCGCGCCTCGAGCGACTGCAAGGCGAACGACAGCGCCATCTCGCCATGATGGTGATGGTGGCCGTAGGTTTCGCCGTCGGTCGCGATGTGCATCAGCTGGGGGCCGTCCACCTCGGCGGCGTAGCCCTCGAGTAGCCGCTCGGCGAAGCGCGCGCCGTCGGCCAGCAGGCGCTCGAAGGCGACGGCTTGCGAGATCGGACCGTCGTAGAAGAACACGACGATCGACCGGCCCTCGGACAGCCGCTGCAGGTACGCCCGGCGGGGATCGATCCGGGCCCCGGTCACGTCGCGCCACTCGTCCTCGCCGGCCTCGCGCACGGCCTCGGCCTGATGCGGCGCCAGGATCGTGAAGCGGATCCCCTCCTCGGCGAGGATCTCCAGCGTGGCCAGATCGACGGCCGTCTCAGGAAGCCACATCCCTTCCGGGCTTCTGCCGAACCGATGCTCGAAGTCGCGGATTCCCCAACGGACCTGCGTGCGGCGATCGCGCTCGTTGGCGAGCGGCATGATGATGTGGCCGTGGGCCTGCGCGAGGGCGTTGCCGTGACCGCCGAAGCGCCGGGCGCTGAACCGGTCCGCCTCGAGGATCGCGCGATAGGTCTCGGGCGCGTGGGCCTCCATCCACGCCAGCAGCGTGGGGCCGAAGTTGAAGCTGATCCCCTCGTAGTTGTCGACGATGCGCACGATGCGGCCCTCCCCGTCCAGGATCCGTGACGCGGCGTTCGGCGCGTAGCACTCGGCGTTGATGCGCGCGTTCCAGTCGTGGTACGGCCGGGCCGATTCCTGGCGCTCGATCGCCTCGAGCCACGGGTTCTCTCGAGGAGGCTGATAGAAATGGCCATGTATAATGAGATATCGTTTCGACATGCCGCTCCCTGGCGTCGCCTGGGGGAACCACCGCGAGCGTACAAGATACCGGTTCGCCCCCGTGGCCGACGACCCCGGGGCGGGTCGGCGACCGTCAGCCACGCTACAGCGCGCGCCGCCCGCCCGCGGGTATCCTGGTAAGAGGCCGCGCGGGCGCGCCGGAAGGAGGCCGGGCGATGAGCACCGATGGCAGGCGAGGAAGCTCCGACCTCGGCATCGTCCTGCGGCTGCCGGTCGAGCCGGCGCGCCGGGAGGGGGTGGACCGGGCCGCGGCGGACCGGGAGACCCGCGCGATGTATCTGTCCGTCTGCCGCAACCTGGCTCGAGCGATCGACCGGCTGGCCGCCTTGTACACGTCCTACGAAGCGGCCGGTCCGGAGACCGACGCCCGGCCGCGGTAGACGTAGCTCGCGAAGCGCGGGCCCGGGACGTAGCCCGCGTCCAGCTCCTCGAGTCGGAAGCCCGCCGCGACGACGAGGGCCGGCGGATCGCGGTCCAGCCGGCAGCCGCCGGCGCACCTGCCCCACAGCGGATTCATCCGCTCCTGCCAGCGCCGGACCGGGGCGTCCGTCGAGCGCCCGTGCTCGAGGAACAGGAGGCTCCCGCCCGGCGCCAGCGCCCGGCGGGCCGCCGCGAGGGCCGCTTCCGGCCGCGGGATGGTGCACAGGCTCCAGGTGACCACGACGGTGTCGATCGAGCCAGGCGCGATCGGCAGGGCCTCGTCGGCGGCCCCCTCCAGCAGCTCGACCGGGAACGGGGCCCGGTCCGCGGCGTCGCGCGCCCGGGCCAGGAGCTCGCCCGACGGGTCGACGCCCCACACCCGCTCGACGGCCTGCGGATCGTAGTGCGGCAGGTTCAGGCCCGAGCCGATCCCCACCTCGAGCACCCGGCCGCGCGCGGCCGGCACCACGCGCCCGCGCTCCCGCTCGGCGGGGCCGTGGCCGCAGGCGTAGTGCACGAGCCGCGGCAGGACGTGGCGCGCGTAGAGTCCCATCTGGACGTCAGAAAGAGTAGCTCGCGCCAGCGAACACGACCCGCCCGGGCTCGGGCACGGGCTCGCCGGTGAACGGGTTCCGCGCGTTCAGGTGATCGACGATCTGGCGGTCGGTCAGGTTGTCGACGCCGCCCCGCAGCCGGATGCTTCCCATCCGGAGCCCGGCCCGCAGGCCGTACGCCGTATAGCCCGCCGTGCGGCCCTCGTTGCGCGTCGTCGAGACGCGCGTCTGCTCCGCCGTGGCGCGCGCCGAGACCTCGACGAACCACGGGCCGCCGGGCAGCTCGCGGCGCAGGGACAGACCGGCCTGCATCGGCTCGACGCCGAGCGCCGGCTCGTCGAGCGTCTCGTCCTGGCCCCACAGGTAATCGGTCGTCCCCTTGACCGTCCAGGCCTCGTCCAGGACCACCGCCGCCGACGCCTCGTAGCCCCAGAACTTGGCCAGCCCGTTGACGTAGCGGTACACCGTCGGCGGGCTGAGCGGGAGCCGCTTGGGGAGATCCGTCGGCTCGAGCGTGATGTAGTCGTCGAGGCGCCTGGCGAAGGCGTTCAGCTGGAGCGCCACGCCGGGCCAGATCCCCTCCAGCCAGACGTCGCCCTGCGTGTTGCGCTCGGGCGCGATCGACGGGTCGCCGACGAACTCGGCGCTGGTCTGGGCACGGGTCGCCGGGAAGCGGTCCGAGTAGCGCTCCAGGACGTCCGCCGTGCGGACCGCCGAGCCGAGCCCCAGCGACAGCGTCCAGTGCGGATCCAGGTCGAACCCGACCGTCGCCGCGGCGCTCAGGTTGGCCTCGCTCGAGGTCCGCTCGGTGGACACGTTCTCGCGGAAGAAGGCGCTCGTAGAGTCGGCGCTGGCGTGGACGCCGTCCAGCCGGACGGTCGCCGAGAGGCGCGTCCGCTCGCCCGAGCGGCTGCCGCGCAGGTACGCGCCGGCGTCGGTGATCCGCGCGTCGGGCCACGCCAGGTCCTCGAACAGGAGCATGCCCGAGTCGCGCCGGCGGATGAAGCGCGTCGCCAGGCGGTCGGCCACCGTCAAGTCGCCGCCCGCGTCGAGCCGCCAGTCCCCCGCGTCGAGGCCCGTCGCCAGGCGCCCGCCCCACGTCGTGGCCTGCGACACGACCCGGATGTCGAGGGCGAACGGCGGCATGCGGTCCGGGTCCGGGAACGCGGTCGGCTTCTCGCGGTTGTCCATCTGGTGGTCGACGTCGTTGACGTAGGCCAGCGCCTCGACCGACCGCAGCCGCCCGCCCTGGCGCTCGTCGTTCCAGCGCACGGCGAAGTTGGTGGCGTGGAAGAAGCGCGCCGTCAGCAGGCGCCCCGGGTAGTCGATCGGCCCCTGGTCCTGGTAGCCCCCGGTCAGGCTCAGCCGCGAGCCGGAGCCGAGGTCGACCCCGAGCTTGGCGCGGGCGTCGGACGAGCGGAAGTCGCCCGGGACGACGTCGCCGTGGCCGTCCTCGTAGTCGTCACCCCCGCGCCACGCGCCCTGGGCCCACCACCCGACCCGCCCCTGACGGCCGCCCACGTGGAGCGTCGTCTCGCCGGCGTCCAGGTTCGACTCGTAGCCGGTCGACACGCGCCCGCTGATGGGTGGGGCCGTCTCCCGCGGCACGTCGGCGGTCTCGACGCGGATCGAGGACAGGTTGCCGGCGCCCCACGTCAGGGCGTAGGGACCCTTGACGACCTCGATCGAGCCGATCGCTCCGGGATCGATGTGGGTCAAGGGCGAGTCCATCCGCGCCGGTCCGGCGGGGAACATGCGGGTCCCGTCCACGTACACGCCGACCTGCGTCTCGCGCAGACCGCGCACGACGGGATCCAGGCCGAGCGGGCCGCGGCGGACAGCGGCCGCGCCCGGCATGACCCGCAACAGCTCCCCCGGGTCCTGCGGGCTCGCCTCGCGGACCTGCTCGGCCTCGATCTTCGACTGGGGCCGCAGGTCGGGCCGCAGGACGCGCACGTCGATCCCCGCCACCTCGATCGGCTGGACCGCGAGGGTGAAGTCGGCGCGCACCGTGTCGCCGGCAGCGACGGTCACTCGCCGGCTGCCCGGACGGTAGCCGACGAACGAGGCCTCCAGACGGTAGCCGCCCGGCGGCAGCCCGCGCACGAGGAACTCGCCCGCCGGTCCGGTCACGGCGCCGGCGTTCGTACCGACGGCCCTGACGGTGACGTTGGCCAGCGGGTGCCCGTCCGCGGCGGACACGACCGCGCCCTGGACGGCCCCCGTTCGCTGGGCTCGAGCGGCGGGAGCGACGAGGGCGCTGAGGGCGATCGCGAAGGCGATCGCCCGTGATTTGGCGGAACGCATGGGTCCTCCTGTCGAAACGGGTAGCGCGAGTCGATCCCCGGGGACCGACTACGAGACGGCGCGCGTCCGATCGACGGGAGGAGCGTGGGCGAACGGGAGCAGGTGGCCCGCGGAGAATCGCAGCCGGCGCGGCGCCGGAGCCGCGACATGGCGTCGAAGCGTCACCGGCGACTTCACGGCGAGGGCCGAAGCGACGGGCAGGGGCGCCCCCGAGCCGGCGTGGCACAGCCCCAGGCAGGTGCACGGCGGGGAGTGAGACGAGCCGCCGTGCGCGGCGTGAGACCCGTCCGCCCGTCCGCCGGCGTGATGCCCCGGGTGATGGTGCGGACACGGCCGCCCGACGGCCATCGAGGTCCCCGGCGTGGCGCCGAGGAACGTGAGGACGAGGACCCCGGCGAGGATCCGTCGCGCGGGGTGCGTCACGCGTCCGCGAGCCGCAGCAGGACCGCCGAGCGCGCGCCGAGAGCGAGCGCGACGGTCGAGCCGTCGGACTCGAGCGACTCCGGCAGCCGGCTTCCGGGACCACCCCATTCACCGGCCGCCGAGTCGAGCGCCGTCTCCCAGCGCCCCTCGGGGAGCGGGACGTCGAGCGTTCGGGACTCGGCGCCGAAATGGAGCACGATCGCCACCTCGCCAGGGCGCGTCACGGGTCGGCCGCGGAAGCAGTCCGCCGAGTCGCCCTCGGCCGGCCAGCGGCGCAGGACCAGCAGCTCGTCCGCGGACGAGTCCTCCAGGTGCATGTCTTCCTTGTCGAGGTGGGCCAGCGCGGGGACTTCGCGGCGCGCCGCGAGTATCTGGCCCTCAAGAGCCACTCGTCTCCTGTC
>CAZCZH010000157.1:5722-6485 GCA_964502985.1 uncultured Gemmatimonadales bacterium
CTTCGCGGCGCGCCGCGAGGAGGGCCCGGTACCACCCCAGGAGCCGCGCGCCGCGCCCCGCTTCGCGCGCCGACCAGTCGAGCCGCGCGGCTGCGAACGTCTCCTCGGCGGCCGGATCGGGGATCTCTCCCTCCCAGTCGAAGCCCTCGAACTCCGCTGCCCGGCCCTCGCGCACGGCCTCGACGAGATCCTCGTCGGCGTGGTCGACGAAGTACGGGAAGGGCGCCGTCTCGCCGTACTCCTCGCCCATGAACAACAGCGGCACATACGGGCTCAGGAGCACGGTCGCCGCGGCCAGCTTGAGCGACTCGTCGTCGACCAACGCGGACAGCCGCTCGCTGGCGGCGCGATTTCCCACCTGGTCGTGATTCTGCGAGCACACGACGTGGCGCCAGGCCGGCAGCGAGCGCGCCGAGCGGCCGTGGCGCCGGCCGCGGAAGCCGGAATGCTGTCCGGCGTACACGAACCCCTCGCAGAACGCCCACTCGAGCTCCTCGATCCCGCCGAAGTCGCCGTAGTACCCCTGCCGCTCGCCGGTCAGGAGGGCGTGGAGCGCGTGGTGGAAGTCGTCCGTCCAGACGGCATCCAGCCCGTACCCGCCGCGCTCGACGTCGGTCACCAGCCGCGGGTCGTTGAGATCGCTCTCGGGAATCACCAGGACGCGCCGCTCCACGCGGTCTCCCGCCCGGTGGACCTCGGTCCCCAGCTCCTCGAGGAACGTCACGGCCGACGTGTCGAGGATCCCGTGCACGGCGTCGAGCCG
>CAZCZH010000158.1:0-6428 GCA_964502985.1 uncultured Gemmatimonadales bacterium
GACGAGGCCGGGGCGCGCGTGCACCTGGCGGTCCAGGTCCCGCCGCCCGAGCTGCTGGCCCTCGAGGAGCAGGTCCAGGAGATCGTCACGCAGAAGGATCAGGCGATCAAGGCCCAGGATTACGAGACGGCCGCCAAGCTGCGCGACAGCGAGCGCGAGCTGAAGTCGGCGATCAAGCGCAAGAAGCTCGAGTGGGAGCGGGGCAACAGCGAGGTGCGCCCGCTGCTGACCACCGAGGACGTGGCGTTCATCGTCAGTCGCTGGACCGGTGTTCCCGTCGTGCGCCTGCGCGAGGGGGAGACCGAGCGGCTGCTCAACATGGAAGACGAGCTGCACTGCCACATCGTGGGTCAGGATCAGGCCATCGAGGCCATCGCCAAGGCAATTCGCCGGACGCGCGCCGGTCTCAAGGATCCGCGGCGCCCGATCGGGTCGTTCATCTTCTCGGGCCCGACCGGCGTCGGGAAGACGGAGCTGGCCCGCGCGCTGGCCCGTTTCCTGTTCAACGATCCGAACTCCCTCATCCGGATCGACATGTCGGAGTACATGGAAAAGTTCACCGTCAGCCGGCTGCTGGGGGCCCCTCCCGGGTACGTCGGATACGAGGACTCGGGGTACCTGACCAAGGAGGTCCGCCGCAAGCCGTACTCGGTGGTTCTTCTCGACGAGATCGAGAAGGCGCATCCGGACGTGTTCAACATCCTTTTGCAGATCCTCGACGAGGGGCACATCACGGACAACTACGGTCGGAAGATCGATTTCAAGAACACGGTGGTGATCATGACGTCGAACATCGGCGCGCGGCGCATCACGGGATCGCGCGCGCTGGGCTTCCAGAAGCCCACCGAGGAGGCGCGGTTCGACCGTATCGAGGAGGCCGTCCGTGACGAGATCAACAAGTTCTTCAACCCCGAGTTCCTGAACCGGCTCGACGAGGTGATCGTATTCCATCCGTTGAGCGAGGAGCACATCGTCCAGATCGTCGACATCCTGTTCCGCGAGGTGCTGGAGCGCATCTCCGATCGCGACCTGGAGCTCGTCCTGACCGACGCGGCGAAGCACTTCCTTGCCGACAAGGGGTTCGACGAGAAGTACGGGGCGCGACCGCTCAAGCGGGCCATCCAACGCTACCTGCAGGATCCGTTCAGCGAAGAGCTGCTGCAGGGTCGCTTCGCACCGGGCGACGTCGTGGCGATCGAGGTCGACGAGGGCGGCGACCGGCTCACCTTCACGGTGCGCTCCTCGGGTCAGCCCATCGAGGACGATGGCCATCCGAACGAGGACGAGCCCGAGCCGGAGGAATCGGTCAAGGGAGAAGTTCGCTGAGAGAGGCGGTCTCTCTTTTTTCTTATCGGGTCCTGTTCGCCCTCGCTTTCGGCGCCGCGCTGAGCTTGCCGTCGTCCGGGCGGGCCCAGGTCGCGTCGACCATCTCGGACATCCAGGTCGAGGGGACGAAGACGCTCGATCCCCAACGCGTCGCGGCCCTCAGCGGACTGTCGACCGGCACCGCGGCGACGCCGCGGGCTCTCCAGGAAGCCATCCGCTCGTTGTGGAAGGCGGGCCTGTTCAACGACATCGCCATCGACACCCGCCCCGGCCCCCCGGGAGCCGGGGTCGTTGCGGTGATCCGGATCAGCGAGGCGCCCGTGGTGACGAGCGTCGATTTCCACGGGCTGCACAAGATCAAGAAGAAGGACGTCCAGGAGAAGATGCCGCTCAAGCCGGGCGACCGGCTCCTCGAAGCCAAACTCCGTCAGGCCGAGCTGGACCTGGAGGAGCTGTATCGGACGAAGGGCTACTACCTGGCCAGGATCGACGTCAAGGCCGACGACCCCTACGCCGATTCGACGGGGGTCGACGTCGACGTCTCCGAGGGCCACAAGGTGGCCGTGCAATCGATCCAGTTCAGTGGCAACCGCGCGTTCTCCGGCAAGCGATTGGAGAAGGCCCTGGAGACGGACACGGAAGGCTTCTGGTTCTGGCAGAACGGCGAGTTCGACGAGGAGAAGTGGCGCAGCGATCTCGCGCAGCGCCTGCCGGGCTTCTACGGCGAGCACGGCTACCTGGAAATGCGCGTCGTCGACGATTCGCTGGCCGTCGATCCCGACCGCGGCAAGATGCGTCTGTTCGTGACCGTCGACGAGGGCCGCCAGTACCGGGTCGGTCAGATCGAGATCGAGGGCAACAACCGGTTCTCGAAGAGCGACCTGCGAGGGTTGCTGCGGCTGGCCCCGGGCGACGTCTTCGACACCAAGGCGCTGGACAAGACGCAGGCCGACCTGCTGAACCTGTACGCCGACGACGGATATATCTACGCCCAGGTGCAACCCGTCCGGGAGCCGCGCCCGGACACGACCGTCGTCGACCTGACGTGGCAGATCCGCGAAGGCAACCCGGCCCATATCGAGCATGTCGTCATCAAGGGCAACACCGTGACCCACGAGTCGGTGATCCGGCGTCAGCTGTTCGTCGTGCCGGGACAGATCTTCCGGCGGACCGACGTGCGCAACAGCCTGCTCGCCCTGGAGGGCCTGGGGTTCTTCGAGCCGGGGATCCTCCCCACCACGAAGGTCGTCGACCAGAAGACGGGCGACATCGACCTGACGTTCGAGGTCAAGGAGAGACGCACCGGATCGCTGACCCTGGGAGCGGCCGTGGGTGGGGGAACCGGATTGTCCGGATTCCTCGGCTACGAGCAGCCCAACCTGTTCGGACAGGGGAAGTCGGGCAGCATCCGCTGGGAGTTCGGCTCGCGGAACAACAATCTCGAGCTGGGCTACACCGAGCCCGTCCTGCTGGGCACCAAGACTTCGGCCTCGGTCTCGTTCTTCGACATCGACCGGCGCTTCATCAACACCTCGTTCAAGCAGCAGGCGCTGGGCGGGAGCGTGCGCTTCGGGACCCCCCTGCCGTGGGACGACGCGACGCGCTTCTTCTATGGCTACAAATGGCAGAGGATCGACCTCGAAGCGAGCGACCAGGACAACACCCGTTTCCGGGGTCAGTACCCGCGCACGGAGTCGAGCCTGAACCTGGGCCTGGTGCGCGACACGCGGCTGCCCCGGAACCATCCCATCCAGGGGGCGTCGCACAGCCTGAACGTCGATCTCGCGGGAGGACCGATCGGGGGCACGACGGGGTATCAGAAGTACGAGGTCGAATCGTCGTGGTTCGCCCCGACGTACAACGACCGCACTGTGTTGAACTTGAAGATCAAGGCCGGGGGAATCAACACGACGCGCTTCGTGCCGTTGACCGAGCAGTTCCTCCTCGGCGGCGTGCAGTTCCCCGCCGAGGGCCTGCGTGGCTATCGCGAGAACTGCGTCGGGACGATGACCGCGGGAGCGCCGCTGCCCGGCGTCTCGTGTGGTGACGACCGGGGCAACGCGTTCCTGCTCCTGACGGCGGAGCACTTCTTCAAGATCAGCGACACGGTGTATGTGTCGGCGTTCTACGACGCGGGCAACGTGTGGAACAGCTTCCGCGACGTGAAGTTCGTCGACCTGAAGCGCTGGGAGGGGGTGGGCGTATCGATCGATCTGCCCGGCTTCGGCCCCCTGGGACTGGACTACGGCTACGGCTTCGACCGCACGGACAGCGCCGGCAATCCGGATCCGAAGTGGCAGCTGCACTTCCGCTTCGGCAACCTGGGTCGCTAGGGCGGACCATGCCGAGTAGATTCCGAGGTTGGCCGCCGATCGAGGTCGGAACGGAGAATCGCACTCGATAACGTGACAAACCGGAGGAGAATGGGAGCATGCGCAGTTTGAGATCCTTCCTCGGCGTCCTGGTCGTGCTGGCGGCCGTGCCGACCATCGCCAGGGCGCAGGGCAGCGCGCCCAAGATCGTGTACATCGACTCGGACGCCGTCATCAAGCAGGCCCCCGGCTACTCCGAGGCCAACGACGCATTCAACAACACGGCCGGAGCGTGGCGCGACACGCTCGAGGCGAAGCGCTCCCACCTGCAGGAGCTGTACGATGCGTACAAGAAGCAGGAAGTCATCCTGTCGCCCGAGAAGAAGACCGAGAAGCAGCAGGAGATCGTCCAGCTCGAGCAGGAGGCCCAGGAGTACTTCCAGAAGAAGTTCGGTCCCGACGGCGAAGCGAACGCCAAGCAGGCCGAGTTGATGAAGCCCATTCTGGAGCGTGTGAACCAGGCCATCGAGGCGACCCGCCGCGAGGGCGGCTACGCGTTGATCTTCGACCTGTCGAACGGGGCTCTGGTCGCCGGCGATCCGGCGCTGAACATCACCGACCAGGTGGTCCAGCGACTGCGCAGCCAGGCCACATCGGCTCCGTCGCGCTGAAGCGGGGCGGGAGGCGGGACCGTGCCCGGGCTATCCCTGGAGGAGTTGGCCGACGCGTTGGGCGTCCGGCTGGAGGGCGATCCCCAGCGCACCGTGCGCGGCGTCGCGCCGCTCGGCGAGGCCGGGCCCGAGGACCTGTCCTTTCTGGCCAACCCGCGCTACCTCGAGGAGGCCCTCCAGTCGGCGGCCGGGGCCCTCGTCGTGGACCCCGACTACGCGGCGACGGACGGCCAGAACCTGTTGCGCAGCGACAACCCGTATCTGACGTTCGCCCGCGCCGTCGATCTGCTGCTGCCCGAGGAGTCGCCGAGAGCGGGCGTGGCCCCGACGGCTGTCGTGGACCCCTCGACGCGGCTGCCGGAGAGCGCGACGGTGGGACCGCTGGCCGTCGTTGGGGGAGACGTCCGGCTGGGCGAGGACGTCGTGATCGGCGCCGGATGCGTGCTCGAGGACGGAGTCGAGATCGGCGACGGCTCGCGGCTGTTCCCGCGCGTGATCGTGCACGCCGGGACGCGCATCGGGCGACGCTGCTCGATCCAGGGCGGCGCCGTGCTCGGATCGGACGGCTTCGGCTACGCGGTCGACGCCGGGGGACGACACCACAAGGTGCCCCAGCGCGGCGGCCTGGTGATCGGGGACGATGTCGAGATCGGGGCCAACGCGACGATCGACCGCGGATCGGCGGGCGACACGCGGATCGGGGCGGGAACCAAGATTGACAACCTCGTGCACCTGGCCCATAATGTGCAGATCGGTCGAAACGTGATCATCGTGGCACAGGTCGGCATCGCCGGGAGCACGCGGGTCGGCGACCACGCGGTGATCGGAGGGCAGGTCGGGATCGTGGGGCATCTCCGGATCGGCGATCGCGCTCGGCTGGGAGCCCAGGCCGGGGTCATCGGGGACGTCCCCGACGACGCGGACTTCTCCGGATATCCGGCCCGGCCGCACCGGGAGCAGATGCGTTCCCACGCCCTGTTCGCCCGGCTGCCGGAGATGTTCGACCGGTTGCGGGCCCTGGAATCGAGGTCGCCGGACCCGTCGACCGCCCCCGACCGTTCCGAGCCCGAACCATGACCCCCATCGAACCGTCCACCCACGGCCAGCGCACCATCTCGCGCCCCGTCACGTACTCGGGGATCGGGCTGCACACCGGCAACCAGTGTCACATGACGTTCGCCCCGGCGCAGGCCGACACGGGGATCCGCTTCGTCCGCGTCGACCTCGAGGGCGATCCAGAGATCGCCGTCGACCCGGATCACGTGATCGGGGTCGAGCGCGGGACCTCGATCGGCGTCGACGGCTGCAAGGTCCACACGATCGAGCACGTGCTGGCGGCGGTCGCGGTGCGCGGCATCGACAACCTGCGCATCGAGCTCGATGCCAGCGAGCCGCCCGTCGGGGACGGTTCCAGCCTGCCGTTCTGGAAGGCGCTCCAGGAGGCCGGCGTCGAGGAGCTCCCGGCCGAGCGCTCCTGCTATCGCGTCGAGGAGCCGATCTTCTACCAGGACGGCGACGTCGAGATCACCCTGCTTCCGTCGGATCGCCTGCAGGTCTCGTTCACGATCGACTTCGACCACCCGCTGGTCGGCCACCAGTTCGCCTCGTTCGAGGTGACGCCCGAGACGTTCGAGAGCGAGATCGCCCCCGCGCGCACGTTCGGCTTCCTGCGCGAGATCGAGCAGCTCAAGGCGGCCGGGCTGATCCGTGGCGGCAACCTGCGCAATGCCATCGTGATCGGCGAGGACAAGATCCTCAACGACGAGCGGCTGCGCTTCCCGACCGAGCTCGTGCGGCACAAGATCCTCGACCTGCTGGGCGACCTCAAGGTCCTGAACGTCGACATCCAGGGGCACATCGTGGCCCGCCGTTCCGGTCACCGGACGCATCTCGCGCTGGTCCAGATCCTCAAGCGTCGGATCGAGGAGGGGAGCCCGAACGGTGACGGCACGGGGACCGTGACGCAGCGCGTCGGCCGCCCGGCCGAACGTCAGGCCGGGGCCCGGCGCCGGCGCTCGGTCATGGACGTCAGCCAGATCCTCGACGTCCTGCCGCACCGCTACCCGTTCCTGCTCGTCGATCGGGTGGTCGACATGGAGGAAGGTACGCGCGTCGTGGG
>CAZCZH010000159.1:0-6415 GCA_964502985.1 uncultured Gemmatimonadales bacterium
CCGTCCCAGAAGAACGAACGGCCGTAGGCGGCATTGAGGATCGACGGGACGTTTCGCCTGCCCGGGTTCCCGTTCCCATCGACGGCTCGCCCCCGCCCATCCGCGAAGTAGTGGGCCGGCTGGTGACACGAGACGCAGCTCCGGGTCCCCTCCGCCGAAAGGACCGGATCGAAGAAGAGCTTTCGACCCAGCTCGACCTTGGCGGCGCTCAGGGTGTTGCCCTCCGGAACGGGCGCCACCAGATCGAGGCCGAGGGGGACGGAGACCCGGTAGGCCTCGGGGGGCCCCTGTCGTCCCCCGACCCAGCCAGCCGTGCATGCACCGAGTGTGACGATCGGGAGGATAGCCAAGCGCGCCGGCATGTTGATTCGCCCCTCGTGCGGGGTCATCGGGACCCGTTCGAACCGCCGCTGGCGGCGACCGCGTCGTCGGCATCGGGAAGCACCTCCAGCACCCAGATCTCGCCTTTTCGCTCTCCGGAACGAAACGCGACCCGTCGGCCGTCCGGGTGGAGGCGCACCTTCGCCGGGTGCCATTCGTCGAAGTCCGTGAGCCTCATCGGCTCGCCCCCGTCGGCCGCCACCCTCCACAAAGTGTTGCCGACCGAGGGGAGGGTTGCCCGGAACAGGAGTGTGCGGCTGTCGCTCGTCCAGTTGGGCGCTTCAATGTCGACCCCGCCGGGGAGCTTTGCTCCCTCCACCCGGAACAGCTCGCGAGGCTCTCCGCCGCCCGCGGGCATGAGCATGAGCCGTCGGGTCGTCTCCGAAGCGTCGAAGTCGACGTAGGCCAGCCACGATCCGTCGGGGGATACGGCCTGGTGACCCTGCCCGTTGACCGGGCCGATCCTCCGTTCTTCGCCTGTCGCGAGGTCCCGGGCGACGATCGATCCGCGGTGTTGACCGGGCCGCGATGTGGGAGCGTCGGGCGCGCGGACCCGGAAGTACGCTCCGCTCCCGTCCGGCGCGATGTCGAACCGATACCCCATGCCGAACGGCCTACCGTCGAAATACCGAACGGTTTCCAACTCGCCCGACGCCAGGTGGACCCGCCGGAGTCCGGGCCTGGCCTTCGGGTCGACCCCCGACAGGAAGATGGACTGCCCGTCCGGCGCCCAGCGAAGCAGGGTGTTGGTCAACTGGATGTCGAACCGGAAGTCGCGGATTAGCGCCCCGTCCGCGGAATGGAGCACGAGCCACAGGCCCGATCGCGGTGAACGCACCGCATCGTGAACGAGATACCGTCCATCGGGTGACCACTCCCACACCCCCACCGCGCCGCCGTATGGGTCGTCGTGGGGCGTGGGTGTCCCGAGCATCCGGCCGCTGTCGAGGTCGGCGTCGACCGTGTAGAAGCGGGGGAACTCCACCCGCACTCCGAAATAGAATCCGTCTCTCGCCAGGCCCAGCGGTTGCGGACGCAGGACATCCTCTCGCACGAGCTGCGGTGGACCGGATGGTCTGTCGCCGGCGAGCGGGAGTCTCCAAACGGACGGAGTCCCGGAACGCTCGCTGTGGAACAGGACGCCACCATCTCCGGGGAGCCAGGCCAGCACGCGGTCCGTCCCCGCATCATCGATCAGCGTGCTCTCGCGGCCGTCGATCGTCGAAAGCAAATAGATGTCGCGCTCGGGCGAGTCGTCATCTCCCGGGAAATCATACGCCACGTACCGACCGTCCGGGGACAGGACGGCCCGAGGCTCCCGCCAGTCGAAGCTCTTGAGGATCCGTAGCGTTCCCTCCTCGACCGAGATCAGGGCGAGCGCGTTCGTCTTGTCGGGGCGATAGATGGTGGCCAGGATGTCGCCCTCGCTCGACCAGCCGAACAGCCAGTAGGGCGTGAGCTCGGCGCTCGAGAAGACCACTCGCGGCTCTGAGCCGCGGGGTACGCCATCCCCGTCCACGCTGAAGTCGAGGACGCGGAGCTCTATGTTGTGCAGCGCCTCCGAGTACCAGACATAGGCGACGCGGTGTCCCTCGGGCGAGAACCGCGAGATCTCCGCGAACTCGCGCGAGTCCCACGAGCCCTTGTCCGTCAGCCGGTGCAGCTCGTTCGTCGCGAGATCGCGCACGGCCAGGTCGCCGGTCGACCAGTCGACGTCGGTCATCCAGCGGCCGTCGGGCGAGGGCGAAGACACGTGGAAGCTGAAGTCGTGCCCGCTCCACAGCCGTCGGAGGCGGGTCGAGTCGGCGCCCGCGACGGCTCCGGCCGCCGGCACATCGCCCGGACGGATGCGGTCCGAGCCAGCGCGGATCGCTTCCGCCTCGGGCCTGCAACCCGCGGTGAGGATCGACCCGCAGATCACCATGGCGGCGTATCGGTTCATCGGGATCCCTCCGTTCCGGCGGTGCCCGCGGGCGGCGTCCCGAGGCCTTCCATCACCCATACTTCGCCGCGCGACTGGCCGGCCATGAACGCGATGCGGCGGCCGTCTGGGTGCACCCGTACGATCGCTCGTTGGCCGGCCGCTAGCTCCAGGCGTCTCGCGTCGCCTCCCTCCACGGGTACCAGCCAGGCCCGGACCTCGCCGTCTCCCCGTGGCTCGACGGACGAGTACAGGATCGAGCGTCCGTCGGGCATCCATTCGATGCGCATCACGTTCTCCCCGGCCCCGATAGGCCGGAGGCCGGTGAACGCCCCGCCGTTGACCTGGATCGTCCCCAGCGTGACCTGCCCCGGTGCCGCGCCGGGGTAAAGAACGGCCAGTCGGGTCCCATCGGGTGACAGAGCCAGGGGCCCGAACCCTTCCACGCTCGGCCGGGCGATCTCGCGTTCCTCGCCGGACCTGAGGTCGTGTCCCACCAGCGCCATCCGGCCCGATCCGGGCGGCTCGCTCCACCGGGAGTAAAACAGGGTGCCGCCGTCGGGGGAGATCGCGAAGTTCCCGCGCGGTGCGCAGGAGCTCGGTGTAGGTGCCGGACTCCAGATCGATCCGATAGAAGCCGCGGCGCCCTTTCGCGTCTCTCGTGAACAGCACGATGGACGCCCCGTTCGGGTGCCAGCGCATCCGCCTGGTGGCCGCCAGATCGGTGCGGATGCTGCGCACCTCGGGCCCATCGATGGCCCGGAGCCCGATCCTGGATCCGCCGGAAGACGGCGTCGAGCCCGAATAGGCGAGGTACTGGCCGTCCGGGGACCAGTCCCAACCGCGGATCTCGATCCGCGCCGGATCTTCGACGGTGATGGGCTCGCCGGTTAGCCGCCCGGCGTCGAGATCCACCCCGGCCGTGTACAGCCGCTCGGGGTTCGCGTCGACGCCGTAGTAGAAGCGGTCCCCCGCGAACCCCAGCGGCTCCACGCCCCACATGTCCGCCCTCACCAGCTCCGGGGAACCTGCCGCGTGCCCTTCGGACACGGGCACCCGCCACACCGAGGGCGTGCCCCCCCGATCGCTGTGGAACAGGATGCTCCCGTCGGACTGCCAGCCGAGGAGTCGATCGATGCCCGGACCGCCGACGATGCGAGCCTGGCGTGCGCCGTCGAGCGACACGACGAATACGTCACGATCGGCCGAATCCGGGTCGGGCGGGAAGTCATAGGCCACGTACCGTCCGTCCGGCGAGAACTCGGCCATGGTCGGCTGGCGCCAGTCGAAGGTCTCGAGAGCCCGGTAGTCGCCCCGGCCGTCGGTCGAGATCAGGGCGAGCTGGTTGGCGTTGCCTGATATATAGACCTTCGCCAGGACGACGCTTCCATCCGGCGACCAGTCGAACGGATAATACGGTTCGTATTCCGGATTGTTCAGGATCAAGGTCGGGTCGCCGGGCCGCGGGACCCCGTTTGCATCCTTCTCGAAGTCCAGGACGCGAAGCTGGAGGACGGGGGCGTGCTGCCACCCGATCACGATTCGCCGCCCATCGCGGGAGAAGACCGAGACGCCGACGTCCTCGTACGGTCTGTCTTCGCCGCGCTCGATGCTCGTCAATCGGTGGAGCGCGCCCGTCCGGAGATCGCGGACGGCGAGATCGACCGTCGACCAGTCGATCATCGACAGGTAGCGTCCATCCGGGGAGATCGACGAGGCGTAGAAGTCGCGGTAGCCACCCGCCCACAGGCGGCGGATCGTAACCCCGGGCACCCCGGACGCCGGGAGCGCCGCCGCCGGCATCACGGCCCCGGCACCCGGAACCTGCGCCACCGCCGATCGCTCGCTCTCCGACCGACAGCGGAGTGCACACGCGGCGGAGACGGCACGTCCGACGGCGCGTCATCGGTCCCCTCCGGTGTGTACGTCCAGTCCTCCACCCAGTCCGTCCAGAGCCCAGATCTCACCGCGCGGCTGCCCCTCCCGATAGGCAATCGTGCGCCCGTCCGGATGCAGCGCCGCCCCGCCGATCGCGGCGTCCTCGAGGCGGGCGAGCCGCTCTCCGTCGCCGCCCTCCCGCGAGACGGTCCACAGATCCACACCTCGGCCGTCCGGGGTGCGCGGCCCCACCACGAACAGGAGGCGTTCGGCGTCCGGGGCCCAGCCGACGATCCCGAGCAATCGTCCCTGCTCCACCCGATGCAGGGTGCGTGGCTCGCCCCCGCCCACCGGAAACAGGCGGATCGTCTGTTCCGCATCGGCTAGGATCGGGTAGTAGGCGAGCCATGCACCGTCCGGCGAAACGACCACCGGACCGGGTTGGCTCACGCGGTGGATGGCGTGCTCTGCCCCAGAGGCGATGTCCCGACGGACGATGTCGGCGAAACGCGCATCGAGCCCGGCCTCGGTCGTTCCGACCCGGGTGAAATAGAGGCTGCGCCCGTCCGGGGAGATCGAGAACGACCGACCGGACTCTTCCGGCGGCTCGAAGCGCCGGACCATCTCCAGCCGGCCCGATTCCATGTCCAGCCGGTAGAAGCCGCCCCGGCCGTGGTGGTCGAGCGCAGGCAGGAAGATGGAGCTCCCGTCCGGCGCCCATCTGAGGAGCCGGCGGCGGACCTCGAGGTCCAGATCCCACGTCCGCAGCACGTCACCCCGGGCCGTGCGGAGGTAGAGGCGGGTCCCCCCCAGGATCGGTGCATCGTGGATGACGAGTCGTCCATCGGGAGACCACGCGAGAGACCGGATGGCCCCCTCGTCGCTTCCTCCGTGGGGCGCATCGAACACGGTCGGGAGCTTCGTCAGCCGGCGTCGGCCGAAATCGAGCGTGGCGACGCGGAAGTGCTCGGTCTCGACGTCGACCCCGAAGTAAAACGTGTTCCCCGCGAAGCCGAGCGGCGCGAGGTTCGGGACGTCTTCCTTGACGAGCTCCGGCGCCCCCGCCGGCCGACCCTCGTTCATGGGAAGACGCCAGACGGACGGACTACCGGACCGGCCGCTGTAGAACAGCAGCGACCCGTCGGCCGGTACCCAGCCCAGCACCACGTCGTTCCCGGGGCCGCCGACCAGGAGCTCGTCGCGGGTTCCGTCGGCGGACAGGAGGCGAAGGTCGCGGTCACCGGCATCCTGGCCGGCAGGATGGTCGTACGCGATGAAGCGGCCGTCCGGGGACAACGCGGCACCCGCCACCGACCAGTCGAAGCTCTTGAGGACCCTGATCTCGCCGCTCGAGAGGGAGAGCAACCCGAGCGCGGTCGTTCTGTCCGGCCGATACGTCCCGGTCAGGATCTCGTCGTCGGGCGACCATCCCCGCAGCCAAAGGGCGAACAGGTTCTGGCTCCCGTACACGACGCGCGGATCCGAGCCGTGCGGCAGCCCGGTCGCGTCGACCCCGAACGCCATGACGCGGACCTCGTACCGTCCGGTATCCCGGTTGAACCACACGTACACGATCCGGCGACCATCCGGGGAGAACCGGGCCGTCTCGGCGTACTCGCCCGACTCGGCCCACGAGCCCTTGTGGGTCAGGGGCCGGAGGGTACCCGTCGTCAGGTCACGGACGGCGAGGTCGCCCGTTGCCCAGTCGACCGCGGTCACCCACCGTCCGTCCGGGGACGGAGACGAGGAGGCGAAGTCGAAGTCGCTCCCGCTCCACAGCCGCCGAACCGTCACGTCGGCACGCGGTACCCGGGCGGCCCCGGCCGACGGGGCTCCGGCATCCCCGTCTCCCGGGCTCTGCGCCATCGCGGCCCGTTCCACCTCGTTGCGACAGGCCGCCAGTCCGAAGACGAGCGCTCCGGTCAGCGGCTGCCAGAACTCGGCACCGCCGGAGATGTTCAACAACAGCGGCATCAAGCCGCCGATTGTCGTGACAGTTGTCAGCAGCACGGGCCGCAGGCGATTGACGCCGGCCTCGACCAGCGCTTCGCCGACGGGCAGACCGCGACGCCGGGCCTGGTTCGCGAAGTCGACCAGCACGATCGCGTCATTGACGACAATGCCGGTCAAGCAAACCAGGCCGATGAACGAGGCCAGGCTGAACGGAAACCCGCAAATCCACATGCCGATCACGACGCCGATGAAGCTCAGCGGCACCGTAGCCATCACGACGAT
>CAZCZH010000160.1:0-6403 GCA_964502985.1 uncultured Gemmatimonadales bacterium
GTTCGACGTGCAATCGAATCGATGAACCTCGAATCGAACGGGAGGAAGACATGGCTGGGCCCCTGGACGGGAGGAAGGTCGCCATACTGGTGGCGGACGGCTTCGAGCAGGTCGAGATGACTTCGCCTCGCGAGGCCCTCGACGAGGCCGGCGCGAAGACGGTTCTCGTCTCCCCGCAGGCCGGGGAAGTGCGCGGCTGGCGGCACACGGAGTGGGGGGACGCGTTCGAGGTGGACCTCGCGCTCGACGAGGCGGATTCATCGGACTTCGACGCCCTGGTGCTCCCCGGCGGGGTGATGAATCCCGATCACCTGCGGATCGAGGCGAAGGCGCTGGAGTTCGTGCGGGCGTTCTTCGAGGACGGCCGTCCGGTGGCGGCCATCTGCCACGGTCCGTGGACGCTGATCGACGCCGGTGTCGTCGAGGGTCGGCGCATGACCTCATACCGCTCGATTCGCACCGACCTGGAGAACGCGGGGGCGGAGTGGGTCGACGAGGAGGTCGTCGTCGACCAGGGGCTCGTGACGAGCCGCAAGCCGGACGACCTGCCCGCCTTCAACCGCAAGATGATCGAGGAGTTCGGCGAGGGCCGACACACGGGCCAGCGCCGGAAGGCGGAAGCCGCGCTGAGCTGACGCCGAACGGAATTCGCAGGTCGAGAGGCGGAGTCGGCCACGGGCCGGCTCCGCTTTTTCTCATCCGGGTCGCCGGCTGCGTCGGCGTCGGGCGAGCTGGCGCCGGACGGCGCGTACCGAGAGCCACAGGAAGCCGTACAGCGTGGTCAGATACAGGCCGCAGCCGATCCACGTCAACGTCCGTCCGTCTCCCACGTACATCAGCGTCGCTGCGACGAGGGCTCCCAGGCCGATCAGCAGCAGCGCCGGCTTGTTGGCCGTCGTCGTCAGGTCGCGCTGCCCCCACTCCTCGCGCGGCAGCAGAACGCCCGCGTTCTCCAGATCTTCGAGCGACATCGCGGCCCTTTCTCAGGCTTCCGTCGACTCGGCCGACTCCGGCTCGAGCTCGCGGAAGAACTGGAAGAAGGTCTGGAAGCCGAACTTGACGGGGTGGGTCTCCATGTTGACGAGGACCACCGGGCAGGCCGCGGTCCGCGCGCTCCAGTACGAGCGACGGCCTGAGATGCGACGCTGGAACCAGCTCTCCTCGCTCGATCCGACGAGAAGCAGATCGGCGCGCCGGCTCTCGCGGCCGATCGTCCGGACCACGTTCGGCGATTCCACCACCAGCAGCTCGACCCGGGGGTCCTCCAACGGCCGGTCATCCTCCGGCTCGCCGACCTGGCCCGATTCCCCGAGATCCTCCAGGAGCTCCGCCAGGCGCTTCTCGCGCGCGTCGGGAGACGTGCCGGGCGGGATGACGTGAAGCACGACGATCCGCCCGTCGTCCACCGTCAGGCGACGCGCCAGACCCAACAAGAGAGCCGCCGAGCTCGGTCGGGCGATCGGGACCAGGACTTCGCGGGCCGGGATCCGGGCGTCGTGCTGCACGACGATCGTGCGGCTGGGGGTGTGTCGCAGGACGGTGTCGATGTTCGAGCCCAGGTGCTGCCGCCCAGCCGTCCGGCGGCGGTTCCAGCCCAGCACGAGGAAGTCGACATCCTGCTCCGTGACCGTGTCGATCACGCCTTGCGCCGGGCTGTGACCGAGTCGCACGATGGACCTCGCGGGGACGCCGTGCGCCTCCGCGCGCGCTGTCACCCGGTCGATGACCTCGCGTCCCTCGGCGACGCGCCAGCGCGCCGCGTCGAGCGGCGTCTGGGGCGCCACCGTGGCGACGTGCAGCAGGAGCACCTCGCCGTCCAGTGGCCGCGCCAGGCGGGCGGCCGTCTCCAGGAGAGTCTCGGCGCTCTCCGGGTTGGCCACGGAGACGAGCACGGTCGGTCGGTCGGCGGGAGTAGGCAGGCGCGACTCGATGACCACCGGCGTGGCCTCCTTCTCGCGCTCGCGGCGCGAGGCGTACAGCACGTACAGGGCGAAGCCGACGACCAGCCAGCCGACCACGAAGACCCACGCCAACGCCGAGAAGCGGAACATGAACACGGCCAGGAAGGCGATCAGCCCCATGTTGATGACCGGCAGAACGGGGTGGAACGGCATCAGGTATCCGTAGTCCAGCTTGTCGCCGTATTTCTTGCGGATCGTGATCACTGCCACGTTCACCTGGAGGAACAGCAGCAGGAACATCACGTCGGCGGCCGCCGCCACGTCCTGGATGGGCAGCGAGACGGCCATGAGCATGATCAGCCCGCCGCTGCACAACAGCGCCAGGAACGGAGTCCGGGTCCGCTCGTGGATCCGCCCGAACAGGTCGGGTAGGTTGCGATCGCGACCCATGGCGAACGAGACGCGGGTCGACGAGAAGGTCGTAGCGTTGAGCGCGCTCATCGTGGACAGGAGCCCGCCCACCAGTAGCAGGATGGTGCCGAACGGCATGAACTGGCGCGCCGCCTCGGCCAGCCCCAGTTCGGCGTGCTGTCCGAGCCACTGCCAGGTGGCGATCCCCGGCCCCGGATCGACGGCGGCCAGGGCGGTGAACGCCACGAGCATGTAGATCGGGATCACGATCGCCAGCGACAGGAACACGGCCTTGGGGATGTTCTCGCGCGGGTTCTGAACCTCTTCCCCTGCCTGGACGATGATCTCGTATCCTTCGAAGGCGATGTACGTCAGGCCCATCGCCATCAGGATCCCCGACGCGCCGCGCGGGGCGAACGGCGTCAGCTTCTCCATGTAGACCGGGTGGTGGACCACGGCCACGATTCCGCTGGTCACGAACACCCCCAGGATCAGGATCTTCCCGATCGTCACCAGGTTGCCGATCGATCCCGTCTCGGAGACCCCCTTGAAGTTGATCGCCACGAAGATGGCGGCGATCGCCACGGCCAGGGCCTTGTGGAGGGGCTCGCCCGTCACGCCGAACGGGGACACGCCGGTCTCGCGCAGCACGAGCTCGAGATAGGAGCCGAAACCCAGGGCGTACAGACTCCCCGCCACGGCATGGGCGAACCAGCTCATCCAGCCGGCCATGAACGCGTTCCATGCCGGCATCCCCTCCTTGACCCACAGATAGCCGCCGCCTGCCTCGGGGATCGCCGAGCCGAGCTCGGCGTACACCATGGCGGTCAGGATCGTCACCATGCCGTTGAGGGCGAAGGCCAGGATCAGGGCCGGTCCGGCGGTGCCGGCGGCGATGCCGGTCAAGACGAAGATCCCGGCGCCGATCATGGCGCCGACTCCGACCATCGTGACGTCGAACAGGCTCAGGTCCCGGACGAGGCTGACCCGGCTCGGAGTGGCTCCGCGTTCGGCCGTGGCGGGGGCGACTTCGGGCATGCGGGGCCAGACACTAACGGGGCGCCCGGCCGCCGGGCAATCGGCCGGAACGGGTACGCCGCGAGTCGTCGAGCGCGTACCTTCGTCGGGCATGGTGCCATCGCTCCAGCCCTCGACCGCGCCGCTCGACGAGCGCCGCGTCCTGACCTGGGTCTACGTGGGGCGCCTGTCGACGGCCCTGGCCCTGGCCATAGCGGCGACGGTCGTGCGCAGCCGCGGCCCCACCATCGCCGCGGCGGCTCCCGTCGTGCTGGTGGTCGTCGGCGTCCCCCTGGCGTGGACCTTGGCGTCGATCGCGTGGTCCAACGCGCGGCCGGTCGGGCGCGGCTTCTACGCCGCCCAGACGATCCACGATGCGTTGCTCGTCACTGTCGCCATCCTGCTGACCGGTGGCGTGGGGAGCGAATTCGCGTTCCTGTACGTGCTGCTGATCGCCGTGGCCGGCCTGTTGCTGGGCCTGTCGGGCGGGCTCCTCGCGGCCGTGCTGTGCGTCGTGTCGTACGTCGGGATCGCCTGGATGCAGATCGGCCCCCTCCTGCCATTGCTCCCGAGCATCGGCGGGATCGTCGAGCTGCCGAACCTGACGGGTCCGGCGGGTGCCATCCTGTGGAGCCTGGCCCTGACGGCGGCGGTGTTCTTCCTGGTCGGGGCCGCCAGCGGCCTGGCGGGTCGGCGGCTGCAGAGTCAGGGTGCCCGCCTGGAGGAGCTCGAGGAGCAGCTCGCCGGAGCGCGTATCGACGCCCAGGACATCCTCAACACGGTCGAGAGCGGGATCGTGTCGGTGAACGCCGACCAGGAGATCGACTTCGTCAACTACACCGCGCGCGCCCAACTAGGCATCGGCGGAGTTCCGCGGGTCCGCGACCTGCGCGCTCGCGACGACGGGGGGGCTCGGCTGGCCGACGCCCTGCTGGAAACCCTGCGCGACGAGCACGAGATCGAGTACGCCGAGGTCGCCCTGAAAGACCCCGCGGGGAAACCGCGGCCATACAGCGTGGCCACGACGATCCTGTACGACCCGCGCGGCCGGAAGAAGGGGGCCGCGGCGATCCTCAAGGACATCGGTCACGTCAAGCGGCTCGAGGACCTGGCGCGCCAGGCGGACCGGCTGAAGGCCGTGGCCGAACTGGCCGCCGGCCTGGCCCACGAAATCCAGAATCCATTGGCCGCGATCCGCTCGTCGGTCGAGCTTCTCGGCGGCCGCGTTCGCCCGAGCGAGGCCGAGGACGAGCGGTTGCTGGGGCTCGTCGTGCGCGAGACGGATCGGCTCAGCGCGCTGATCAGCGACTTCATGGCGTTCTCGCGGATGGATATCCGGACCCGCGAACGGATAGACCTGTGCGACGTGGTCGAGGATGCGCTCGAGGTCGAGCGGGTCGCGGCAGGGTCCGACCCGGCGCGGCTGTCGTTCAGCCGTCCGCCTCGATCGTACTGGGTGGAGGGGGATTACAATCTGCTCAAGCAGGTCTGCCTGAACCTCCTGACCAATGCCCGCGAGGCGGTCCGGCACCAGGCTGCCGGCCGGATCGAGGTGCGCCTCGGAGGGGACCCGCGCCTGCCGGGGATCGAGCGCGCCGGCGGGCCGTTCGTCGCCCTCGAAGTGCGCGACAACGGGGTCGGCATGCCGGCCGAGGTCCGCGAGCGGATCTTCGATCCGTTCTTCACCACCCGCTCCACGGGGTTCGGGATGGGTCTGGCGATCGTGCACCGGATCGTCGACCTGCACGGTGGGATGGTGTGGGTCGAGAGCGCTCCCGGAGAGGGGTCGACGTTCCGCATCGCCCTGCCGCGCGCCGGGTGAGAAGCGCGACCGACTCGCCGGCTGGCGATAGCGCCGGTCGGAGAGCGGGCCCTATATTCGTTTCGCGACCGACCGCCGGGAGCCCAGCCCACAGCCAGAAAGAGCGTCCGTGACGAAGGAAGAGAGAAGCCCGAACGTCCTGCTTGTCGAAGACGAGGCCGGCGTCCGCGAGGCGCTTTCGGTCCTGTTCAAGCGCAACAAGTTCGAGGTCGACAGCGTCGAGGGCGGCGACGAGGCCATCGCCTGGATCCAGGAGAAGGGACCCATCGACCTGGTCGTGACGGATCTGCGGCTGCCGGGACGCGACGGGATCGCGGTGCTCAAGGCGGCGCGTGCCCAGGACCCCCTGGCCAAGGTCATCCTGATCACAGCTCAGGGTGACGAGGACGTCGCCATGCAGGCCTGCAATGAAGGCGCATTCCGATATCTCAAGAAGCCATACAAGAACCCGGAGCTGATTCTGTCCGCGCGGCAGGCCCTGGAGATGCACCGGCTGGAGGAGAAGAACGTCAAGCTGGCCCGCGAGAATCAGGCCCTCAGTCGCAAGGTCGGCGAATCGTTGAAGATCGAGCCCGTGGGCGAGAGCGAAGCCTTCAAGGAGGTTCTCGACGTCGCCCAGCAGGTCGCCCCGACGGACAGCACGGTCCTGCTGATGGGCGAGAGCGGCACGGGGAAGGAGCTCTTCGCGCGGTTCATCCACCACCACTCTACGCGCGCCGAGGGACCGTTCGTGCCGATCAACTGCGGGGCGCTCCCCGAGCCGCTGCTGGAGTCCGAGCTGTTCGGTCACGTCAAGGGCGCCTTCACCGGGGCCATCCGCGACAAGGAGGGCCTGTTCACGGTCGCCGCGGGGGGCACCCTGTTCCTCGACGAGATCGGCGACACGACTCCGCCCATCCAGGTCAAGCTCCTGCGTGTGCTCCAGGAGCGCGAGATCATCCCCGTCGGCGCGACCGAGGCGGTAGCCGTCGACGTGCGTATCCTGGCGGCGACGAACAAGGACCTCGACAAGGAGGTCGACCGGGGCAACTTCCGCCAGGACCTGTTCTACCGCCTGAACGTGATCCCGATCGTCATCCCGCCCCTGCGCGAGCGGCGCGAGGACATCCCGCTGCTCCTCGATCACGTGCTGAGCGCGGCCGGGTTCCACGGCTCGGTCCCCGGCGGCAATCGCAGCCAGGACCAGATCTTCACCGAGCGCGCGTTCCAGGCGCTGTGCGCCTACGACTGGCCGGGCAACGTGCGCGAGCTG
>CAZCZH010000161.1:0-6311 GCA_964502985.1 uncultured Gemmatimonadales bacterium
CGGCGACGACCAGGCGACCCTCGATGTCGGCCGCGATCCCGCCTGGCCCGACGAGCGCCACGCTCCCCGGCGTCGCCGCCTGGCGCGCGCCCGCCTCCCCGTTCATTCCGCCTCGCCGGGCTCGGCGTCGCCTCGGCGGAACGCGTCGATGTAGTCGACCAGCGAGGCCAGGTCCTCGGCCAGCGTCTCGAACGTGTCCTTGACACGGGCTTCCTCGAGCTCGGCCTCGAGCTGCTCCCCCTCCCTGCGCATCGCGTCCAGGCGCTGGCGAGCGCCCTCGATGGTGTATTTCTGCTCGTACAGCAGCGACTTCACGAGCTGCACCATCTCGATGTCGCGGCGCCGGTAGGCGCGGTTTCCGGCACGGTTCTTGGACGGCACGAGCTGCTTGAACTGGGTCTCCCAGTAGCGCAGCACGTGGGCCTTGAGGCCGGTGATCTCGCACACCTCCCCGATCGAGTAGTACTCCTTGCGGGCAATAGGGTTGAACGCCGTCATCTCTACCTCCGCTGGAACTCCGGCTTGGACTCCCGCGTCATGAGCTCGTCGACGACGACGCGGGGATCCTTGGCCTCGTACAACATGGCGTGCACCTGCTCCACGATCGGCATCTCGACCCCGATCCGCCGCGACAGGTCGCGAACCGAGCGGGTCGTGCGGATGCCTTCGGCGACCTGCCGGGTGTCGGCGAGGATCGCCTCCAGGGACTCGCCGGCGCCGAGGCGCAGGCCCACGGTGCGGTTCCGCGACAGGTCCCCGGTGCACGTCAGGACCAGGTCGCCGAGCCCGGCCAGGCCCATGAACGTCAGGCGCTCTCCGCCGAGCGCCATGCCGAGCCGCGATATCTCGGCCAGCCCGCGCGTGATCAGGGCCGCGCGCGCGTTGTGGCCGTAGCCCAGCCCGTCGGCGATCCCGCAGGCGATCGCCACGACGTTCTTCACGGCGCCGCCGAGCTCGACGCCGGGGACGTCGTCCGAGGTGTAGACGCGGAACCGCGGGCTGGCGAACGCCGCGCGGGCCTCCTCGGCGACGGATTCCTCGAACGAAGCCAGCGTGACGGCCGTCGGCGCGCCGCGGGCGACCTCGGCCGCGAACGACGGGCCGGACAGAACGGCCAGCCGCTCGGGACCGCTCGACAGGACGTCGGCCAGGACCTCCGTCATCCGCTCGAGCGAGTCGTTCTCGATCCCCTTGGACGCCGAGACGACGATGGCCTCGCTCTCGACATCGGAAGCGGCCCGCGACATGACCTCGCGCACGGCGTGGCTCGGCGTCACCGACACGACGAGCCCCGCGCCCGACACGGCCTGCGCCAGATCGGCCGTCGGGAACACCGCGTCGTCGAGTCGGAGGCCCGGCACGTACCGCGGGTTGCGGCGCTCGCTGCGCATCGTCTCCGCGAGTGCGGGGTCCCGGGCCCACAGGCGGACCTCGTCGACTCCGTTCGTCGCCAGCAGGTGGGCCAGCGTCGTGCCCCACGAACCCGCGCCCACGACGGCCGCCGGCCCGTTCACCGGCCACCTCCGACGATCGGCTTCTCCTCCCCGCGGCGCAGACGCCCCAGGTTCTCGCGGTGCGTCCAGAACACGAACCCGGAGAGCGCTACCGTGACCGCGACGAGCGGCGCACTGGACGGCAGCGCCGCGACGTGGAACGCCAGCACGGCCGCGACCAGGGCTACCGCCGCGCACAGCGACGCCAGCGAGACGATCCGGCGCCACGCCAGGACGGCCAGCCAGACGGCGGCCGCCACCAGCGTGGCCCACGGGGCCAGCGCGAGGTACGCCCCGGCGGCCGTCCCGATGCCCTTCCCGCCCCGGAAGCCGACGAACACGGAGAACACGTGCCCCAGGACGGCCGCCACGGCGACCAGCACGGCCTGCGTCGCGGGCGCGACCGACGTCGCCGGCAGGGCGCGCGGCAACAGGCTCACCGGCAGCAACCCCTTGGCCACGTCGACCACCAGGACGACGACGGCGGGGCCCGCGCCGAGGTTCCGGTAGACGTTCGTCGCCCCGTAGTTGCCGCTCCCCTTCGTCCTCAGGTCGACGCCCCGTGCGCGGCCCGCCAGATAGGCGGTGGGGAACGAACCGATCAGGTATCCCAGCCCGACGCTCGCCAACAGCGCGCTCACTCCGCCTCCTCCCCGTCCGCGCCGGCGCCGGCCCGGACCTTCGCCCGGGGATTCGCCTGGCGATAGAAGATCCTCAGCGGCACGCCCTCGAAGCCGAACGCGTCCCGGACCGCGTGCTCGAGGTAGCGTCGGTAGTGCTCGGGCACGGCCTCGGGATCGTTCGAGTAGAACAGGATCAGGGGCGGGCCCGTCTCCACCTGGTGGCCGTACAGAACGCGCACCGTACGCCCGCCGCGGCGGCCCTTGGATTGGGGCGGCTGGACGCGCTTCGTCGCCGCGTGGAGGGTCCGGTTGAGGGCCGGCGTGGGAACCTTCCTGTGCCACTCCTCCCAGACCCGCTCGACGAGGTCCAGGACGCGCCCCACGCGCTGGCCGGTCAACGCGCTGATCGTCACCAGCGGGGCGTACTCCAGCGTCCGCGCCTGGGCCTTGAACGTCGCTTCGTAGGCCGCGGCCGTCCGCTCGTCCTTCTCGATCATGTCCCACTTGTTGACGCACACGACGATCCCCCGGCGGCGCTCCTCGACCAGGTTCAGGATGCGCAGATCCTGCCGTGACAGGGGCTCGGCCGCGTCCAGCACGGCGACCGCGATCTGGGCTCGCCCGAGGGCCCGCACGGCGCGCAGGTAGGTGTAGTATTCGAGCCCCTCCTCGAGCGCCGAATGGCGCCGGATCCCGGCCGTGTCGACGAGCCGGAAGCGGCGCCGGTCGCGCTCGAGCACGGTGTCCACCGCGTCCCGCGTGGTGCCCGCCTCGGGCGACACGATGAACCGCTCCTCGCCGAGGAGCCGGTTGAGGAGCGACGATTTCCCGACGTTCGGCTTCCCCACGACGGCGACCGTGATCGTGTCGGGCTCGGCCTGCTCGTCGGCCGCTTCCGGCAGCGCCTCGACGACGGCGTCCAGCAGGTCCCCCGAATACGCCCCGGTCAGGGCCGACACGGGATGCGGGTCCCCCAGCCCGAGCTCGTAGAACTCCCATACCAGCCGTTCGGCCTGCTTCACGTTGTCGGTCTTGTTGACGACGAGGATCGCCCGCTTGCCGCTCGTCCGGAGGAGCTCCGCCGCATCGCGGTCGGTAGCCGTCAGGCCGGCTCGACCGTCGACGACGAGGAGGCACACGTCTGCCTGGTCGATGGCGGCGTGGATCTGGGTGTTGATCTCGCGGGCCAGGGTCTCGTCCGCCTCGGGCAGGAGCCCGCCCGTGTCGACCAGCGTGAAGCGCCGCCCGGACCACTCCGCGTCCGCCGTGTGTCGGTCGCGTGTCACGCCGGGACGGTCGTCGACGATCGCGTGGCGCGTCCCCAGTATCCGGTTGAACAGGGTCGACTTGCCGACGTTCGGCCGACCGACGATGGCCACGACGGGGCGGCTCACCCGGCCTCCGCGCCCGCCGGCGGGGCGTCGTCGTCGATCTCGCCGGCCTGGTAGTAGACGGAGTCGCGGTACGCCTCCCAGCTCCGCGAGACCATCAGCTTGATGAGGACCGCGATCGGGATCGCCAGCAGGAGCCCGACGATCCCCAGGAACGTGCCGGCCAGGATGATCGCCAGCATGACCCACACCGGGTGGAGCCCGACGCGCTCGCCGACGATCCGCGGCGACAGGAAGTAGCCGTCGAGCGACTGCACGGCGAAGAACACGACCGCCACCTTGAACAGCCCGACCCACGGGGCGGGGGTGGCGAGCGCGATCAGGACCGCCGGTATCAGGCTCACCACGAGTCCCAGGTACGGGACGATGTTGAACACGCCGGCCACGACGCCCAGCAGGACGGCGTTGGGGAAGCCGATCAGGGTGAAGCCGACCGCCGTCGCGACACCGACGAACGCCGCCACCACGAGCTGGCCGCGCAGGAACTCGCCCAGCAGGACGTCGTAGCGGTGGAGAAAGCCCAGTGTCCGCTCCCGGCGCTCCGGCGGCAGGACGTCCGCGACCCATGTCTGCATGCGCGAGAAGTCGCGCAGCAGGTAGTACGTCAGGACGGGCGTCAGGATCAGGTAGCCGATGATCGTCAACGCCGTCTGGACGCCCTTCCCCAGCCCGACCGCCGTCTCCCACGTCGGGTGGAGCTGCTGGACCTGCTGGGCGATGAACGCGCCGACGTCGCCGGCGTCGACCTCGAGCGCCTGCTCGAACGGCACGTCGCGCAGGATCGGCAGGTCGCTGTGGGACAGCTCCGTGACCTCGGCCCGGTACCACGCCAGGAGCTGGTCGACGAGCTTCGGCAGGTCGCGCAGGAACTGGGCGCCCTGCTCGGTGAGGACGGGGACGAGGAGGATCGCCGCCAGCGCGATCAGAAGGCCGGCCACGACGAGCACGGCGAGCGAGCCCCACGCGCGGCCCACGCGCCGGCGCTCCAGCGCGTCGACCAGCGGGTGCGCGACGTACGCCAGGACGAAGGCCAGCGCGAACGGCGCCAGCACCGTCCCCGCCACGTCGACGGCGTACAGGAAGAGCAGCACCCCGAGGGTCACCAGGATCCGCCGGTAGAGCGCCGTGCCGAACAGCGGCCCCAGCATGTACGCCAGCGCCAGGAACAGGACGACGGGCGACAGGACGGGCTGGACGGACCACAGGAAGAGCGCCAGCAGGAAGGCCCAGGCGACGATCAGGAAGGTGCGCCGTTCCTCCATCGCGTGCTCCTTCGCGCGAGCGGGCTAAATGGCGCGCTTCTCGACGGATAGGACGCGGGACATGAGATCAGGATTGAAGCTCGAGTTTAGGCTTCGCGCGGCGCAGGTGTCAAGCAGGGGCGTGCGGCCGGGAGGTGGAGCGGGCGACCGGATTCGAACCGGCGACGTCCAGCTTGGGAAGCTGGCATTCTACCACTGAATTACGCCCGCTCGCGATGCGGCGCGAAAAACCTATCCCGGCCCGCCGGCGGCGTCAATCGGGCGCGCCGTGCCGGGCTCGCACCGACGTGGCGAAACGAAAAACGGCGGGCGCCGAAGCGCCCGCCGTCCGGTGTCGTCGTTCGATGTCGCCGGCTACGACTCGAGGATCTCGTAGCGCACGCGCGGGTTTTCCGCCGGCACGCTGAAGTCGACCGAGACCTTCTCCGCCTGCCCGGCCTCCAGCGGCTGACCGGCGACCTCGGCGTCCTTGGTCTCGAGGACCTTCCCGTCCGCGCCGACCAGCGTGAAGCGCAGCTTGACGTCCTGCACCGGGGTCTTGGTGCGGTTGGAGAACGTGGCCTCGATGGCCCACGACTTGTCCGACTTCTGGCTCATGTTGAGCCCTTCGAGCTTGAGCGGGATGTTCTGCGCCTTCTCGAACGCCTCCTGGGCGCCCGGGCTGTCGCCCATGTCGCGCCTGACGTAGCCCAGGTACTCCCACGACTCGGGGTTCGACGGGTCGACCTCGAGCTCCTTCTCGAGCACGGCATTGGCGCCCGGCAGGTCGTTCTTCTGGATCTTGACGAACGCCAGATAGGACAGGGGCTCGGCTGCCAGCGAGTCGGTCATGGCGACGGCCTTGTTGAGGACCTCCTCGGCCAGGTCCAGCTGCTGGGCGTTGGCCAGCCGGAAGCCGAAATCGGTGTACGTCTCCGCTCCCACGCTGTCGGAGTCCATGATCTGCCGGATCAGCGGCTCCGCCTTCTCCATCTGACCGAGGGACGCGTACAGCCCGGCGAGCTGCTCGATGGCCTCGAGATCGCCCGGGTTGCGGTCCAGGTAGTCCTGGTAGATGCCGGCGGCCTCGCTCGCGACGTCCGTCGCCCGGGCGGCCTTCGCGCTGTCGCCGCTGGAAGCGTACTGCTCGGCCTCGAGCTGGTACACCTGCGCCAGGCGCATCATGGCGTTCTTGTAGTCGGGATCGATCTCGAGCGCCTTCTTGTACTCCTCGATCGCCTTGTCGTACTCCTTCTTGGTCTGGTACACGGCGCCCAGCGCGAGGTGGCCCTCCTTGCCCTGCGGATTGATGGCCACCGCGTTGTTCAGCTTGTTCTCCGCCTCCGCGACCTTGCCGGCGCTCAGGAGCCGCACGGCGTCGTTGACCATCGGGCCCCACAGGGCCTTCATCGCCTGGTCGATGTTGGTGGCCAGCTCCTCGTCGGCCGGCGGATCCCCGTTCAGGCTGTCGGCGATCGACAGCTCGCTCACCGCTTTGGGCGTCGAATCGGGGGATACCTTGGCGAGCGCCACGGCGTACACGTAGTGCATCTCGGCGTTGTC